>CANAZG010000013.1 GCA_947365965.1 uncultured Clostridia bacterium
GTACGACTCCAAGAAGACCGGCGGCGTGACCATCAGCCACCTGCGCTTCGGCGACAAGCCCATCCGCTCCCCCTACTATATCAACAAGGCCGACTTCGTGGCCTGCCACAACCCCTCCTATGTCACCAAGGGCTTCAAGATGGTCAACGACGTCAAGCCCGGCGGCGTGTTCATGATTAACTGCCAGTGGGACTTCGAGGAGCTCAGCCACCACCTGAACGCCGAGGCCAAGCAGTATATCGCCAAGAACAACATCCAGCTCTACACCATCAACGCCATTGACCTGGCCGCCAAGATCGGCATGGGCAAGCGCACCAACACCATCCTTCAGTCCGCCTTCTTCACCCTGGCCAAGGTCATGGGTCAGGCGGAGGCCATCCAGTATATGAAGGACGCCGCCACCAAGAGCTACTCCAAGAAGGGCGAGGACGTGGTGAAGATGAACCACGAGGCCATCGACGCCGGCGCCACCGCCTTTGTGAAGATCGACGTGCCCGCCGACTGGGCCAACGCTGCGGACGAGAAGGCCGGACACGATCTGGCCGGCAAGCCCGAGCTGGTCACCATGGTCAAGGAGATCCTGGAGCCCGTGGGCCGCATGGATGGCGACAGCCTGCCTGTCAGCGTCTTCATGCCCCACGTGGACGGCCAGTTCGAGCTGGGCGCCGCCGCCTATGAGAAGCGTGGCGTGGCCGTGTCCGTGCCCACCTGGGATCCGGACAAGTGCATCCAGTGCAACACCTGCGCCTACGTCTGCCCCCACGCCACCATCCGCACCTACGCCCTCACCGAGGAGGAGGTCAAGAACGCTCCCGAGGGCCTCAAGACCGCGCCTGTCAAGGCCGGCAAGGGCAAGGGCGTGTACACCTACGCCATCGGTGTGAGCCCCCTGGACTGCATGGGCTGCGGCGTGTGCGTGGAGGCCTGCCTTGCCAAGGAGAAGGCCATCAAGATGGTGCCCCAGGAGAGCGAGGCCGCCCAGGCCAAGGTCTGGGACTACCTGGTCAAGACCGCTCCCAAGGCGGACATGCAGGACAACACCGTCAAGGGCAGCCAGTTCAAGCAGCCCTACCTGGAGTTCTCCGGCTCCTGCGCCGGCTGCGCCGAGACCAGCTACGCCCGTCTGGTGACCCAGCTGTTCGGCGACCGGATGTATATCTCCAACGCCACCGGCTGCTCCTCCATCTGGGGCGGACCGGCTGCCACCAGCCCCTACTGCACCAACGCCGAGGGCAAGGGTCCCGCGTGGTGCAACAGCCTGTTCGAGGACAACGCCGAGCACGGTCTGGGCATGTACGTGGGCCAGAAGGCCGTGCGCAACGCCCTGGCTGAGGAGACCAAGGCGCTCATCGCCATCGACTGGGCCTACGCCCCCCTGAAGGAGGCCGCTCAGAAGTGGCTGGATACCATGGAGGACGGCGAGGCCAACCAGGCGGCCACCAAGGCGTACGTCGCCCTGCTGGAGGAGAGCCTGATGACCGTGGATCAGTGCCTGGCCTTTGCCGGCAGCCCCGCGGGCAAGGAGGTCTTTGGCGACAAGCAGTCCGAGATGCAGGCCCACGCCCAGTCCCTGAAGGACGCCGGCGAGAAGTACTGCGACTGCGACGCCTGCAAGCTGGCCAAGGCCATCCTGGACAAGAAGGAGTTCCTGAACAAGAAGAGCGTGTGGATCTTCGGCGGCGACGGCTGGGCCTACGACATCGGCTACGGCGGCCTGGATCACGTGCTGGCCTCCGGCGAGGACGTGAACATCTTCGTCTTCGACACCGAGGTGTACTCCAACACCGGCGGTCAGGCCTCCAAGGCCTCCAACATCGGCCAGGTGGCCCAGTTCGCCGCAGCCGGCAAGGAGATGAAGAAGAAGAGCCTGAGCGAGATCGCCATGCAGTACGGCTATGTGTACGTGGCCCAGGTGGCCATGGGCGCCAACACCGCCCAGACCCTCAAGGCCATTGCCGAGGCCGAGGCCTATCACGGCCCCTCCCTCATCATCGGCTACGCCCCCTGCGAGATGCACTCCATCAAGGGCGGCATGATGAACTGCCAGAAGGAGATGAAGAAGGCCGTGGACTGCGGCTACTGGAACCTGTTCCGCTTCAATCCTGCTCTGGCCGCCGAGGGCAAGAACCCCTTCACCCTGGACAGCAAGGCTCCCGCCGGCGGTTACCGCGACTTCCTGATGAACGAGGCCCGCTACGCCCGCCTGACCCGTGAGTTCCCCGAGCGGTCCGAGGTCCTGTTCACCCGGAACGAGGAGGCCGCCAAGGAGCGCTACGCCCACCTGATGAAGCTCATCGACCTGTACAAGGTGGAGGAGTAAGCTGACATTCTTTTCCTGAAAGAAAAGGATCAAAAGAACCTTTTGCGTGAAACGACGTTTCGCGCCAGGGCCGGAGGAATTTTTCCTCCGGCCCTCCCTTTTCCCCAGCCGTTCCCAAAATTCCCCTTGTCAAACGACGGCAAACAGGCTAAAATAGGCTTGTTTACCCTGGAAATTGAGGGTGGCTAGAAAAAGGAGATGAACTGTGGACAAGAGATTGGAAAGAATCCTGCCCCGTGTGCAGAAGCCCGCCCGGTACGTGGGCGGGGAGTATAACGCCGTGATGAAGGACAAGGCCCAGGTGGAGCTGCGCTTCGCCTTCTGCTTCCCGGACACCTACGAGATCGGCATGAGCAACCTGGGCTACCGCATCCTCTACGGGGCGCTCAACGAGATGCCCGGCGTGTGGTGTGAGCGGGCCTTCGCCCCCTGGACGGACATGGAGGCGGAGATGCGCGCCGCCGGCCTGCCCCTCTACGCCCTGGAGTCCGGAGACCCGGTGGGGGAATTTGACATCATCGGCTTCTCTGTGGGCTACGAGATGGCCTACACCGCCATGCTGAACATGCTGGATCTGGCGGGGCTGCCCCTGCGCGGCGAGGACCGGACCGCCCTGACCCCCCTGGTCATCGCCGGCGGCACAGCCATGTACAACGCCGAGCCGGTGGCGGACTTCATCGACATGGCCCTCATCGGGGAGGGGGAGGAGCTGCTGCCGGAGGTGGTGGCGCTCTGCCGGAGGGCCAAGGCGGAGGGCTGGGACAAGCCCCGTCTCCTCCGGGCCGCCGCCCAAATCCAGGGGGTCTATGTGCCCAGCCTCTACGACGTGGATTACAAGGAGGACGGCACGGTCCGCGCCATCACCGCCCGGGACGGCGCGCCGGAGAGGGTGGTCAAGCGGGTGGTCCACCACATGGACAGGGCCTACTACCCCGCCAAGACCATCGTCCCCTCCACGGAGATCGTCCACGACCGGGTGACCCTGGAGGTGTTCCGGGGCTGCATCCGGGGGTGCCGGTTCTGTCAGGCGGGGTACGTCTACCGCCCGGTGCGGTGCAGGAGCCGGGAGCAGCTGGCCCAGTACGGTCAGGAGGCCATTGCCGACTCCGGCTACCAGGAGATGACCCTCAGCTCCCTGTCCACCAGCGACTACCCGGAGCTGGTGGGGCTGTGCGACGACCTGGAGGAGATGTGCCGGCAGAAGCACGTGAACCTGTCCCTGCCCTCCCTCCGGGCGGACAACTTCTCCATGGAGCTCATGGGCCGCCTCCAGCGGGGGCGGAAGGCGGGGCTCACCTTCGCCCCCGAGGCGGGCACCCAGCGGCTGCGGGACGCCATCAACAAGAACCTCACCGAGGAGGACCTCACCGAGAGTCTGAAGACCGCCTTCTCCGGCGGGTGGAGCGCGGTGAAGCTCTACTTCATGCTGGGCCTGCCCACGGAGACGGACGAGGACGTGCTGGGCATCGCGGAGATGGCCAGCCACGCCGTCCACACCTGGCGGGAGCACGCGTCCAACAAGAACCGGGGCCTGCGCATCACCGTGTCCACCTCCTGGTTTGTGCCCAAGCCCTTCACGGCCTTCCAGTGGGAGGCCCAGATCTCCCGGAGCGAGTATGAGCGGCGGGTGAAGCTGCTGCGGGAGGCCATCACCGCCAAGGCCGTTACCTACAACTGGCACGACGGGGACACCAGCTTCCTGGAGGCTGTGCTGGCCCGGGGTGACCGGCGGCTGGGCCGGGTGCTGGAGCGGGCGTACCGCAAGGGGGCCAAGCTGGACGCCTGGAGCGACTGCTTTGATCTGAACCGCTGGCTGGAGGCCTTTGCCGAGTGCGGCCTGGACCCGGCCTTCTACGCCAACCGGGAGCGGACCCGGGAGGAGATTCTCCCCTGGTCCATGATTTCCTGCTATGTATCGGACGACTATCTCTGGCGCCAGCGGGAGCTGGCCTATCAGTCCGTCACCACCCCGGACTGCCGCACCCAGTGCAGCGGCTGCGGGGCCAACAGCGTGGAAGGGGGGGAGTGCTACCATGGCTAAGCTGCGGCTTCTCTTTGTCAAGGAGGACCGGGCGGCGTACATCTCCCACCTGGACCTTCTGCGCACCTTCCAGCGGGCCTTCCTGCGGCTGGGACTGGTGCTGCGCCACTCCCAGGGCTTCCACCCCCACCCCATCATCTCCTTCGCCCTGCCCCTGCCGGTGGGCCAGTGCAGCGACTGCGAGATCCTGGATTTTGAGACTGTGGAGGACCTGGACGCCGCCGCCCTGCCGGCGGAGCTGAACCCCTTCCTGCCCCAGGGCATCCGGGTCCGGGCCTGCTATGCGCCGGCCTGGCCGGTGCGGGATCTGGCCCGGCTCTCCTGCCGCGTCGCCTTTCTCTACGACAGGGGCGTGCCGGAGAACGGGGCCGCGGAGATCCAGGCCCTGCTCACCGGCCCCAGTCTGGTGATCCAGAAGCGGACCAAGCGCAAGAGCATGGCGGACGTGGACATCCGGCCCATGCTCCACGATCTGACTGTGACCGGGGAGCCGGGGCTGCTGCGGTTGGACGTGGTGGTGTCCGCCCAGAACCCGGGGCTGAACCCGGCCCTGCTGGGACAGGCGGTGGGGACCTATTTGCCGGCCCTGTCGCCGGATTTTGTCACCGTGCGGCGGCTGGAGCTGCTGGACGAGAGCGGCGGATGCTTCCGGTAGTTGGAAAAAAATTGAAAACTGTGGTATAGAATAAGGCAAAACTTATGAGGCGGCGGGGCCCCGCCGCCTCAGACCGGACTGGTCCGGTCTGACCAAAGGAGGGTTGGCTATGGGGACAGACATGGGAGGCGCGGCCGTGGAAAAGGAAACAGAATTGGCAGGGTGCGTTGTGATGATTCCGGCGCTGGATCCGGCCCCGGAGCTGCTGTCCTATGCCGCAGCCCTGCTGGCGCGGAGCCCGGAGGCGCTGGTGGTGGTGGACGACGGCAGCGGCCCCGGGAGCCGGGAGATATTCGCGGCCCTGGAGGCCCTGGATCGGTGCACGGTGCTGCGCCACCCGGTGAACCGGGGCAAGGGCCGGGCCATGAAGACCGCCTTTGCGTACATCTTAAACCAGAGCGCCTGGACCGGCTGCGCCGTGGTCACTGCCGACGCCGACGGACAGCACAGTGTATCCGACGTGTGCGCCGTGGGCCGGGCCGCCCGGGCGGCGGGGGACCGGCTGGTGCTGGGGGTCCGAGATCTGGGCCTTCCCAGCGTGCCCGCCCGGTCCAAGGTGGGCAACCGGCTGAGCAGCTGGGCCTTCCACAGCCTCTACGGGGTGCGGCTGGAGGACACCCAGACCGGCCTGCGGGGGGTGCCCTGGGAGCTGCTCCCCTGGTGCGGCGAGATCAAGGGGGAGCGGTTTGAGTATGAGATGAACATGCTCATCCGGGCGGCTCAGGAGCACAGGGAGCTGGAGGAGGTCACCATCCAGGTGATCTACTTTGACAACAACCGGGGCACCCACCTGCGGGCGGTCCGGGACTCTTGGCGGGTGTTTCTGGTGCTGGTCTCCGGGCTGGGGTGGTACGCCCTGTCCTCCACCCTCTCCGCGGCGGCGGACGTGCTGACCTTCTGGCTGTGCAGCGCGGTGATCTTCCGGCCCCTGCCGCCCCTGTACTGCTACTGGTGGTCCACCCTCTCCGCCCGGGCCCTGTCCTCCTCCCTGAACTACACCCTCAACCGGCGCTACGTCTTCGGGGCCCGGCCCCGGGGGCGGACCCTTCTGCGCTACTACCTCCTGTGGGGGAGCCAGCTGCTGTGCTCCTACCTGCTCCTGCTGGCCCTGGAGCGGCTGCTGCCGGGGATCTATCCCACGGTAAACAAGGCTCTGGGGGACATCATCCTGGCCCTGTGCAGCTACCAGATCCAGCTGCGCTGGGTCTTTCGGGAGGACGGCAGGCCATGACCCGGGGGAAGCTCTTCTTCGCCAGCCGGCCCTTCATCCGCCTGGCCGTGGGCCGCTGGAGCGTCCAGGCGGCGCCGCCGGAGGGGCCCACGGTGTTCGTGTGCAGCCACGGCGACATGGCCGGTCCCCTGGCCACCCAGTGCTGGCTGCCCTTCCCCACCCGGCCCTGGGTACTCCACGTGTTTCTGAGCCGGGAGGCGTGCCGGCGGCAGTACCGGGACTACACCTTCACCCGGCGCTTTGGCCTGCCCAGGCCGGCGGCCGCCCTTCTGGCCCGGGCTGTGTCGGGGTATGCCAGCGCCCTGGTACGCTCCGTGGGGGCCATCCCGGTGTACCGGGGCTCGGCGCGGCTGAAGGAGACCTTCCGCCAGACCGTAGAGGCGCTCCAGGCCGGGGATCCTGTGATCGTGTTCCCGGATGTGGACTACACCGACAGATCCGGGGACATGGGGGAGATATACGACGGATTTCTGCTCATTGACCGGTTCTGGCGGCGGGTGTCGGACGCGCCCCTGGACTTCGTGCCGCTGCGGCTGGACCGGAGGGCGCGGCGGATCACTGCCGGGGAGGCGGTGCGCTTTGACCGGACCGCTCCACGGCAGGGGGAGACGGTCCGGGTGCGGGAGGCGCTGCTGCGGGGCCTGAACGGGGAGGGCTGAAGAGAGAGGAGAGGATTGCCATGCCCTATAAGCTCCTCATTGCCGACGACGAACGGGACATCACCGACATGCTGGCCAGCTACTTCCGCCGCCGGGGCTGCGATGTGCTCACCGCCTACGGCGGGGAGGAGGCCATCGCTCTGTCTGCCCGGGAGCCGGATCTGATCCTGCTGGACGTGAGCATGCCGGATGTGGACGGGCTGGAGGTCTGCCGCCGCATCCGGCAGGACGTGGCCTGCCCCATCCTCTTTCTCACCGCCCGGGTGGAGGACGGGGACAAGCTGCGGGGCTTTGCCGCCGGCGGGGACGAGTACATCGTCAAGCCCTTCTCCATCGACGTGCTGGGGGCCCAGGTGGAGGCCCATCTCCGCCGGGACAGCCGGCGGGCGGCCCCGGCCCGGCTCCGCTTTGACGGGGATCTGGTCATCAACTACTCGGACCGCACCCTCCGCTTCCAGGGCCGGGAGATCCCCCTGGCCAAGAAGGAGTTCGACATTCTGGCCTTTCTCTCCCAGAACCCGGGGCTGGTGTTTGACAAGGACCGGATCTACGAGCGGGTGTGGAGCTACGACAGCGAGGGGGACAGCTCCGTGGTGGCCGAGCACATCCGCCGCATCCGGGGGAAGCTGGCCGCCGCCGGGGCGAAGCGGTACATTGAGACGGTCTGGGGGTGCGGCTACCGATGGAGCAGGTGAGAGGACGGCGGTGGCGGGACATGGGCCTGCGGCCCGCCTACGCTCTGTACGCCCTGGCCGCCTTTGCCGCCGCCACCGCGCTGTGCATAGTCCTCAGCCGGGGCCTGGACAGCGTGCGGTGGAGCATCCTCCGGCGGTGTCTGGACCGCAGCGAGGTCCACACCATCCGGCTGGAGGACCTGCCGACGGCCGGCGGCTTCTCCTATGCGGTGCTCTACAGCGATGGGGAGGCCATGACCTTCTCTGCCGACGGGCGGGACCTGCGCCTGGAGCGGGACGTGGAGGGCGCGGCGCTGGAGCTGGTGCTCACGCCGGAGCTGCCCGCCGGGGACCGGCGGGCCTTTTTCCTCCTGGGGGCGGCGCAGCTGCTGCTGGTGCCTCTGTGCTACGGGGGCTGCGCCGTGCTGTGCGCCGCCGCCTTCTACCGGCGCCGGCTGGCGGAGGCCCTGCGCCTGCTGGAGGACGCCTCGGCCCGGATTGCCGCCGGGCGGCTGGACTTCTCCCTGCGCTACGGCCGGGAGGACGAGATGGGCCGGCTGTGCCGGTCCTTTGAGACCATGCGCTCCGCCTTGGCGGAGAGCCAGCGGGCCATGTGGCGGCAGATGGAGGAGCGGGGGCGGCTGAACGCCGCCTTCTCCCACGATCTGCGCACGCCCCTCACCGTGCTCAAGGGCCACGCGGGGATGCTCCTCTCGGGCATTCCCCAGGGGGAGCTGACAGAGGAGGAGGTCCTGGAGGAGGTGCGGGTGATGAGCCTGCACATTGACCGGCTGGAGAGCTACGTGGAGGCCATGGCCCGGCTGCGGCGGCTGGAGGACGTGGAGGTCCGGCGGGGCCCCACCAACAGCCGTGTCCTGCTCTCGGACTTGGCGGACACGGCGGAGATCCTGCGAAATGGGCGGGACCTGGTGTGGACCGTCCACGGGGAGGGCGTGTGGAACGTAGACGGGGAGATCGTGGTCCAGGTGTGCGAGAACCTACTGACCAACGCTTTCCGCCACAGCCGGAGCCAGGTGGAGGTGTCCGTGTCCGCCGAGGGGGGCGCACTGTGCGTGGTGGTGTCCGACGACGGCCGGGGCTTCTCCCGCCGGGCCCTGGAGAGGGCCATGGAGCCCTTCTATCGGGAGGTCAGCGGCGGCCGGATGGGCATGGGCCTGCATATCTGTAAGCTCCTGTGCGAGCGCCACGGCGGGGATCTGTCCATCTGCAACAACGCCAGGGGCGGCGGCCTGGTCTGCGCCAGTTTCGCCTTTCAGGGCCCCTTGCTGAAAAAATAAGCCCCCGGCGGAGGACGCAGCGGTCCCTCTGCCGGGGGCTATTCCCGCCCCGGAAAATATTCCTTTTTACACCTGACGGAGGCGGAAGGTCCTGACCAGCTGCTTCAACACGCTGGCCTGGGCGCTGAGCTCCTGGCTGGTGGCCGCGCTCTCCTCCGCAGTGGAGGAGTTGGTCTGCACAACGCCGGTGATCTGCCCGATCTGATCCTGGATCTGCTCCACCGCGCCCGCCTGAGTCTGGGCGTCGGCGGCAATGGCGTTGATGGTCTCCACGATCCCGTTGGCGTTTGCCACGACGCCCTCCAGCTGTCTGGCCGTGGCGTCGGCAATCTGCGTCCCCTGGTTCACTGCGGCAATGGAGCGTCCAATCAGGGCCGAGGTGGACTGCGACGCCTCCGCGCTCTTGGCTGCCAGATTGCGGACCTCGTCCGCCACCACGGCAAAACCCTTGCCCGCCGCGCCAGCCCGGGCGGCCTCCACGGCCGCGTTCAAGGCCAGGATGTTGGTCTGGAAAGCGATGTCCTCAATGGTCTTGATGATCTTCTCAATCTCGTTGGAGCTGTCGGTGATCTCCCGCATGGCGCCGGTCATCTCCTGCATCCTCTGGTTGCCCTCGGCAAGCTGACTGCCCATCCCGTCCACCTGCTCCCGGGCCCGCTGGACGCTCTCCGCGGTCTGCTTGACGCTGTTCGTCACAGAGCGGATGGTCTCCTCCAGCTCCTCCACAGCGCCGGTCTGCTCCATGGAACCCTGGCTGAGGGCCTGGGCGGCAACGGACATCTGCTCCGCGCCGGCGGAGACATGCTCCGCGCTGGAGACGATCTGTCCCACCGTGGAGTTGAGCCTCTGGAGGATATCGTTCAGGGAGGTGCGGATGGCGGCAAAGTCGCCGACATACTCCTGGGTGATCTGCACCGTCAGATCGCCGTTGGCAATGGCCTCCAGCATGTGGGAGATCTCCCCGATATAGTTTCTCAGGCGGCTGATGGTGTTGTCAAAGCATTTGGACAGCGTCCCGATCTCATCGTTGGAGTCGATCTCCACCATCATGGTCTGGTGCTGGTTCAGGCCCAGATCTCCCTGCTCCAGCGTCTGGGCCAGAATGGTCAGGCGGAAGAGGGGCTTGGAAACGGTCCTCTTGATATAGGCTCCGATCAGCATGATTCCGATCGTAATCAGCGCAACGCCGGATAAAAAGGACAGCGCCACCGTCAGGCCGATCTGGCCCAGCGCGTCAGTCATGGAGATTCCGGCAAAGATCAGGCCGTCAATCTGGCCGTTGGCGTCGTATGTAGGGACATAGGAGCACAGGTGCTTCTCCCCCAGAATCGTGGCCTGCCCCACATAGCTTTTGCCCTGCTTGAGCACAATCTCCGCAATGTCGCTGGAGAGCCGGGTACCCACGGCCCGCTGTCCATTCTGCTGAATGGTGGTGTGGGCCCGCTCATCCCCATGGAAGATGGTAAACTCACAGCCCATCTCCTCCTTGAGCGCGTCCAAAAGCGGCGTCTCGTCATCATCGCCGGTATAGGCGGCCAGCTCATAGGCCAGCACGTTGGTGCCGCTGACGCATTCCTTCTGCATCATCGACATGGTGAGCCGGTAGAACATCAGCACGCACAGCACCACCACCAGGGTGATGCTCACGCCCAGCATCGCCGCTACCAGGTTTCCCACCTTGCGGCCAATGCGTTTCATCTTCTGCGTATCGTTTCCACTGTGTGCAATAGGCGCCATATGTTTCTCTCCTGATGAATGATTGTATTTGGGGTCTCTGCAATTTCATTTGAGAATCTGTGCGCGGCCTTCCTCCTGCTGTCATCGAGCGCTGGACCGCCGGCGGCGGGCCGCTTGCTATCCTCTCACTCCTTTTCCCGATGATTTTTGGGTAAGCAGAACATGCCCATCGAACGCCGGAGGCTTTGCACGGCCCCGCAGACGGATGACAGACCCAAACAATATAGCACAGTTCGTTTGTAAATGGAAGCCCTATTTTGCGCCGGTTTGTCCGGCGGCGGAGGGGGCTGTTTTTTCGCTGACTATGTACATTTCAGGTGCATTACAGGGGAAAAACGGATTTTTTCGGAGAAAACGCCCTCCGGCCCTATTGTCAAACCCGGTCCGGGCGGATATAATAGAGCCAACACAGAAGAAGGGAGCGAGAATGCCATGGGTATTCCCAGAATCGAGCCGCTGGACCTCCACGCCACCCTGCCCAGCGGGCCCCGCAATCTCATCACCGACGTAGCCGGCGTGCGGGTGGGCCATGTCACCATCCAGCAGGGGGAGGTGAACACCGGGGTCACGGCGGTGCTGCCCCACCCGGGGAACCTGTTTCTGGACAAGGTGATGGCCTCGGCGGCGGTCATCAACGGCTTTGGCAAGAGCGCGGGGATTTTGCAGGTCCAGGAGCTGGGGACCATCGAGACACCCATCCTCCTCACCAACACCCTCAGCGTGGGCACGGCCTTCACCGGCCTGTGCCGGTACGTGCTGGAGCAGAACGCCGGCGCGGGGGTTTACACAGGCTCGGTCAACTGTCTGGTGACGGAGTGCAACGACGGCCGCCTCAACGACATTCAGGGCCTCCATGTCCGGGAGGAGCACGTCCTCCAGGCCATCTCCGCCGCCAGGGAGACCTTTGAGGAGGGGGCCGTGGGCGGCGGCACCGGCATGTGCTGCCTGGGTCTGAAGGGGGGCATCGGCTCCGCCTCCCGGGTGGTGGACCTGGACGGGACAGCCTGCACCGTGGGCGCGCTGGTGATGGCCAACTTCGGCAGGGCCGGGGATCTGATGATCGGCGGCCGGCACATCGACACCCGCTCCGCCGGGGACCGGCTGGCCGTGAAGGACGACGGGTCCATCATCATGCTCCTGGCCACGGACGTTCCCCTCTCCGAGCGGCAGCTGGGCCGGGTGGCCCGCCGCACGGCGGTGTCCCTGGGCCGCACCGGCTCCTACTGCGGAAACGGCAGCGGGGACATCGCCATCGCCTTCACCACCGCCAACCGGGTGCCCCACCGGGGCGGGGCGGCTATCGAGGCATACCGGATGGTCCGGGACGACCGGATTGACCCAGTATTCCTGGCCGCTGTGGAGGCGGTGGAGGAGGCCATCATCAGCGCCCTCTACCACGCCCGGACCCTCACCGGCTTCCAGGGCAGGACCTCGGTGGGCCTGCGGGATTTCCTGGGTCTGGCGTAGCCGCGGCAGGACAACAGAGGAAACCATGGAAATAGAGAGAATCGACGGCTATACGGACCCCCGCTTTTCGCCGGAGGTCCTGCGCCAGCACGGCGCGTTTTTGGCGGACGGACAGCCCTGGTCCTTCCGGATCGTCTCGGACAGGGAGGCGGTGGTCTCCGTCCCGGACGGGAATCTGGCGGGTCTGGAGGAGGCGGCGGACTGCTTCCGGTTCTACGCGGAGCACATTACCGCCTTTTACGATGAGGCCGGCCAGTGCCTCCTCCGCCTGCCGGAGGTGGCGCGGCGGGAGGTGGAGATCGCCGCCCTCCAGCCCACCCAGTTCTCCGTGGATCGGGAGAAGTGCGCGGCTGTGGGCAGCTTCCTCCGCAGCGGCTCGGATCTGGTGATCCCGGTGGCGGAGCTGGAGGGGGCGCTGTGTACGCTGGACGGCCACACCCGGCTGTACACGGCCTGGCAGAGAGGGATCCGGACAGCTATGGTCTTTGTCTCCCAGACGGAGCCTGCGGATCTCGCCTGGCTTGCCGACTTCGTGGCCGAGGCCCGGCGGCGAGGGGTGTTCCATATCCCAGACATGGCCCTGTATGGCCACCAGGAGCAGGAGGAGAAGTGGATCGGCTGGTGTCAGTCCTATTTTGCGGGCAAAAATGGATCGAATGAATAGGCCGGGCGGCCGGAGGAGATTCTCCTCCGGCCGCCTGTTTTTTCAGCAAAAACATGAAATAAATGCCGTTCCGCCGCCAGGGATATTCTCTCCCGTTGGGGACACACTACGCCCAAAGGGAGGGAGAACGGGAACATGAAAAAAATGAAATCCGCGCTTCTGGCGCTGCTCCTCCTGCCGGTGTGGGGCTGCTCCCGGCCGGCGGAGCTGGAGAGTCCGGCCGCCGGGCCGGCGGAGATCCCGATGGAGATCCTGGGGGAGCTGGACATAGACACCCTGGAGACCCTGGTGGAGGAGCCCAAGTACGTGGCCCTGACCTTTGACGACGGCCCCCGGGCCAGCACCACTTCCCGGCTGCTGGACGGCCTGCTGGAGCGGGGCGCGGCGGCTACCTTCTTCGTCATCGGCCAGCAGATCCCGGGCAACGAGGCCCTGCTGCGGCGGATGGCTGCGGAGGGCCACCAGATCGGCAACCACACCTACTCCCACGTCCGGCTGGCCGGCGCGGACAAGGATGCGGTGGTGGAGGAGATCCACAAGACCGAGGTGATGCTCCAGGCCGCAGTGGGCCAGGGGAGCTTCTGGCTGCGCCCGCCCTACGGCCGCATGGACGAGCAGCGGGCGGAGCTGGTGAACACCCCCATGATCTACTGGTCCGTGGACCCCCAGGACTGGAAGCTCCTGGACGCGGCCAAGGTGGCGGACGCGGTGACCGGGTGCGTGTGCCCGGGGGACATCATTCTGCTCCACGACTTCTACCCCACCAGCGTGGACGCGGCCCTGGAGATCGTGGACAGACTTCAGGACCGGGGCTTTTCCTTTGTCACCGTGGAGGAACTCTTTCGCATCCAAGGGGTGGAGCCCCAGACCGGCGTACTCTACGCCTGCCCCGAGCGGACCCGCTGCCTGGAGTAACACCGTTCAAAGTTTGTTCAAATTTACCAATCTGACCGGGTAAAAATCGGCATTTTGCGAGACTTGACATTTGAAAATCTTCTTTGTATAATAATCCCATCAAAAATACTGCTGCGATCGTGTTACTGTTCAATCAGGCATGAGTTCTTACAAATGGGGGACCATTTTAGGGATTCGTGCCTTTTTATTTCGCACTCTGGTGTGAAGAGGTGTTGGTGTGCGTTCCATCAAGATTTTCAATAACAATGCCGTCTCCACCGTGATGCCCGACGGCCGGGAGGCCATTGTGCTGGGGCGGGGGATCGGCTTCAATAAGCGGCCCGGGGACCCCATCAGCGAGGAGCTGGTGGAGAAGGTCTACTATGTCCAGGATGAGATGCAGACCAAGTTCCTCCAGATGCTCCAGGACGTGCGGCCCGATGTGCTGGAGGCCGCCGAGCGGATCATCGCCGCTGCGGAGAAGGACGGCTTCTCCATGAGCAACCAGGCCACCATATCCCTCATCGACCACATCAGCTTCGCCATTGAGCGCCAGAGCGGCGGCGTGAGCCTGCCCAACCTGCTTCTGAGCGAGACCCGGCTTCTCTACCGCCGGGAGTTCGACCTGGGCCGCCGGTCCCTGGATATCATCCGGGAATGCTGCGGCGTGTCCCTTCCGGAGGACGAGGCGGGCTATATTGCCCTGCACCTCATCTCCATCTCTGTGGACCACAACGCGGCCTACGACATCCTGAAATTCGTCAAGGGCACCCTGGACATCATCAAGGAGACCTACGGCGTGACCCTGGACGGGGACAGCCTGGACACCATGCGCCTCATCACCCACCTGAAATTCCTGGCCCAGCGGATCTTCCAGGGCCAGGGCTGGGAGGACGAGGGCATGGAGGACATGTATGAGCTGCTCATCGGCCACCACCCCAGAAACAGGGCCTGTCTGGACCGGCTGGACCAGTACTGCCGCTCCGCCTTCGGCTACGCCCTCAACCAGCAGGAGAAGTTCTATCTGCTGGTCCACCTGACCAAGGTGTTCTAGGGCATGTTTGAAAATTGTCAACACGCCCAAACAACAGGCCTTTTTCCGCCATACTGCGTTAAATTTTCTTGCCATACGACAGTATGCCTGCGAAAATTTGCCTTGTCTGGCAAAAAAATTCCTTGCTGTTGAGCGTATCGTCAATTATCAAACAAGCCCTGATTTCCCATATGGGCAGTCCCCCGGCCCGGCGCCTGACGCGCGGGGAGCCGGACCGGGTGAACATAGATCTTATATCTCGCCTCAATCAATGATCGAAGGAGAAACAAGCTATGAAAGAACGTATCATGGGCGCTCTGGAGAAATTCTCCAAGGCCATGGTGCAGCCGCTGATGTACCTGTCTGCGGCGGGCATCCTCATTGTGGTGGGCGTGCTGCTCACCAATAAGACCATCACCGGCGTGCTGCCCTTCCTCCAGTGGGGCCCCATCCAGGCCCTGGGCCAGCTGATCTACAACTCCGTGATGGGCATCATCAACAACCTCAGCGTGGTCTTTGTCATCGGCATCCCCGCCGCACTGGCCAAGAACGAGAAGCATAAGGCCGCCCTCATCGGCTTTATGACCTACCTCATGTACCTCATCAGCTCCAACACCCTGCTCACCCTCACCGGCTCCCTGGCCGAGGAGGCCCCCATGCTGGGCCTGTTCGGCACCGGCCAGGCCAAGATCCTGGGCGTGCAGTGCGTGGACATGGGCGTGTTCGGCGGCATCATCCTGGGCTGCCTGGTGGGCTACGTGTTCAACCGCACCTATCAGAAGCGCTTCAAGGGCGCATTGCAGATCTACTCCGGCGCAAACTTCACGCTCATCTGCCTGGTCTTTGTGGCCATCCTCTTCGCCCTGCTTGCCAACAACATCTGGCCCGTGGTTCAGGGCTGGATCAGCGCCCTGGGCGGCGTCATCAAGGACACCGGCGCCTTCGGCATCTTCCTCTACGGCTTCCTGGAGCGGCTGCTGCTGCCCACCGGCCTGCACCATCTGGTATACACCCCCTTCCAGTTCTCCGACATGGGCGGCGTGCTCCAGATGGGCGAGACCACCATTGTGGGCGCTTACCCCATCGTCATGGCCGAGATGAACATGCCCATCGAGCGCTTCTCCGACAGCATCTACTATATGTCCATCGGCTTCACCAAGATGTTCGGCTATATCGGCATCGGCGGCGCGTTCATCTACACCGCCTATCCGGAGAACCGCAAGCGGGTGGCTTCCACCATCATTCCCCTGGTCATCACCGCCTCTCTGGCCTCCATCACCGAGCCCATTGACTTCATGTTCATCTTTGCCGCGCCCCTGCTCTACTTCCTCCATGCGGTCATCGCCGGCACCTTCATGGCCCTTCTCAAGATTCTGGACGTGACCGCCCTGTGGAACGCCAACCTGCTCACCAGCGTCATCACCAACATCGCCAACGCCGACAAGACCCATCGGATGCCCCTCATGTTCGTGCTGGGCGCGCTCCAGATTCTGGTCTACTTTGTGGTGTTCAGCTTCCTCATCAAGAAGTTCAACTACCACACCCCCGGCCGTGAGGGCGATCCCGCCGGCGCTGGGGCCGCCGCGCCCGCCAAGGCCGCGCCCGCCAAGACTGTCAAGGCGGCTCCCGCCGCCTCCGCTCCCGCCGGCGCCATCGCCCTGGACGGCGGCGGCACGGCCCTGGACATCATTGAGGGCCTGGGCGGCAAGGCCAACATCAACACCGTGGAGAACTGCATCACCCGTCTGCGGGTGAACCTGAAGGACCCCAGCCTCATTCGCGAGGACCTCATCAACCGCACCCAGAACCGGGGCATCGTGAAGAAACAGAGCGATGTGCAGATCATCTATGGCCTTCAGGTGGCGGACGTGCGCCGGGCCGTGGAGGAGCAGCTGGAGAAGCTGTAAAAGCGCCGGAATTTTCCCCTTGAAATCAAAGGAAACATCTTGCTGAGAAAGGAATTACGACTATGATTATCACTCTGGTAGGCGGCGGCAGCACCTTTACCCCGGGCATCGTCAAATCCATTGCCCTGCGCCGGGAGGAGCTGGACGTAAACGAGGTTCGCCTGTTTGACATCGACAAGGAGCGTCAGGACAAGGTGGCCGTGGTGGTGGACTGGATCCTCCACCAGGAGCTCAAGTGCGACATCAAGCTCACCGTCACCAACGATCCGGAGACCGCCTACACCGACGCCTCCTTCATCTTCGCCCAGATGCGGGTGGGCAAGTACGCCATGCGGGAGCAGGACGAGAAGATCTCCCTGCGCCACGGCTGCGTGGGCCAGGAGACCTGCGGCTGCGGCGGCATGGCCTACGGCATGCGCACCATCTTCCCCATGATGCAGGTCATTGACGATGCGGCCAAGTACGCCAAGCCGGACCACTGGATCCTCAACTACTCCAACCCCGCCTCCATCGTCTCTGAGGCCTGCCGCCGCCTGCGACCCAATGCCCGGATCATCAACATCTGCGATATGCCCATTGCCATCATCGACGTGGTGGCTGCCGCCATGGGCATCGAGAACAAGAAGGAAATTGTCTACGACTACTACGGCCTGAACCACTTCGGCTGGTTCACCGCCATTGAGCACAACGGCAAGGACATCATGCCTGAGCTGCGCGCCTATATCAAGGAGCACGAGATTCTCCTGCCTGCGGCCTACCTCAAGGACAAGGCCGCCCTGGCCCCCAATAACAGCAAGGGCAACCGCCACGCCAAGGGCAGCTGGTACTATGTGTGGAAGGGCGTGTATGAGATCATGGAGAACTTCCCAGATACCCTGCCCAACACCTACCTGAACTACTACCTCCAGCAGAAGGAGTTTGTGGAGCACTCCGATCCCACCCACACCCGGGCCAACGAGGTCATGGAGACCCGGGAGAAGAACCTCTTCGAGGGCATTGACCACTATCTGGCCACCGGCGTGGTGGACGAGAACGTGTTCTATGCCGGCAGCCACGGCGACTGGATCGCGGATCTGGCCATCGCCCTGAAGAACGACACCAAGGCCCGCTTCCTGGTCATTACCGAGAACCGGGGGGCCCTGCCCAACATGCCCTACGACGCCATGGTGGAGGTGCCCGCCTATATCGGCAAGAACGGGCCCGAGGTCATTGCCCAGGATCCCATCCCCCTGTTCCAGCAGGGCCTCATGATGCAGCAGCTGACCTGCGAAAAGCTGCTGGTGGAGGGCTGCATCGAGGGCAGCTACGAGAAGGTGCTCCAGGCGTTCACCCTCAACAAGACCGTGCCCAGCATGAAGGTGGCCAAGGAGGTCCTGGACGATATGATCGAGGCCAACAAGGAGTTCTGGCCCGAGCTGAAGTGATCTCTATAGGGGACCGTGGTCCGGCTTCGTCTCCGCGTACCAGAGGTTCCAGTAGAAGGAGTAGGTCCTGTAGCTGATCTCGTCCCCGCATAAAATTGTCAGGCTTTCCACCTCCGGGTGGTCGTAGAGGATATCTGCGGCCACCCGGAGTACTGCTTGGGCCGCCTGGTCCAGGTCAATGCCCATAGTCGCTTCACTGTTGAAGCAGGAGAGCTTCAGCGCCCGCTCCCCGTGGTCCAGAGCCCAGAGGAGGCCGCTCCGGTACCAGGTCGCCAGATCCTCCGCCGAGGCCAGATAGATGAGGGGCATGGGCAGGTGGTCCTGCTGTTGGATTCGTACCTTTTCTGTCATATGCTGTCTCCTTTTTACAGAATGTTCATAGCTTGTTCACCGCTGGGACACTTCCCCGGCTTGAGCCCGGGGCGGAAATCTGGTATACTGGAGGAAACCACAGCCAAAAGGGAGAGGAGGCCCCTATGCAGAAGAATGTACCGACTTACAACGGCACCCTGCGCAGCCATCAGGTGGAGGTCCCCACCTGTATTTCTGAGTGCAGCGGCATCCGCATCTTTGGCCGGCGGATCAAATCCCTGGTCTTTTCCACCGACGTGGCCATCATCAAGAACGTGAACGCCGACGCCATCATCGCCGTCTATCCCTTCACCCCCCAGCCCATCATCGCCCAGGCCATCATCAACGTCTCAGATGTGCCTGTGTTCGTGGGGGTGGGCGGCGGCGTGACCAACGGGCCCCGGTCCGTGCGTCTGGCGGCCTATGCCGAGCACCAGGGGGCCTTTGGCGTGGTGGTCAACGCCCCCCTGGCGGACCAGACCATCTTCCAGATCAAAAACGTGGTGGACATCCCCGTGATCGCCACCATCGTCTCCGCCAAGATGGACGTGGCCCGGCGGATCGCCAGCGGCGCGGATATCCTCAACGTGTCCGGCGCGGCGGAGACCCCGGCCATTGTCCGCCACATCCGGGAGCAGTTCCCGGACATCCCCATCATCGCCACCGGCGGCCCCACGGAGGAGAGCATCCTGGAGACCATCCGGGCAGGGGCCAACGCCATCACCTACACCCCGCCCACCAACGGCTCCCTCTTCGCCGAGAGTATGCGCCGCTACCGGAATACCTACGGGGCGGAGGACTGAGCGCCGCGCTTCCAGCATATGCCCTTTGGACGCCGGAAACGCCCAAGGGCCTGAAGGCTCCCTCGCTGAGGGGGCCTTTTTCATGCCTATGCGCGCTTCTGCCGGATCTCCTCAGAGCACCCCTCTCTATGATAGCCAGCCCGGGGGCAAAATGCAAGAAGAATGTCCGGCGGCGGTTGCCATTGCCGGGGAAATATGATATGATGTCTGCACTACAGGAAGAAAGAGAGGCAGAGCCGATCATGATCGACGTATTTGACATCATGGGGCCTATCATGGTGGGACCCTCCAGCTCCCACACGGCGGGCGCGGTCCGCATCGGCCGCATGGCCCGGACCCTTCTGGGGGAGGAGCCGGTCTCCGCCGCGCTCCACCTCCACGGCTCCTTCGCCGAGACCGGGGTGGGCCACGGCACCGACAAGGCCCTCATTGCCGGGCTGCTGGGCCTGTCGCCGGACGACATGGACATCCCCAGCAGCTTTGAGATCGCGGCCGACCGGGGGATGAAGTTCTCCTTTGACGAGACAGACCTGCGGGACGCCCACCCCAACAGCGTGAAGATGGAGGTCGTCGGCGCGTCCGGACACCGCCTGAAGATGCAGGCCAGCTCCACCGGCGGCGGGCGGATCCGGGTGGATAAGCTGGACGGCGTGTATGTCAGCTTTTCCGGGGACTACCACACCCTGATCGTCCAGCACATGGACAACCAGGGGAATCTGGCCAACGTGACCAACGCCCTGGCCCTGGCCCGGGTGAACGTGGCCAACATGAGCCTGCACCGCAGCAGCAAGGGCGGCAATGTGATGATGATTATTGAGACCGATGACCCCATGCCCGACGCCATTGTGGAGCTGATCGAAAAGCAGCCGGGCATCTTGCAGGTCATCCACTACAGGAGGGAGAGCTGAGATGAATCTGGATTCCATGCAGGAGATTGTCGCCGCCGTCCGGCGGGAGGGCAAGCCCTTCTGGGAGATCATCCTGGAGACGGATATGGTCAACCGGGGCGTGTCCCGGGGCAACTCCCTGGAGAAGATGTCCCGGACCTGGCACACCATGAAGGAGGCCTCCGAGGTCTACACCGGGGACCGGCGGAGCCTCAGCGGCCTCTCCGGCGGCCAGGGCAAGCAGATGCGGGACTACGCGGCCAGCAGCGCCCCCATTGGCGGGGAGTTCATCGCTCAGGTGATTGCCGAGGCCCTTTCCATGGGGGAGAGCAACGCCTGTATGCGCCGGATCGTGGCCGCCCCCACCGCCGGGGCCTGCGGGGTGATGCCGGCGGTGCTGGTGCCCCTCTACTGGCGGGAGAACCTCTCCGAGGACAAGATGCTGGAGGCCATGTTCACCGCCAGCGGCATCGGCGCGGTGATCGCCTACCGGGCCTGCATCTCCGGCGCGGCCGGCGGCTGTCAGGCGGAGATCGGCAGCGCCTCCGCCATGGCGGCAGGGGCCCTGGTCCATCTGAAGGGGGGCAAGGAGGAGCAGATCTGCCACGCGGTGGCCATGGCTTTGAAGAATCTCATGGGTCTGGCCTGTGACCCGGTGGCCGGTCTGGTGGAGGTACCCTGCGTCAAGCGCAATGTCATCGGCGCCATGAATGCCGTGGCCGCTGCGGACATGGCCCTGGCGGGGATCGAGAGCCGCATCCCTGTGGACGAGGTCATCGACGCCATGGGCGAGGTGGGCCGCCGTCTGCCGGTGGAGCTGCGGGAGACCGCCCTGGGCGGGCTGGCCGCCACACCCACCGGGCGGGCGGTCAAGGAGAGGATGGCCGCCGGTCAGAAAAAGCAGCGGACCCTGACCATCAAGGACGCCCGCTGGAAGCTGGAGAAGCAGGAGGCAGGCCAAGAGGGTTGAGCTTCCTCAAAGGGATCCCCGAACAGCCCGCCCCGGAGGACGGGCCTGCACAAAAAAGAAAGAGAGGGCGCAGGCGGCTGAGCCGTCTGCGCCCTCCTGGCGATTCCCAGGCAAAGGGGCCCTCAGGGCTGGGGCCGGTCCCCCCGGGCGGAGGGCAGGGATTCCATCAGTGCAAAGAAGGATTCCGGTCGGCCGGTGCGGAAATACTCGTACCACGCCTCCAGGGTACTGGCCTCAAAAACCTCCAAGCGCGCAATGATCTGCTTCGCCCACAGCAGGGAGCCGGTGGAGCCCGCCGTAATCAGGCTGCCGTCCGCCACAGAGGGCGCGTCGACATAGAAGTCCTGCCCACGGTAGCGGGGGCAGACCATCTCCAGAAAGCCCGCCCCGTTGCTGGTGTGGGGACGGTCGTCCAGCAGCCCGCAGCCCGCGAGGGCGGCGGTTGCGCCGCAGATGGCGCACACCGTTGCGCCGGCGGAGAGGAGCTCCCCGGCTTTCTCCAGAATCGCGCTGTGCCGGGGGTCACTCCAGGTTTCCGCGCCGGGCAGGAGCAGCACGCTGGTTTCCACTGGGGCAATATCCTCCACCAGACAGTCCGGCAGGACGGTCAGGCCGCCCATGGTATGGATGGGCTCCCTGGCGATGCCCACGGTTTGGAGGGATACGCCCTGGGCGTCCCGCTTGAAAAACCGGCCGGAGTGGAGCTCCGAGCTGACGTGGCCCAGCTCCCAGTCCGCCATTGTGTCCAGCACATAGACATATACGTTCCGCATACAGTTCCTCCATTTCAGGTTTTGTTGATTCATCAGCGCATTTATTGTACCATGTGATTGTTGACAGCAGTATGGCAATAATTCGAAAGAGGAGGCGGCAGGATGAAAATTGACAGGCTTGTGAGTATGGTGATGGTCCTCCTTGATAAACAGCGGGTCAGCGCCCGGGAGCTGGCGGACCGATTTGAGGTCTCGCTTCGCACCGTCTACCGGGATATGGAGGCCATCGGCATGGCGGGGATTCCCGTCCGCTCAACGCCGGGGACAGGCGGCGGCTTTGAAATCATGCCGGAGTACAAGCTGGACAAAAAGGTCTTTTCCGCCCAGGAGATCTCCGCCCTTTTAATGGGCCTCTCCAGCCTTTCCGGCATGATCCGGGAGGAGGAGCTGGCGCACGCCCTTGCGAAGGTCAGAAGCTTTATTCCCGCCGGCAGGGCGGAGGAGATTGCATGTAAGGTCAATCAGATCCGTATCGACGTCAGCCCCTGGATGGGCGGCGGCCATATCCAGCCCCGTTTGGAGCGGATTCAAGCCGCCATGCAGGAGAGCAGGCTGCTGACCTTTGCGTATATCGCCCACCACGGGGCGGAGACCTCCCGGACTGTGGAGCCCTGTCAGCTTGTGCTGAAGGGAAGCCGCTGGTACCTCCATGGGTACTGCCGGGGGAGAGAGGATTTTCGGCTGTTCCGGGTGTCCCGCATGTGGAATCTGCAAATGGAGGAGGAGATTTTCGCGCCACGGGCGCATCAAAGGCCCCAGCTGGATTTTGAGGAGATGGGGGCTGCCATGCAGACAAGGATTACCCTCCGCATTCATTCCTCCGTCATGGACCGGGTCCTCGATTTCTGCCGCTATGAGGACTTTTCACCGGACGGGGCGGAGCACTACCTGGTTTTGTTCCCCTTCATCGAGAACGAATACTATTACGATATTCTCCTGGGCTTCGGCCGTCGGTGCGAGTGCCTGGCGCCGCCCCATGTCCGCAGGGAGTTAAAGCGGAGAATACAGGATATGGCCGCCATATACGAGGGTCATGGCGCGGAGTAAACGAAGAACCGGCGCAGCCGAAGCCGCGCCGGTTCCCGAAAGTTCTTCTGTGGGGCTTGATGCGTGCGCCCCGAGGGCCGGCCCTTTTCCGAAAGGGGTTACCGGCCGAAGATGATCTTCTCGCTGTTGAACATCCGGGTCAGGATAAACACGCCCAGCAAAGTGGCCGCGCCGTTGACTGCGGCAGTCACCGCCACACCGGAGCCCAGCACGCTGAAGGAGAAGATCCCCACAATGCACTGTACGCTGTTGTACAGGGGAATCGCGTACATTGCCAGGTTCTGGGACGCGCCGCCGCCGAACATGCCGGTGATGCCCAGCACCATCACCAGGATCATCAGGGGCACGGCGTAGGACTGGGCCTCCTTTACCGTCCTGGCAAAGGCGGAGAGCAGGGCCACCAGCGTCACCAGCAGCAGCACGGTGGACAGGATCACCGCCGCCAGCAGCAGGTATTCCCGTATGCCGTAGATGGCCGCGTCCAT
This sequence comes from uncultured Clostridia bacterium, assembly GCA_947365965.1. Taxonomy (GTDB): domain Bacteria; phylum Bacillota; class Clostridia; order Oscillospirales; family Oscillospiraceae; genus Pelethomonas. The sequence goes on from CANAZG010000013.1 coordinate 23,321, forward strand.
CTCCCCGGCCGCGCCGCCCATAAGCTTGGGCAGGGCCAGGATGGTCCCCAGGGCGCTGGAGGCGCCGGAGAGCACGGTGATGACTGCCAGGGCCAGAATCTTCCCCACCGCGATGTCGCTGCGGCGGATGGGCGTGACCAGCATGGTGGCAATGGTGCCCCGCTCCTTCTCCCCGGCAATGGACTCCGGGGCCACGGCGGAACAGCCGGAGTAGAGGAAGATCATCAGCAGCATGGGCATCATCATGGCAAAGAAGGCCCCGGTGCTGTCCTCCGCTGTGGCCAGATCGTAGCCGCCCTCCCCGGCGTTCACATCGAATTTGTTGGCCAGCAGAGACTCGTAGCTGTCCAGCAGGCCGGTGAAGGTCATGTAGGCGGACTGGGAGGTGGTGGAGACGGAGTTGTAGTACACCTCTACCAGGGGAGCCGGCTCCCCGGAGGCCACATTGTAGTCCGCCACCGCCTGGTCAAAGGCCTCCGGGAACACCACCAGCAGATCCAGCTCCTGCTCCGTCACCAGAGCCTTAGCCGCTGGCAGATCCGCCTCGCTCCCCTCCGTCAGGGCCATGCCGGCGCTGTCCGCCGCCGCGGCGATGGACTGCGGCAGGCGGACGGCCTGGATGCTGGCGTCCTCCGCCACGCCGAAGACGCTGCCCATAGCTGTGCCCATGAAGCTGTAGAGCACATAGATCAGCACGCCCGGCAGCAGAACGCCGGCCACGGTCCGCTTGTCGCCGAAGAAGCGGGCCAGCTCCTTTTTCATGATGGTGAGAATGCCGCTTTTCATACCCCGTCACCTGCCGTTTCTCTGTAGATTTCAAAGAACCTGTCCTCCAGGCTCTCCCCGGCGGTCACCCGGTCCAGGGCGTCGCACAGGACCATGCGGCCGTTGATGATTACGCCCACCCGGTCGCAGATCTTCTCAATCAGGCTGAAGATGTGGGTGGAGACCACGATGGTCTTGCCCTGGTCCCGCAGCTGCCGGAGGAAGTCTGTCACCACCTTGGCCGTCAGCACGTCCAGGCCGTTGGTGGGCTCGTCAAAGATGATGATGTCCGGATCGTGGACAATGGATACCACCAGGGACACCTTCTGCTTCATGCCCGTGGACAGGCTGGCCGCCTTCACCTGGGCGTATCGATCGATACCGAAGCGGGTGAACAGCTCCTCCTTCCGCTGCTCCCGCCGCTGCCGGTCCACGCCGTGGAGATCGGAGAAGAAGTCGAAGAGGTAGTCCGGGGTGAAGCACTCCTCCAGCTTCAGCTCGCTGGTGAGAAAGCCGATCCGGGAGCGGACCTGCTCCGGCTGACGGACTACGCTGGCCCCGTCGATGAGGGCGTCGCCGCTGTCGGGCCGGATGAGGGTGGAGAGCATCCGCAGCGTGGTGGTTTTGCCGGCCCCGTTGGGCCCCAGCAGACCGAAGATCTCCCCCTCGTAGGCGCTGAAGCGGAGGCCGTCCACCGCCCTGCGCACCTTCTCCCCCGTCCGCTCCAGCCGCTGCTGCCGGGCGGAGAGGCGAAAGGTCTTGGTCAGACCCTGTACCTGTAGTATTTCTTTCATGGTACCTCCTTGGTTTGGGATGAATGATCGGACTTGGATGGCTCAAATATATCATCATCCGATATATCTGTCAAGGGCATTCCCGCTGGAAAAAATGGCAGGAGCCCTGACAACGGGGTCAGTATAGCACGCTGCGCCCCAAAAGTCAACTCAAAAGGGGTAATCATACTGCACAAAAAAGGGTAACCTCATGTTATCTCATTTGAGTTAGGATGTGGAGAGATGACAGACAGCAGCACGGCGGTGCGCACCCGGATACTGGAGCTGTGCCGGCAGCGGCACATCACCGTCAACCGGCTGGCCACCCTCAGCGGGGTGACCCAGTCCACCCTCAACAACATCGTCAGCGGCCGGAACAACAGCGCCACCGTGGCCACCATCAAGAAGCTCTGCGACGGTCTGGACATCACCCTCCGGGACTTCTTCAACGTGCCCGCCTTTGACGATCTGGAGCAGGAGATCAAGTAGGGGACGCCCCCTTTCGCCAGCGGCCCCCGGAACCCGGGAAATTTTTCTTTACAAAAGAGGGGGGATTGGGTATAATATGGGTTGTTGACGGGCGGGTATGATGAAATTGGTAAACATGCTGGATTTAGGTTCCAGTGCAGCGATGCTTGTGGGTTCGAGTCCCACTACCCGTACCACGTCGGAGCGAAATCCGCTCCACTCCGTTTTAAGGCGGTCTCTTTTGGGGCCGCCTTAAAACTGCGTTCCGCTCCTTTGCTCCTCCTTTCCAACTCGAATCCGCTGCGCTGGGCTTCGAGTTGGTTTTGGCGCATGATGATCGTCTGCATCTTTTTTATCAAAATCGCCGTCCGCGTCCCTCTTGTCGGCGTTGTTGAGAGAATAAACAGGCTTTTAGAAGCAGAGGAGATTCCGTGAGATTTTATTGGCCTGTTTCAGCAGAAAACCCCCGATGCCCTGCGGCATCGGGGGTTGAAAAGCGTTTAACGCTTGGAGAACTGGGGGGCGCGGCGGGCGGCCTTCAAGCCGTACTTCTTGCGCTCCTTCATTCTGGGGTCGCGGGTGAGGAAGCCGGCCTTCTTCAGGATAGGACGGTTGTCCTCGCTGGCCAGCAGCAGGGCGCGGGAGATGCCGTGGCGCAGAGCGCCGGCCTGGCCGCTGACGCCGCCGCCCTTGACGGTGGCAACGATGTCCACCTTGCCCTCGCTGGCGGTGGCCACCAGGGGCTGACGGACGATCATCTTCAGAGTCTCCAGACCGAAATACTCGTCAATATTGCGGCCGTTGATGGTGATGGAGCCGGTGCCGCCGGGATAGACCTGGACGCGGGCGACAGAGGACTTTCTGCGGCCGGTGCCGTACAGATAGGGCTTCTTAGACTGATACATTTTCCTCTACCTCCTTATTCCGCAGCGTAGAGCTCGGGCTTCTGGGCCTGATGCTCGTGGGTGTCGCCGGCATAGATGTGCAGACGCTTGAGGGAGTCCTTGGTGACCACGTTGCGGGGCATCATGCCGCGCACGGCAACCCGCATGGCCAGCTCAGGCTTCTTCTCCATCATGTCCTTGTACTTGGTCTCCTTCAGGCCGCCCACCCAGCCGGAGTGGGTGCGGTACATCTTCTGCTCCAGCTTGTTGCCGGAGAGAGTGGCCTTGGAAGCGTTGATAACGATCACGTTGTCGCCGCAGTCGGCGTGGGGGGTGTAGGTGGGCTTGCGCTTGCCGCGCAGCAGGTCGGCAACGATGACGGCGGTGTGGCCCAGGGGCTTGCCCGCGGCGTCAACGACGTACCACTTGCGGACGATGTTGCCCTTGTTTGCCATAAAAGTGGACATGGTCGTGTTCTCCTTCTTTCACGTTCCTTCGATACGCCGCCAAAGGCGGCCCATACCGCGTCTCCTCCGGGGGAGACCGGCCGCCTGGGGCGGCCTATCGAAGGAAGCCTTGTATTTTTGCCCGAAATCAGGTACAATGCCCTGTGCGAGCAGATCCATTTATACCACAGCAAGGCCGCTTTTGTCAACCGCGTTTTAATTTATCGGATAGATTGCTCTCTATCTCTTCTCTTTTCTTTGGTTTGCTCCTTTTTTCTCTTCTGCTATTTTCAAATTTCTTCTCAGGAGGATTCGCCTATGCAGCATATCCTGTCCCTGGTCCGCCGGTGCGTGGAAGATTACAACATGATTGAGAGCGGCGACACGGTGGCCGTGGGCGTGAGCGGCGGCAAGGACTCCGTGCTCACCCTGGCCGCCCTGGCGAAGCTGCGCGGCTTCTACCCCAAGCGGTTCGAGGTGGCGGCGGTCACCATCGACAGCGGCGCGCCGGGCATGGACTTTACCCCCATCGCCAGGCTGTGCCAGGAGCTGGAGGTGCCCTACCACCTGGTCAGCGTGCCCATCTACGAGATCATCTTCGTCCACCGGCAGGAGAAGAATCCCTGCTCCCTGTGCGCCAAGCTCCGCCGGGGCGCCCTGAGCACAGAGCTGAACCGGCTGGGCCTGAACAAGATCGCCCTGGGCCACCACTACGACGATGCGGTGGAGACCATGCTCATGAGCCTCTTTCTGGAGGGCAGGATCAGCTGCTTCCAGCCTGTAACCTACCTGGACCGCAGCCAGGTCACCCAGATCCGCCCCCTGCTGTATGTCCAGGAGCGGGATGTGCGGGGCGCGGTGCGGCGGCTGGGCCTGCCGGTGGTGTCCAACCCATGCCCCGCCAACGGATCCACCAAGCGGGAGGAGACGAAGCAGTTGCTGATTCAGCTGGAAAAGCAGTTCCCCCAGCTGAAAAAAAAGATCTTTGGCGCGATCCAGCGCTATCCTCTCTACGGCTGGAGCCTGGAGGAGCAGCAGCGTTAATGGCGGGTGACCTCCCCGGTGGCGCAGTCCACAAAATAGGTATACGTATCCGTGTCAATGCGCCACATGGGCAGCAGGCGCAGGGACGGCCCGCTGTGAAGCTCATAGACGCACCGGGCCCCCTCCACCGCGCCGCAGACAATCCCCGCCGTGGTGCGGTAGTCCAGAAAGCGCACCAGGGCGGTCACGCAGGTCATCCGCTCTGCCGGCGCGGGCACGGCGTCCTCCAGGTTCACGTGGGCCCCTGACACCGACGTGAGCGTGCCCCGCTCAAAGCGCAGCGTCAGGCCGCATCCGGAGATGGGTACGCCGGAGAGCTGCTGGACCGCCGTGACGCTGCCAGTGCGGTTCTGGACCTGGAACTGGAGATCCTCATAGCCAAACTGCTGGCAGAACTGCCGGCAGAACTCCGTGATGTCGTCCACCGGCAGGGTGAGGCGGCTGCCGTCAAAGCTGCCGCCGGCCCGGAACTGGATGGTACCATGGTCCCCCTCATAGCTGTAGATGCCGCCGCCCTGGCTGGCCGACGCCGCGTCGCTCCCCAGCAGCCAGGAGGCGATGGCCCGCTCCGTCTCGCTGCGGCGGGTCAGATTCAGCGGGGTGAGGGACTGCTCCTCCAGGTCGATCTGGAGGGAGAGCTTCAGCTCGTTGGCCTCGTAGAGGGCCTGAAGCTGGCCGGCGGTATCCGTCTCCGAACGCCGGGCCTGGAGGTACTGATAGCCCAGCAGCAGGAGCAGAAAGCCGTTGAGCAGCAGCAGGATCAATATCGCGATGTTTTTCAGCCGGTAGGTCTCCACAGACATGCCCTCCCCTCTGCCCCGGTTACAGGGTCATATTGTACCACCGATGGCCCCAAAACGCAACCGCTTATCTGCGGGGGAAGCGCCCCGCTGTCACAGGGAATGGAAACGGCCGGCTGCTTTCAAGCAGCCGGCCGTATTGCCGATAGAATGGATTGGCAGCTCTGTGCGGCGTCAGCCCTTGAGCTGGGCGGCCAGCTCCGGCAGGCTCCGGACCACGCTCTCGTCCAGCCACTTGGTCTTCTCCACGGATCCGCCGTCGTGGTACACCGCCGCCAGCACGCCCTCTGTGGGCAGGGTCCAGCTGCCGCCGGTCTGCTCATAGCTGACAGAGGCACGGAATACGTCTATGTACCCGTCCCGCAGGCCGGTGAAGGTGCTGTGCCAGCTGATGCCGTTGATCCGGTACTGCCCCGTGTGGGCGGCCTTGATCTCATCGGACCAGGAGAGCATGTAGCTCTCCACCGCGCTCTGCACCTTGTCGTCCAGCACATACCCGTCTTTATCCAGGAAGAGCACCGTCAGCCCCTCGGCCTCCTGCCAGTCCGGCTCCGTGGGGAGCACAAAGCTGTCCGCAAAGGGCTCCTTGTCCCCCGCCTTCAGGGTCCGCGCCAAGGCGGCCGCCAGCTTCTCATACTTCCGCCAGCCCTCGCCGTCCGCAGGGCCAAAGGTGACGCTCCAGCCGCCGTCGGTCCCCTCGCTGGCGTAGAAGGTCAGCGCCCTGCCGCCGTTCTCGCCGGCCCAGGCGGTGACAAAGGCCCCGTCATAGCCCGCCTGCCGCTCCCGGGCCACCTCCAGAACCGTTGCGCCGTCGTTCATGGCAATGCCGTCCGGCGTAGCGGACACAGACCAGCCGTCGGGCACGCAGATGCTCCAGCCGTCCCCCTCGTAGAGGGTGCAGGGCACGTCCTCGCTCCCAACCTTGACGCTCAGCTGCTTCTCCGCCGGGGGCTGGGGCGCAGGCGCGGGCTGCACCTGGTCCACCGGGTCCTCCGGGGGCGGCTCTGTCTGGTTCCAGGGCTGCCATACGCCCAATCCCACCCCGGCCGCAATCAACAGGGCCAGGCCCGAACCCAGGGCGGCCTTTGCCCGTGTGCTCAATCCCTTCAATTTTGTCAGCAATGTGTGTTACCTCCTGTCTCAGTGTCTATTTGTCTGCCTGCAAAAATCAGAAAGGATTTTTGCAGCTGCCGTGTTTTTTCAGCCCGTTTGCTGTCGAAGTCCAGGGCTTTCTGTCGATAGCATAACACACAGTTGCATCAAAGTCGTTACTAACTTCTAACGATTCGGCTACAAATCTGTTTCCAATGGTAACAAAAGCGTCAGCAGACCAGAGCCCCGCCGTCGGTCAGCGACAGAAGCAGACGCGCGCCCGCTTTCAGGCCCGCGTAGAAGCCCACGCTCTCCGCCGCGTCCTCCAGGGCCCGCACAGCCTCCGCCACCTCCCGGTTCTCCGCCGCCTCTGCCCGCCGGAGCGCCACCCAGAGGTCATCCCGCCTGCCGTCCAGGAGGGCCTTGGGCGGTATGTCCTCCCGCAGCATCTGCGCCACCGGGTTCTCGTCGCTGCGCAGAAACGTCCCCACCGCCTTGAGGGTCGTCCGGTTCAATAGCTCCTGTATGTCTGTCATAGAAATACCCCTCCTTGATTTCTTTTTTCATAGAATTATTTGTAAACCAAACTTTTTCGTTTGTATTATAAATTATATTGCGATCACTGTCAATATCAAAAGAAAAGTTTTACTTGTTTTATCAAAGGATTTCGTTTATATTTACAATAAAATGATTGCATCGGGGGGCAGGAGAATGGGGATGGCGGTAAAAGTGAAAATGTTGCTTGTGGCTAGAGGGATGAACCTCGCGGATTTGGGCGCACGGCTGGATCCGCCCACAACCGCGCAGAATATCGGACAGAAGATCAAACGGGACAATCTCTCGGAAAAGGACCTAACGGCCATTGCAAAGGCCTGCGACGCAACCTATGAGGGGATGTTTATCCTCAACGACAGCGGAAAAGAGATACGGTGATAAGACAAAAGGACAGGGCCTGTCTGGGCCCTGTCCTTATTCTGTACAGCGCAGCCCCCACGGCGGCGCTCCTGAGAGGGCCGTGGGGGCATATGGCATATGGGGAGATTTTTGATATAACGAATGCTTGCGCCGGCTCAGCAGGTGGCTCCGCCCACCAGATGCAGCTCCGCGTCCAGGATCTGCTGCTTGCGCTGGAGCAGTTCGTCCGAGAGGAGCTGGGCCTCCACATTCTCAAACCCGAGGCGCTCAATGGTCTTGGCGAACCGCTCGCCTGTCTTGCCCTGCTCCCGGAACAGCAGGATGGCCTTCTCAATGACGTTGAGGGCCTCCTCCTTGTCCGTGAAGACCTTGCTCAGGGCCCGGCCCTGGGCCACCTTCTTGCCCCAGCGGCCGCCAATATAGATCTTGTACCCGTAGGTCCCGCCGTCCATGGCGTCGAAGTGGCACTTGTCAACGCAGCGGCCGCAGTTGTTGCAGATGCTCTTGTCGATTTCCGCCACGCCGTCGGTCAGCGTGGCCGCGCCCATGGGGCAGGCCTGGACCACGCCGCACTTCTTGCACCCGTTGCACTCGTCCGGATCCAGGTTGGGGATCCGCTGGCCGATGATGCCCAGATCGTTCAGGTCCGGCTTGACGCAGTTGTTGGGGCAGCCGCCCACGGCGATCTTGAACTTGTGGGGCAGGCGCACGGTGTGGTAGCCCTCGTAGAACCTGTGGTGGATCTCCTCGCTGAGGGCAAAGGAGTCCAGCAGGCCGTACTGGCAGGTGGTGCCCTTGCAGGCCACCACGGGCCGCACCAGGGAGCCGGTGCCGCCGGTGACAAGACCCTCCCGGGCAATGTAGGCCCGGAAGTCCTCGATCTTGTCGTAGGGGATGCCCTGGACCTCGATGGTCAGGCGGGTGGTGAAGGTGACCACGCCGTTACCGAACTTCTCCGCCGCCTCGGCGATGCACCGCTGCTGGGCAGCGGTGATCTTGCCGTTGACGGTGATGATGCGGCCGGAGAAGTTGTCCGTGCCCTTGTTGCTGAGAAAGCCCAGGGCCTTGACCCGCTTCTCATCGGTGGGGCTGACGGTCAGTGTTGCCATATTTTCTGTTCCTCCTGTTTTTGTATATCTTGTATATAGTGTTCCCGAAGCAGGGCCTGTTAGTCCTCGCTCTCGAACTCCGTGAAGGTTACGCCGCCCTCCAGCACCTTGGTGTTGGTGTAGCCGTAGTGCTTGAGCCGGTTCTGGGTCAGATACGCCCGCTTGCCCTTGGTGCACACCAGCAGCAGCTTCGCGTCCTTGTCAAGGCCCTCCACCGGGCCCGTCAGCTCGGGGAGGCTGAGGTACCGCCGGCCGGGCAGCGAGGGGGCCTGGGCGCAGTCAATGACCTCGTAGCCCTCCGCCGCGCCGGCGGCGTACTGGGCCGGGGTGACGGACTCCAGAGCGCCGTCCAGCTTGTTGAGCAGGATGTTGACGCTGTGGGCAAAGGGGTGGATGGCGGTGGAGAAGGGGGGCGCGTAGGCGAAGTCCATGGTGGCCAGCTGGTCCACCGTGGCGCCCAGAGAGATGGCGGTGACGGCGATGTCCGTCACCTTGTCCACCGCGCCTCTGCCCAGGACCTGAACGCCCAGCAGCTTCCGGGTGGCCCGGTCGGCGGTGAGCTTGACGAGGAACACGTCCGCGCCGGGGTAGTAGTGGGCCTTGTCGTCCACCGCGGTGATGACGGTCTCCACGTCCAGGCCCTCGGCCCTGGCGGCGGTCTCGGTGAGGCCGGTGCGGCCGGTGCTCCAGCCGCCGGGCAGCTTGGCCACGCCGGTGCCCAGCACGCCGGGGTAGGCCAGGTCCCGGCCGGCCAGATTCTGGGCCAGGACGCGGCCGGCGATGTTGGCCGTGGAGCCCATGGGGGACCAGGCGGCCTTGCCGGTCTGGCGGTTGGTAACCATGGCGCAGTCGCCGGCGGCATAGATGTCCTCTACATTGGTGCGCAGGTGGGCGTCCGTCAGAATGGCGCCCTTGCACATCTCAATGCCGCTGCCCTCCAGGAAGGCGGTGTTGGGCCGGATTCCGATAGCCAGCACCAGGGCGTCGGCCTTCATGGCCCGCTTGCTGGTGAGGACCTTCTCCACCTTCCCATCGCCCTCCACGCCCTCCAGGGCTACGTTGGTCAGGGGCATCACGCCGGCCTCGGCCATCCGGTTCTCCACAAACTCGCTCATCTCCGGATCCAGGAAGTTGGGCAGCACGTGGGGGGCAAAGTCGATCACCGTGGTCTTCACGCCCTTGGCGGCCAGATTCTCCGCCACCTCCAGGCCGATGAAGCCGCCGCCGGCCACCACGGCCCGCTTGATCTCCCCCGCCTCCAGGGCCTCCCGGAGGGCGATGGCGTCGTCAGGGGTGCGCATGACGAACACGTTCCTCAGGTCCAGACCCTGGACCGGGGGGATAAAGGGGGACGCGCCGGTGGCAATGACCAGCTTGTCGTACGCATAGTCCCGCTCCTGGCCGGAGGACAGGTCCCTGGCCGTTACCTTGTGCTCCGCCGGACGGACGGCCACAGCCTCGGTCTGGGTGACCACCCTGGCCCCGGTGAGGTCGGCAAACTTCTCCGGTGTGTTGACGATGAGCTGGCCCTTGTCCTGGATGACGCCGCCCACGTAGTAGGGCAGGCCGCACCCGGCGTAGGAGATATCCTTGCCCTTGGTGAGGACCGTCACCTCGCAGTCCCGGTTCTCCCGCAGGAGCTTGGCCGCCACCTTGGTGCCCGCCGCTACGCCGCCTAAAATCAGTACCTTCATTGTATCGTCTCCTTTGCCGCATTTTTTGTCAACATCCCTTTTCTTGCAAGAAAAGGGATCAAAAAGAACCGTTCAGAGGACCTCCGCCAGCGCCCGGATGTAGTCCGGCGCGGAGCCGCAGCAGCCCCCCAGCAGGGAGGCTCCCGCCCGGGCCAGAACCGCCATGTGGCGGGCAAAGTCCCGGGGCCCCATGCTGTAAATCGCCTGGCCCTGCGCATCCATCATCGGCAGCCCCGCGTTGGGCTTGGCCACAACAGGCGCTGAGGCCGCCTCCGCCAGGGTCCGGATCACCGCCTCCAGCTGGTCAGGGCCCACGGAGCAGTTCACCCCCACAGCGGCCGCTCCCAGCTCCTGGGCGGTGAGCAGGGCCTCCAGAGCCGTGCCGCCAAAGGGGATTGTGCCGTCCGCCTCCACGGAGAAGGTGCACAGCACCGGCAGGCCGCACGCCGCGCCTGCCGCGTCCAGGGCCGCCGCAGCCTCGTCGATGCCCATCAGGGTCTCCACCGCCAGCAGGTCCGCCCCCGCCTCCGCCAGGGCCTCCATCTGCTCCCGGTATACATCATATGCCTCCCCGTAGGAAATAGGCCCCAGAGGCTCCATGGGCTGGCCCAGGGTGGAGAGATCGCCGGCCACCAGGGCCCTGCCCCCGGCGGCCTCCCGGGTCAGGCGGACCAGGGCCGTGTTGAGGGGCCCCAGCTCCCCGGCCAGACCAAAGCGGTCCAGGGCCAGACGGTTAGCGGAGAAGGTGGGGGCCATCAGGATTCGGCTCCCCGCGTCCACGTAGGCGCGCTGGAGCGTCAGCAGCGCCGCCGGGTGGTCCAGCACCCACCGCTCCGGCGGCACGCCCACCGGCATCCCCGCCGTGCGCAGATTGGAGCCCGTGGCCCCGTCCAGCAGCACCGGGCCGCCGGCGGCCAGGGCCGCAAATGCTTGTCGCGTCATCTCGTCCTCCTCCCGGACCGGAGCCCGCCCTTTTTACGGATCTATGATACAGGAAATTCCGTTCAATTGCAAGGCCCGCAGGGAAAAAGCGGCGTCCTCCCAGGGGGCGGTTCCCGGACTTTTGGTGCATTTTGTTGAAAGCCGGGGGCCTGCTCTTATCGGAATTTCCAAATCCAAGGTTGAAATTATTAAAATTTTATGAATTTATTTGGAAGACAGCCATTGCTTTTATGGGAAAACCTGTTATACTAATTATCATCTGCGATTATGCCCACTCATTGCCGATTTTTTCGGTATGAAGTGTTCCGGCCTGGGTAAACTGTACCTATCGGCCGATATATTAAAAAGAGGTGCAAATCTTTGACCAAGTATATTGTCGAGGGCGGACGTCCCTTGTTTGGAGAGATCCACATCAGCGGCGCGAAAAACGCTGCCGTCGCTATTATCCCCGCTGCCCTGATGGTCAGCGGCCCCTGCCGCATTGAGAACATCCCCCAGATCAGCGATGTCACCCTCCTGCTTGGGATTTTGCAGGAGCTGGGCGCAAGCGTACGCTATGTCAACCCCCACACCGTAGAGGTGGATTGCTCCCGGCTCCGCAACGGCCGGGTGCCCTACGAGCTGGCCCGCCGCTGCCGCGCCTCCTACTATATGCTGGGGGCCCTGCTGGGCCGCTTCGGCAGCGCGGACGTGGCCCTGCCCGGCGGGTGCGACTTCGGCGGCACCCGGCCCATTGACCAGCACCTCAAGGGGTTCCGGGCCCTGGGGGTTCAGGTGGACACCCAGAGCGGCTTCGTCATGGCGGAGGCCGCCGGCGGCCGCCTGAAGGGCACCAGCATCTTTTTGGACAAGGTGTCCGTGGGCGCTACCATCAACATCATGCTGGCCGCCGCCCTGGCCGAGGGCATGACGGTCATTGAGAATGCGGCCAAGGAGCCCCACATCGTGGACGTGGCCAACTTCCTCAACTCCATGGGCGCCAACATCATGGGCGCGGGCACCGATGTCATCAAGATCCGGGGGGTGGACCGCCTGCGGGGCGGCAGCTACTCCATTATTCCCGACCAGATCGAGGCGGGGACCTATATGGCCGCAGTGGCGGCCTGCGGCGGCGAGGTGAAGCTGTGCAACATCATCCCCAAGCACATGGACTGCATCACCGCCAAGATGAGCGAGATGGGGGTGGAGATCCAGGAGGTGGACGACAGCCTGCTGGTCAGCCGCATCGGCCCCCTGGTGCGCACCAACATCAAGACCATGCCCTATCCCGGCTTCCCCACGGATATGCAGCCCCAGATCGCTGCGGCCCTGTGCCTGGCCCGGGGCACCAGCGTCATCACCGACAGCGTGTGGAACAGCCGCTTCCGCTACACCGACGAGTTCAAGCGCATGGGCGCACAGCTCCAGGTGGACGGCAATCTGGCCATCATTGAGGGCGTGGAGCGCCTGACGGGGGCGCAGCTGGAGGCCTGCGACCTGCGGGCCGGGGCTGCCATGCTCATCGCGGCCCTGGCGGCCCACGGCATCAGCGAGATCACCAATGTACAGTATATCGAGCGGGGCTACGAGGACGTGATCGGCAAGATCCGCGCCATCGGCGGCAGCATCCGGGCCGTGGAGGTGCCGGAGGAGGAGCTGGTGGTAGGCTCTGCGGGATAGATCGCGCATCCCCCTTTTCGGGGGATGCTTTGCTATGCCCGGATCACTCACATAAGACGAGGTAACTATGACCACCTTTCAGACCCTTGCCAGCTCCTCCTCCGGCAACGCCGCCCTTCTCTCCGCCGGGGGAACCCATCTGCTCATTGACATGGGCCTCTCCTGCCGCCGGGTGTGTCAGGCCCTGGCGGCCAGAGGGCTGAGGGCGGAGGAGCTGGCGGCGGTGCTCATCACCCACGAGCACTCCGATCACATCAGCGGACTGGCCACCTACATCAAAAAATACCGCACCCCCATTGTCTGCACCCCGGGCACCGCGCTCCAGCTGGCCTACCGTCTGGCGGGGATCGAGGATCTGCTGCGCCCGACGGCCCTGGGGCAGACCGTCTCCTTTCAGGATGCGGAGGTAACCCTGCTGCCCACCAGCCACGACTGCCGGGAGAGCGCGGCCTTCCACATCGCCGGCCCGGACGGGGCGGTGGGCTATCTCACGGACACGGGGTACATCATCGACGAGACGGGCCGCCGCCTGCTGGGGGCGGACCTTCTGGTGCTGGAGAGCAACCACGACGAGGACATGCTCCTGGCCGGGCCCTACCCCTATGCCCTCAAAAAGCGGGTGCTGGGTCCCCAGGGCCACCTGAGCAACCGGGCCGCCGCCCTCTATGCCGTGGATGCGGCCCGGTTCGGTGCAAGGACCATCCTGCTCTCCCACCTGAGCCAGGACAACAACACCCCGGCCCTGGCCCTGGAGACTGTGGGCAGGCCCCTGGCCCAGGCGGGCTGGACGGGCCGTCTGGCCGTGTCCCCCCGGGACGGTGCGGGGGAGATCTACACCCTGGAGGGGGCGGCCTCATGCAGAGGGTGACCGTGGTGTGCGTGGGCAAGCTGAAGGAGCGGTTCTACGCGGCGGCGGCGGCGGAGTACGTGAAGCGGCTGGGCCGGTACTGCCGGCTGGAGCTGGTGGAGCTGCCGGAGCAGCGGCTGCCGGAGAACCCCTCCCCGGCGGAGATTGAGCGGGCCCTGGCCCGGGAGGCGGAGGCTATCCGCGCCAAGCTGCCCCGGGAGGCCGCCGTGACGGCCCTGTGCATCGAGGGGGAGACGCGCTCCAGCGAGGAGCTGGCGGCGCTGCTGGGCAGCTGGGGCAGCCGGGGGGAGAAGGCCCTGGCCTTTGTTATCGGCGGGTCCTACGGACTCCATCCGACGGTGAAAGCTGCGGCCCGGCTGCGGCTGAGCATGTCCCCCATGACCTTTCCCCATCATCTGGCCCGGGTGATGCTGCTGGAGCAGATCTACCGGGGATTCCAGATCCTGGAGGGCGGGAAGTACCACAAATAGCGGAGCTTTTATCATAGAATAAAACATCAAAGGCGCTTTACTGACTGCTGACATTCTGCGAACAGACTGCCGGCAGTCGGTAAAGCGCCTCTAAAGTTCTTTTTGCTTCTTTTTCTTTCAAGAAAAAGAAGAAGAAAAACCTACACCCCCCGCAGCTGGCGGATGTTCTCCTCGCTGAGCTGGTGGCTCACCGCCATCTTGCGGATGATCTGCTTGACCGTGTTCTCCAGGGCCGTGCCCTCCCGGTAGTCGGCGGGATAGATGAAGTCCACCCGGCCCTGGCGCAGCAGCTGCTCCACCCCCCTGCGGTTCGCCGCCTGGTAGACCGCGATGGCCTGGCCGCCGTAGGCACGCATCATCTTCATGCAGGGCACGTCGCTGAGGCCGTCGCCGATGTAGATCATGCTGGTGAAGGGCACCCGCTTGCTGTCGTCGGGCATGGAGTCGTTGAGGGTCCTGTCGTCGGATACGTCCAGCACGCCCTTGTTGATCCGGTAGACAAACTGGGTCTTTGCGGTGAAATTCACCGCCAGACGGGGCCACACCGGCGCACCGTCCTGGTCATAGTAGAACTCGCTGGCGTAGATCTCTTTGAAGACCCCGGCAATGGCGCTGCCCTCGATGATCTCCCGCAGGCCGGAGGAGATGACGTAGTGCTCCACCTCCACCCCCAGAAGGCCCCCAAAGCGGTTGATCCGGTCAAACCAGTCCATCACCCCGGGGAAGAAGGAGATGCTGCGGCCGCAGTGGTTCAGGCTCTGCCGGGTCAGAGGCAGGCCCAGCTCCCGGGTCTTGCGGATCATGGTGTACATGTACGCCAGCACGCTGTCCATGCGCTCCCGGCAGCCGAAGGTGTTGGCCTCCCGCCAGAAGTCCCCGGGGGCCATACCCAGGCTGGGAATGAAGGCGTAGTTCTGCATGTCCTGGGTACACAGGGTCTTGTCAAAGTCGTAGAGCAGGGCAACGATGGTCCTATGTCCCTCCATGGATATTCTCCTCTCTTTCTTGCGTTTTCCCCCGGAGGGGGCGGCATAAGGGCATTTTTTCGCGGAGCGGCGGGGTTACTCGATCCCCCGGAGCCGCTCCATGGTCTCCTCCAGCCGGGCCAGCAGGTCCGCCGGCAGGGGCAGCCGCTCCACCGCCGGGCCGTTGGGGGCCAGCCGGTTGCGCACGCCCATGAACACCCCGTCCAGGTACACCGAGGAGTACTGCCACTCCCCCCGCAGGCAGGAGAGCAGACTCAGGGCCCCGGAGCTGAGGGCCGGGGCCACGTAGGGCTTGAAGCCCATGGCCCGCATGTCCAGGTTGGCTCGCTTGGTTTTCTCCGTCAGCTCCCGGGAGAGGGCGTCGTCGTAGCGGGAGAGGGAGTTGGCCACCACCAGCCCCTCCCCGTGGGGGCCGTAGGAGCGGCCGTCCATGAGAAAGTCCGCAAATCGCGGGTCCCGCTGGGCATAGTACCGGGCCCGGGCGTTCATGACCCCCAGTCCGAAGCCCCGGACCTGGTGGGGGAACAGGCCCAGATAGTCCGGCTCCCCGGCCTCGTTCCGGTTGCTCTCCAGCAGCGCCGCCCGGCACAGGGGGTCCACCGGGTCGCTGACCACGCAGAACATGCCACGGTACCCCCGTTCCCGGGCCTGCCGGGCGTAGGCGGCGGCCAGGGGGCGGTTGAGCTGGTACTGGGCCATGCGCACGTCCCCGCTCTTTACCGCCGTGTCCGGCACAAACCGGGAGGCGCAGAAGAGGAACACATCGCAGTCAAATACCTCCTCCGGCGGGACAATCCGCACCTGGGGAGAGGGGACGGCGATCTGGCCCAGCTCAAACTCCCACCGCTCCGGGACGTTCTCCCGGACGTCGCAGAGCCCCAGTGTGGAGATCACGTCCCCGCCTAGGAGCTTCAGCCCAATGGCCAGGGTGCTCCCCACGTCCCCCAGGGCCAGCAGGTTGACCCGGACCTTCTCCCTGCGGGGGGGCAGGTCCAGCAGCTCCTCCCACCGGGGGTGGGCTCCGTTCACCCCCCGGACCCGGCCGGCGGCCACGGCCGCCGCAAGCTCCGGCGGCAGGGGGGGAGCCGGGGCGCTGGCGTCCAGGGTCTTTGGTCCCTCCGAGACCGTCAGCAGGGCCGGGTCCGTCACGGCGAAGGTCTCCCGGCCTGCCAGGGGCGGCCGGCGGAAGAGCCAGATCACCTCCCCTGTCTCCGGCAGACGGTCCAGAGGCTGGCCGGAGAAGGGGGCCTCGGTATATAGTACATGATTTTTATAAGAATAGTATGCCATATTCCCCTCCATATGGAAAATAGATTGACAGGGCCCGGGCGGCCTGCTATACTGGCAGGGACAACTGCATAGCAATGATGTCTTCAGGGCAGGGTGAAATTCCCGATCGGCGGTACAGTCCGCGAGCGCACAGGCGCTGATTTGGTGCAACTCCAAAACCGACAGTATAGTCTGGATTTGAAGAAGGTGTGTTGAAAAGCGTCAGGATACGTCTGCCTTTCTCCACTCTTTTCTCCCTGTCCGGAAAAGCCGCTCTGTTGACATGCTTCAATACACCTGAGATCCGTACACCTGAAGGGCATCCCATGCTTTCAGGTGTACATTTTTTCAGGAGGCTTTTTCGATGAAGGACAACGCAAGGAAGATCACAGCAATGGGCGCGCTCTGCGCCCTGGCCTACACGGCGACAGCCGTGGGGCGGGTCCCGCTGGTACTCTTTTTGAAGTACGATCCCAAGGACGCCGTCATCGCGGCCGGCGGCCTGGTCCTGGGGCCGCTGGCCGCGCTTGCGGTCACGCTGACGGTCTCCCTGGCGGAGATGCTTACGATCAGTGAAAATGGCGTTCTGGGCTGGATGATGAACGTCATCTCCAGCTGCTCCTTCGCCTGTACCGCCGCCCTGGTCTACCAAAGGCGGCCCGGCCGGTCCGGCGCGGCGCTGGGGTTTCTCTGCGGGTGGGGGTGCATGATCCCTGTGATGCTGCTGTGGAACTATCTGGCGGCGCCCATCTACATGGGGTGCTCGCGGGAGGCGGTGGCGGAGCTGCTGCTGCCGGCCTTTCTGCCCTTTAACCTCGTCAAGGGCGGCCTCAACGCGGCCCTGGCCCTGGCGCTGTACAGGCCCGCGGTCAGGTGCATCCGAGGCCCCCTTACCCGATGACAATCTTGAAGTTGGCCTGGAGGCGCTTGAGCATCTCAATGTCGTTATCCAGGTAGGTGGACGCGGCGCGGCTGAGGTCGTAGCCCATGCAGCTGCCCTTGTCCGGACACAGGGGCAGAATCACCGCCTCCCCCAGACGGCCCAGGGTCAGGTTCCGGGCGTACAGGGCCCGGTACTCCGTCTCCAGAGCCAGCAGGATGTCCCGGGCGTTCTCCAGGCAGGTGAGGCTCAGCCGGTAGGTGGACCCATCGGCGCAGTCCTCGCTGAGATCCGGGGCCGCGTAGGGGAAGATCCGGTTCACCGCCGGCTGGAGGCCGCCGGCCATGGGCTCGCTGCGGCGCACCGTGTCCCCGCCGATGAAGGGGTACAGGGTGGATTCCACAAACCGCATCCGCAGGTTGGGCAGGTAGTAGACGCTGTCCACCGGGTAGCCCAGCTGCTCCATGGTGTCCCGGCCCACGCCGGTGAGGTAGCCCACCAGCACCTGCCGCACCTGGGCGCCGCTCTCCGAGAGCAGAGGGGCGATGCGCCGGATCCGCTTGCCGTCGTGGAGCATGTCGTCCACCAGGATCACCGGCCGGCGGAAGGCCTCGATGGTACGCACCTGATCCGCCAGGGGGGAGTAGAAGGGGTAGGCCTCGATGGCGCAGCTGGAGAGGTCCGGCTCGTAGACCTTGTCCGTATGGAGGGTCTTGGTCACCGTGTTGGGTACCGCCACCCCCCGCAGGATCTTGCCGAAGGGTACGCAGATGCACTCCCCCAGGGTCCGGGGCTGGGTGGGCTGGACGCTGACGCCGTTGCAGGCCGCAATGCGCTGCATCAGCCGCTGGTAGATCACCCCGGCGGACATGCTCAGCACCAGACACCCGGGGTACATCTCTGTCAGGGACCGCTGGAGCCGCCGGTGGGCGTTGGCCACGGCGGAGAGCACCCGGGGGTTGGAGGAGAGGGGGGCCTTGATGGCCGTGTCCACATTCCGGGTGAGCACCAGGGGCCGGCGCATGTCCACCGCCAGCGCCTCCGGCTCCTCCGCCGCCGCCGGAAGGGGGACAAAGCCCTGGAGGGCCAGGATCTCCCGGGTATAGGGCGGGGCGCTCTCCGCCGGAAGGAAGAGGGCAAAGGCGTACTCCTGCCGCAGGGCCAGGGTGAGGACCTCCGTGAGCAGCAGCTGGCACAGATCCAGCTGGCCCGGTCCCCGGGGAACCCAGATGCCGCTGAGCAGCAGCACCCGTCCCCCGGTCTCCCGGCGGACAAAGGCGCACAGGGGGGCGCTGCCCAGGCGGGTGAAGAGCTGGTGGGAGTCCAGACACCGGAAGCTGGCAAAGCCCAGCACCGTCTCCCCCTGGCGCAGCAGGAGAAGCCGGTCATGCAGCTGCCGCAGCCGCCCGCACAGGGCCGCCCCGTCGGGGCGCTGGGCCAGCACGGAGGCGCACAGCAGGCCCTCCGTCTCCTCCGTCAGCTCCAGGCACTGCTGGAAGTCCAGCTCCTCCACCCGCAGCAGGGGCTTGTCCTGGGGCTCCCGGCGGTAGAGGCCGTGGAGGTAGATGAACTCCTGGGCCACCGGATCAATGAGGTTGGACACGTCCCGGCCCTGGTCAATGGCCTCCCGGATGCGGGTGGAGCTGATCTCCTCCAGGTGGGGCGGCAGCTTCAGCTCCGTCACGCGGCCGGTGATGGCCCCATAGCTCGCCGGACGGCCCCCGGGGCCCCGGCGGAAAATAACGTGGTCAAAGCCGTGGATGGACCCCTCGCAGGGGGGCTGCCGGTAGGAGGACGCCCCCTCCACCACGTCGCTGCCCACCACCATGGACACCTCCCGGCCCGGGAGGGCCCGGCGCAGGGCTATGAGGTTTGCCGGGTTGGCGATATTTACCGGGAAATCCTCGGGGAAGATGTCCACGTGGAACTCGTCCGCCGTGGAGATAGCCGCGATGCGGCGGCGGATCCGGTGGGGCTGGGTCTTCTTGGACCAGGAGAACTCGTCAATGGCCAGCAGCACCTCGTACCCCAGATCCCGGATGGCCCGGACAATGCCCTTGTGGGAGAGGGTGAAGGGGTCGAAGGTGCCGGGGAAGAAGGCCACGGGCCGGGGGGGCTGGAGGGAGAATCCGCTGTGGAGAATCTCCTGGGCCGTGATAAAGCGGTAGATCCGCCCCAGCATGTCCGCCCGGTAGTAGAAGGTCAGCTCCCCCTCCTGGTCCTCCCCGATGAGGGAGGCGATCTTCTTCATGGTCAGAAGGAAGGCCTGCCTCTTCTCGTGGACCCCCAGCCGCCTGGAGCCGAACAGGTGGCGGCCCAGCACAAACATGGCCTCCTGGCGCACCTCGGCGCGAATGCCCGCAAGGCCCCGCATGAGCATCCCCAGCAGACGCTCCCGGCGGCCACGGTAGTCCCCGTCCGGCTCCGGGAACCGGGCGCGGTAGGTGTCGTACTCCTCGTACATCACGCCCACCGTGTCCAGGGCCGCAGCCACCACCCGGCTGTTGGTGGAGCAGAGGTAGTCCTCCAGCTCCCCCAGCATCTCCTCCAGCTGGGAGGGGGGCAGCCACAGGCAGAAGGAGCCCAGATACCCGGGGATGTACTTGGAAAACTCCTGCTGTCCAATCTCCAGGCCCCGGCCCAGCTCCACCGCCACCTCGTTGCGCTCACCGGCGCTGAGCAGGGGGGCGATGACCAGCAGGGCGCTGCCGGCGGCGTGGCGCACCGTCACCCGGTCGCTGACCTTCACCAGATTGGTCAGGTGGGTGGCGATGTGGAGAAGCCGGCCGCCGCCGGTGTGGGCGAAGGCGGTCAGCAGGCGGATGTTCACCTCCTTGACGATCCAGGGGGTGGCGGTCTTCAGGTTCTCCAGAAAGATCTCGGAGACCGTGTCCTCGTCCAGCGCCACCGCCCGGCCCGGGTCCCCCATCTCCGCCACCAGCTGGTCCCGCAGCAGCGAGAGGGTCCGCTCCCCGGCGCAGTCCACGTCCCGCAGGGCGTGGAGAATGACGTCCTGGGTGGCGATGGCCGGGCGCAGGTAGTCCATCAGCAGCACCGCCGCCAGGCGCACCGTGGCGTCCTCCCGGCCCGCCAGGGCCTGGGCGAAGAGAAGCAGATCGTAGCGCTGCCGGTCCCCCAGCTCCTCCATGGGCAGGGCCGTGGCGGTCTCCAGCAGCTGGAAGGCCGTCTCGTCCTCCAGCCGCTCCGGCCGGCGGTAGAAGCGGAGAAATTCCCGCAGAAAGTCCTCCCGCCGCTCCCGCTCGCAGGAGCGAAGCAGGGAGTTGACCACCATCTTCAGGGTGAAGCTGACCCAGCGGCGGTGCTGGACCATCAGCTTCCGGTCCGGGTAGATGATCCTGTCCAGGTACAGCCGCCACTGGTCCATGTCCGTCACCGCCCGGGGGTCCGGGGTCCAGCCGGCGGGCCGCTCCTTGGCGTAGCCCGCGTGGAACCGGGCGATGATCTCCCCGATGAGGGCCGCGGCCTGCCGGCGGATGTCCCCCTCCCGGTGCATCAGCAGCTCGTAGAGAAAGGCCAGGGTCTGGACCTTCTGGGGCGTGCTGAGGTAGACGGAGTAGGACTCGAACACCCCCAGGTAGGCCCGCAGCCGCCGCCAGTCCGTCTCCCCCCGGGCCAGCTCCAGAAGGCTCGCGAAGCTCCGCTGGCCGGTGAGCCGGCTCATGAGGGCGATGTTGTGCTCCACGCCCAGCAGCCGCAGGGCCTCCACCGTCTCCTCCTGGCCCATGAGAGCCGGAGCCCGCCGCCTCGCCGGCGGGACAGAGAGGCCGGTGAGGGTGGTGTCCACCCCCAGGCTCTCCATGTACCGCTCAAAGTCCCGGAGCTTGGCGTAGACAAAGGTGTACCGGGTCCGCTTGGCCTCGGTGACGTTGTCCAGCTTGTTGAGGATCACGTCAAAGGCCTCCTGGAGGGTGGAGATGCGGGTGATCTCCCGGCCGTCAGGGCCCCGCTCCTGCTTGACCCGGAAGTCGGCGTAGATGAGGGCCAGGCTCTCCGCGGAGAGGTAGTCCAGCTCCAGATCCCACACCGAGTGGTTGGCCGCCACGTAGCCGATGTCCGCCATGTGCCGCCGGGAGAACCACTGGTCCGTGTAGTGGTAGTGGAGATAGGGCACCCGCTCGCCGGGGCGGCAGCCGAATTTGCCGATGTCGTGGCCCGCCGCGCCGGCGGACACCAGGGCCAGATCAATGGGCGCGCCCGCCGCCTTCAAACCCCGGGCCGCCCACATGGCCACGTGGTGGACCCCGGCGATGTGCTCCAGGGTCCGCCAGGGGGTGGCCTCCAGGCCCAGGCGCATCATCTCATAGACATACTCCCGCCGGTAAGAGCGCAGGAAGAGGCGGTAGCTGTCCTGGTGGGCGCTGCCGGCCAGCTCCTCCTCCTCCAGCAGGACCAGATCCCACATGGGGTCCGCCGCCGCCAGGGACCGCTCCGCGTCAAAGAGGACCTGGAGCAGGGAGAGGAAGAACACCGCCCCCGCCCCGTGGGCCTCCAGACGGGGATCCGCCTCCGGGAACATGGACTTGCGGGCAAAGTCGTAGGTAAAGGGGATCCACCCCTCCTCCGGCGGGGGGCTGAGGCGGTCCAGCTCCTCCCGGCACAGGGAGAGCACGTCGCCGCAGCGGATGCGCGTCCCGTCATAGAGGGGGACGAACCGCTGGAGAAAGTTCTGCTCCTCCAGCAGCTGCCGGAGCATCTCCCGTTGGCCGGACAGGTACCGGACTGCCGGCTGGGTGGTGAGCCGGCGCAGAAGGCTGGACGACATCTGCCGGATGCGTTTCTTGTTCATGGCGGGCCTCCTTGGTTGGCTTATATCCGCGCCCCGCAGGCGCGGTTGTCTGTGGTTCGGGTTCATTATGCACCAAACTGCGGCGATGTGCAAGCAAAATGGGAAGAAAAGTTCTGCAGCGGAGAAGAAAAAGAGGGCGCACCCATCTCCCGGAGGGGGAGAGGGTGCGCCGTATGTGCGGGAGGGCCGGGTGTGGGCAGAATCAGCGCAGAATCTCCTCCACCACCGGGCTCAGCCACTGACCCTGGAGATCCTCCATGCGGCCCTGGTCCGCCAGCTGGGCCAGCGCCGGGTCAATGGGCATGCGGGAGAGGAGCTTCAGGCCGTGGGCCTCCGCCGCAGCCTGGGTCCGGCCCTGGCCGAAGAGGGGGATCTCCCGGCCGCAGTCGGGACAGAGGAGATAGCTCATGTTCTCCACCACGCCCACAATGGGCACATCCATCATCTCCGCCATCTTCACCGCCTTCTCTACCACCATGCTCACCAGATCCTGGGGAGAGGCCACGATGACAATGCCGTCCAGGGGCAGGGACTGGAACACGCTCAGGGCCACGTCTCCGGTGCCCGGGGGCATATCCACGAAGAGGTAGTCCACGTCCCAGATCACGTCCGTCCAGAACTGGGTGACCACGCCGCCGATCACCGGGCCCCGCCAGAGGACCGGGTCCGTCTCGTTGTCCAGCAGGAGGTTGACGCTCATGAGCTGGATGCCCGAGGAGGTGGCCACGGGGAGCATCCCCCGCTCGTCCGCCATGGCCCGCTGGTGGACGCCAAAGACCTTGGGGATAGAGGGGCCGGTAACGTCGGCGTCCAGGACGCCGACCGAGCGGCCCGTCCGCTGGGTCAGCACCGCCAGCTGGCTGGTGACCATGGACTTGCCCACGCCTCCCTTGCCGGAGACAACGCCGTAGACCTTCCCCACCCGGGCGGCGGGGTTGTGCTCCTTCAGAAAGGACTGGGGCTGGGTGCGCTCCCCGCAGCTCTCGCCGCAGGTGCTGCAATCATGGGTGCATTCTGACATGGTGATTCTCCTTTATGGTTTTCATTTTCCGTTGTTTCTTATTCATTATCCCCCGAAAGACCCTGTGGGGTCCTGGGAGGGCGAATGCCTACTTTTTCCAGTGGGCCAGATACTCCCGCCACTTGGCCAGGGCATCCCCGTGGCGGGGAGAGCGGAGGGCCGGGAAGGAGCGGAGCAGACGGCGCTCAAAGAAATCCTGCCGCTGGTAGAGGGCGTGGAGCTTCTGCTGGGCCTCGTTTCTGGCCGCCTCCAGGCGGAGGGCAAACTCGTCCCCCAGATCCGCCAGAGGCTCCAGCCGGGCCTGGACGGTCTGGCAGGCCTGGGCGGCCCGCTCCCCGGCGCTCTGCCGGGCGGCGGACACCGCCTCCTCCAGCCGCTGCCGCTGGGCCTCCGCCGCCCGCTGCTGCTCCGCCCTCAGGGCGTCCAGCTTCTCCGCCAGCTCACGGTGGATGGCGTGGAGCTTGGCCAGACGGTCCCCGATGCGGATGGCGCTGCGCACAGAGATAACAATATCCGCCCCGTAGAGGAGGGACAGCGCCAGGGCCAGGGGCACGCCCGCGCCGGCGGCAAAGAGACGGGAGATCCGGGCGGCAATGGGCGGGTTGGCGGCGTGGCAGAGAAAGACGCTGGCCAGGCCGAAGAGGGTGGAGTTGAGAAGGCAGACCCGGCCGTTGAGGTGGAAGCGGTAGCGGGAGTAGTCCCACCAGCGTATGTGGAAGAGCTTTTCCATGGCGTAGGAGGTGACGTACTCCACCAGGGAGGTGAGCAGCGCGCCCAGGAGGAAGGTGAGAACCGGATTTTCACACCCGCCGTCCAGAACCAGCAGCACCACCAGGGCCCCGTGGCCGTAGATGGGGCAGAGAGGGCCGTTGAGAAAGCCCCGCTTTTCGCACAGCCGGCGCTGGCCGATGGAGCAGTAGACCATCTCTCCGCACCAGCCCAGGAGGCTGTAGGTCATCAGAAGAAGAAAGATAAAGCAGCCCCTCTCCAGGGGCGAGGTGAGAAGGGAGGGAAAGAAGAGGGACATGGAAACACCTCGGCTTTTAGATCAATATATAGTATACACACTTCTCTGCTGAAAAAGAAACCAGAGAAACGGCTATCCCCGGAGCTTGACGAAGTGGAACCGGCCAGGAGAGGCCCAGCGGAGATAGTCCCCCTCGCGGCGCTGGCAGGTGAACAGCAACACCTGGCGGCGCTCCGACAGCTCCAGCAGATAGTCCAGGGCCGCAGCCATGCGCTCATCGTCAAAGTTCACCAGCGCGTCGTCCAGCAGCACCGGGCAGGCCCTGTCCCGGGGGAGGACCATGTCACAGATGGCCAGACGCACCGCCAGATACAGCTGGTCCGCCGCCCCCTGGCTGAGAAAGGGCACATCGTGGGCCACAAACTGGCCCGACTCCTGGGCCGAGGGCCGCAGGTCCTGGTCCAGCAGCACCTTATTATACTTCCCCTTGGTCAGCTTTGTAAAGATGGCTGCGGCACGATTTCCCAGATCCGGAGAGAATCGGGTCTGCAGGGAGGAGCTGGCCACAAAGAGGACCTCCATGGCCAGAGCGATGGCGTCGTACTCCTTCTGGAGGGAGGCGTACTGCTCCTCCATGCGCTGGAGCTGGGCGCGCAGATCCTCCGGGTCCCCCTGGGCCTGGATGCGGCCCTGGGTGGTGTGGATGCGCCGGCGGAGGGCCGCCAGCTGGTCCACCGTGTCCGCCTGGCGGCGCAGCAGCTCCTCCCGGCTCTCCTGGGGCCGCTCCACCGGCTCCGAGGGAGGGGGCGGCGCCTCGTCCAGCCGGGTCTGCCAGCGCAGGCGGGCCTCGTCCTCCTTGCGCCGGGCCTGCTCCAGCACCCCGCAGCGGATAAAGGCCTCGTCCATGGCCGCCCGGGCGTCGGTGAGATCCCGGACCATGGGGCGGAAGGCCCGGATCTGGGAGAGGATCTGCTCCAGATTGGCCTTGGCCGTGGCCTCCACCGCCTCATAGGCGGCTTGGGCCCCCTGGCAGACCGTGCGGGCCTGGGCGGCCTTGTCGTAGAGCTCCGTATAGGCCTCCACCGTCTCCCGGCGCTGCCGGGCCAGCTCCGCGTAGTCATGGTCCCACTCCGCCTGCCTGCGGCGCAGGGGGAGGAAGAGCAGCAGCAGGGCTGCGGCGAAGAGGGCCAGTCCGCCCCCCACCGCTGCCGGCCAGATGCGGGTGAACCAGGCCAAGGCCCCGCCGGTGAGCAGACCTGCCGCCAGGGCCAGAACCAGAAACAGGGGGGACGCCTTGGGCCGGGGCGGCGCGTTCAGAGGCGCGCTGGCAGCCTGGGAGGGGTCCTTGCCCGCCATGGGGTGGGCCTCCAGGGCGGCCTCCGCTGTGCGGAAGGCCCGGACCGCCAGTTCCATCCGGGTCTTGGCCTCCGCCACCGCCCGGTCCACGGAGGCCAGGGCGTTGATGCGGCCCTGGATGGTCTCCAGCTCCAGCCGGTCCGGAAGGCCCCGGCTGCCGCTCTCCAGGGTCTTGACCCGGTCGTGGGCCGAGGCCACGTCCAGGCGCAGGCTCTCCACAGTTCGATACTCGTCAGTGAGGTCCGCCTCATCGTGGCGGGCCATCAGCTCCCGGATCTCCTCCATCTGGGCCTGGAGCTCGTCCTGCTCCGCCAGATCCCGATTCACAGACCGGACCAGACCGTCCAGCTCCTCCGCCGCAGCCCGCAGCTCCGTCATGGCCTGCTCCAGCTGGGGAAGGCGGCCGGTCTTGTTGTGCCGGCGGGCGTTGAGCTGCTTTTTCAGTTGACCCGCCGCGTCGGTGAAGGAGGTGTCCTCCTCCCCGGTGGTAATAAGGGAGGCGATCCGCCGTTCCAGGGCGGCGCTCTGGTCCACCGCCAGCCCGGACTGGCGGATATAGGCGCTGCGCTCGAAGACATCCTGGGGAACCCCCAGAAGGGTCTCCCCACAGCCGGCGGCGGTGAGGAAGTCCACAGGGGAGGCGGTGTCTTTATACACGGCGGAGAAAGCCCCCATGGGGGCGTTGGCCCGGGCTGTGCGGCGGGTGATGGTGATCTCCCCCTGGGGCAGGGAGAGGTCTATGGCGCCGTTCATGGCGCTGCCGCTCCAGGGCTGGTAGCGCCGCTTGTCCGCTCCCGCAGTGCGGTCCCGGGTGTTCAGGCCGTAGAGCATGACCCGCAGGAAGGCGGTCCAGGTGGATTTGCCCGCCTCGTTGGGGGCCTCGATGATGTTGAGACCCGGCTCCAGGTCCAGCGTCTCGTTTTCCAGCCGCCCAAATGTGGCGGCAAGCCGTTTGATCTGCATGGGGCGCTCCTATCCTTACATATATAATGTATACCAGATATAGTGGGGAATGCTTCCACGTATACTATATCACGATATGGGGAAAATGTCTTTGGTAAGAAGCGAAAAAAACTCCAAAAAAATTGAAAAAAGTAGTTGACAAATGGTGATTGATCTGGTATATTAAGCAAGCTGTCAGC
>CANAZG010000014.1 GCA_947365965.1 uncultured Clostridia bacterium
GTCGGCAAGGTAGAACTGCCCGACTAAAGCCCGACCCGTCCGGCAGTCAGCCGGACAGGGAACGGCAAAATTTTTACACTTCTTTTACTTCTTTATCTCACATGAGCAAAGTGAACGGAAAGAAATCAAACCGTTGGATGAAATCCAGATTGCAAACTTTCTGAACACTATCAAAGGGAGCTGTTTTGAGGATATGTTTGAAGCTGTATTCATAAGCGTTTGAGCAGTGTATGGAAATGAGAAATTATAACCATAGCCTCAGCGGAAGAGATGGAAATCTCATAATCTTTGCTGAGCCGTCTGGAATGATTGAGCCAGGAGAGGGTGCGCTCCACCACCCATCTCCAAGGAAGTTTTCCCATTGATGGGGCTTGATCTTCTCTGAAATATCAACATCAAGGTCAAGCTGTTCCTTCAAATCAGAAACGAGAGTTCCCCGATATCCTGCGTCCGCACAGAACTTCTGAACAGATGGATACCGCTCATACGCTCGTTTGGCGGTAGATATTCCACCTTTTGTGTCATGAATATTGGCAGAATGGACCACAACAGACAACAAGCCGCCCAGAACATCCACTACGATATGCCGCTTCCTGCCTTTCGTTTTTCCCCTCCGTCCATTCCGCGTTCTTCGCTGGCTGCTACCGTTTCACACTCTGGGAATCAATGATCGCATAGCTTGGACTCTCCTTGCGTCCGGCATTTGTTCGTGTCTTTTTTACAAGATGCTCCAGGATTTTATCCCACAGCCCACTGATCCGAGCGCGGCGATAAAAACTATGTACTGTTGAATACGGCGGAAAATCATGAGGCAACTGTCTCCATTTGCACTCAGAATCCACCAAATACAGTACTGCATCCGTCAATTCCCGCTTGCTCCACGTGCAGTTGCGCATCCCTATATATAGTGGCGATATTTCTTTCCGCTGCTCATCTGTCAAGTCGCTGGGATACGCCCCTCGTCCTTTTTCTTCCATGTATCCTATTTTACCACTGCTTTGTCTTCTTGTGAATACAGGGTCTTTATTGTGACCTTGTTCACAGGTATGCGGCAAGGGGAGGTTCTGGGTTTGACCTGGGATTGTGTCGATTTTGATCACAGTACAATCACCATCAATAAGCAAATGCAGCTTCACTAGGGGGACGGGATTGATACCTACAAATTTGTGTCCACTAAAAACGGAAAATTCCGAACAATAGCAGTGGCACCCTCTGTTTTAACCCAATTAAAGCGCCGCCGTAAGCTGCAAGCAGAACAGCGTTTACAGGCTGGCCCGCTATGGGAAGACAGCAACTTTGTGTTCACGGATGATACAAGCCATCATTGGACCAAACCAAAGGTTTACAGAAGCTTCAAGAAAGCTATTGCCGCCATCGGCTGACCCAATATCCGCTTTCATGACCTCCGCCACCCAAATGTCAAGCCCAAGACATACAGGCTTTCCTTGATCGCGGTATAGTTCTCAGCTTTTTTTCTTTTTCCGGCACACAGGACAGCCGCTCCCTTCTGTGCGATAAGCAATCGGCGCATTCCAACGACAACCGCAGGATTGGCAAATCCATCCAACCATCCGCATAGATCTGGGGAGGACCTGTTCTGGAGTCAAGTTGTCATTTACATCATAATCCCACTCGGCAGCTAAGACCGGATTAAGCGTGGCAAGACAGTTTTCCTTACTGGCTAGTCGTCCATTGCAATAGGGGCAGCCACTTCCGTCCATTCGGGAGTCGGGTGTGGCTTGCCATTCATGTCCTCTCTCACAGCGCCACCAAACCTTTTTGTTGGAATGTGCCATATAGGCACTGGGAGGCAAGGGATTATATGTAGGGTGCCACTGAGCGCACAACTCAGGTGAGGCTATGTCCAGTGTGATTCCTTTTTGCAGCCGCTTTGCACAATAAGGACATCCCCTTCCCTTTCTTCGATTGCTGACACTGGATTGCCATTCGTGCCCGCCCTCACAGACCCACCAGATTTTTTTACCGCTGCAAGGCGCAACATCCCATGGAGTAAGAGTTCCGTTTTTCTCTGGATGCCACTGGGTAATCAATTCCGGCTGTACCGCAGCCAGGCAGTGTTCAGGAGAAACCCGCCGCCCGGAGCAATAGGGGCAACCCTGACCGCGCTTACTCCGTTTCATCACTTGTGCCTGCCATTCATGCTGTTTCTGGCACATCCACCAAACTGTTTTTGTACTGTTTGCAGTCACGTCTTGTGGCGTCAGGTCACCATTTTTGACCGGATGCCATTCCTGGGTCAGCAGAGGAAACACAGCGGCCAGACAATTGTCAGCACTGACCTTCAGGTTGATACAGTAAGGACAGTCAGTATGATTAATGTGCCTGCTGTACACACTGGCGCGAAATGTGTGACCTTGAGCGCAAAGCCACCAAACACGTCTAGGTGAAGTGGCAGTGACATCACGAGAAGTCAGATTCCCGTTTTTTGTGGGGTGCCATTGTGCGGCTAACTCTGCATCAATGGTATCCAGGCAATTGTCATCGCACACTTTATCGTTTCGGCAGTACGGACACAGATGGGCGACCGGCGTTTTGCTCATGCTATTGGGCGCGCCCCGCCATTCATGCCCCTTCTCACAGATCCACCACCACCGCTTATTGCTTTGGGGCATCACCTGACTTGGGGTGATGCGTCCATTTCGCGTCGGGTGCCAGAGTGCGGCCAGCTCTGGACGCTTGGCCGCCAAATTGTTTTCATCCGCAGGGATGCTGCGTATGCAGACTGGACATCGGCTTCCGTTTGGATTTGCCCGGTTGTACAGCATAGTTTTCCATCGGTGTCCACAGGTAGAGCACACCCAGGCGGCCAAATATTTTGTATTGGGCAGCAGTTCATATAAAGTCTTGTCATTGAGTTCTGCGTCCCATTCTAACAAAAGATGGGGGAAGCGGACAGCGGCATTATTGGTGTCTGTGGGAAGTTTTCCAGCACAGTAGGGACAGCCGGAATGCCGTTTGGTTCGGTTTACCACAGTAGCGGTGAATTCTCTCTTACAGGTTCCGCATTCCCAAATCCCATTCCTGGAAGAACCAGCCAAAACGGCCTCGGGAGGACTGCCGTTCTTTTTGCTCCACTCCCTGCCCAATTCCGGGAAACAGGCCGCTAAGGAGCGTTGTCTCCGTTCGTGATAGTATGTATTCTCTATTTTCTGATGGTCCTGGATAAAATCCGGCGTGTTAAAGTATATCACCTCTCCGGTCAGCGCTTCCAGCCAATGGAACACATAGCATATCAGCTGATCCAGCTTTTTATATGGCGCAGGATCATAATAGGTCAGTACATCTCCGTCTAAGATAAAGCCGGAGATCGGGTCCGGACTCTCTGCCAGCCAAAGCACATGGCGATACCCCTTCTGGAGTAATTCGTCCCGACGGCGAACATCTCGCTTGTGAGCCTCCTCCTGCCAATGCGTATAGCCATGGTGTTCAATGGCGATACGGTAGGAGGGAAGGCAGATATCTATATGGTAGCGCCCCTCCGGATACTCACAGATACAATCAGGAAAAACCTTGCGAAGGTAGTAAAATAGAGCCCGGCTGGTATAAGTGATTTTGAATAGGCGGGCACAGCGGGGACAGCCTCTGCGCAATAATGTTCGGTTCGCGATTCGATCCTGCCAAACATGGCTTGGATCAAAATCACACCTCCACCAGACCTTCTGATGGCTGGCCGGAAAGCACTCCCGAGCTTGAAGGCCTTCATTCAGAAGGTTGTCAAACTGGCGTGAAAGCTCTGGGTAACGGTCCGCCAAATTATATTGAGGAAAGATCTTTTGCTTGCTGCAAAAAGGACACAGTTCACCGCCTTTGCTTCGGACCAGTTCAGCAGACCTGATCCGGTCCCCCAAACACGCAGCCCAACGGTTCCTGCACCGTTGACAGTACCAGTAAAACTTACTGTTCCTATTTTTGCATTGCTCAGGCTCCACGATATTTGCTTGGAAATCCCACTGGAGAAGCAACTCCGGATACCGCTTTGTCCAAATATTATCCTTCCACGGTACCCGGTCATGACAAGCGGGACAGTCCAATTTGGCCCCTTTGCGCGTCACTTTATTCAGGCAGCGATTCCATTGATAGCCGCATTCAGAGCACAGAAATGCGGCTGTGCGGCTGGAGGAAAATCCAACTTGATTTGCCGGAAGAAGATTTGCGCCGGCCTCATAGCAGCGCAATAATTCCTCTGCGCTATGTTCGCTGCACCAGTCTTGGAAAGATTTTGTAAAATTCATCGTCATCCATCCTATGTGCTCACAAGGAGTTTTCAGCGCAGTTGCACCCTGCCCACCAGTCAGCCTCCAACTGATTGCCTATGTAATTCTGAATCGTTTGCTTGCTCAGTGCTTTTGTATACAGCAGGCAGCCGTCCGTCCAGAAGCTTTTACCTTCAAGAATATGCAACAAACCTGAATACCGCTGAAACAATTCGCTGCTGCTTATGTTTTTCAGAGACCGGACCACCTCTAACGGACTATTCCGCGGATGAATGCTGAGTTGTATATAAACATGGTTCGGGCTGATTTCTAATGACAATATATCAACTTCAAGTCTGCGGCAAATATCTGCAAAGATCGTCTCCAACTCCCGCCTAAGTATACAAAATGCACTTGTTGCCATATTCCGGGGCACAAGAACGAGTTGGTAATTACAATGCCATACAATGTCTGAGAAGTAATTATTTTTCATATCGTCCACTCCAAGATTTTCTTATATAGGTTATATCATAAATCTTATAAAAAATCAACTTTTTCTCAAGCATTTATAACTGATAAAACCGGAAATTATTATATTTAAATAGAATTATATATGTTGTAATTTAGAGGCCATGGCCTTGTAGAATCTGTGAGAACAATACCTAGCATTAATCCAGGTGAAAATATTGGTACAGGAATATATCGCTCTCTAAACAAATAAACTCCATCTGCACTATGACCGCCAGACAAAACTATGAGGCAACCAGAATATCCCCTATTTATAATTTTCGATTCCTTAAGATCCAGAAGCTTACTATATAAAAAGTGCTATGGCGCAAACCATAGCACTTGAGGGGATTATATCATGTTCTGTTTTCCACTTCCACGAGGATGGCTTCATTTTCCGCTTCCACGAGCTTAGGCCCTCTTATGCGGTGGCCGCGATAAAAAGCGGGGACGACATCAAAACGGTGCAGAGCAACTTGGGACATGCCACCGCCTCCTTTACTCTGGATATCTACGGTCATGTTACTGAACAGATGAAAAAGGAACGTGCGGATCGGATGGAGCAGTTTATTCAGAATGCTTCCTAACTCTATGATAAGGAAAACCACTGGTGAAAAGCATAGAAAAAAGTCCTCAAAACCTTGCGGCTCTAAGGACTTTTCTATGGAGGCGACACCCGGATTTGAACCGGGGAATCAGGGTTTTGCAGACCCTTGCCTTACCACTTGGCTATGTCGCCATATTAGGAATCAGGAGCAAAAGGACCTTGCTCCTGACTCCCTTTTGTGGAGCGGGCGACGGGGCTCGAACCCGCTACCTCCACCTTGGCAAGGTGGCGCTCTACCAGATGAGCTACGCCCGCATAAATGTGCAGCCTTCAACGGAATAAGCTGTACTGCTCTCCGGGCAATCCAGCTGCACATGATTGGTGCCTCCGGTCGGAATTGAACCAACGACACGCGGATTTTCAGTCCGCTGCTCTACCAACTGAGCTACAGAGGCATATCGGGCGTTCCGCCCGAAAAAATGGCGACCCAGAACGGGCTCGAACCGTCGACCTCCAGCGTGACAGGCTGGCGTTCTAACCAACTGAACTACTGGGCCATCTCTCCTCCAGAAAATCCAGCCTATGAAATGGTGGGAACAACTGGACTCGAACCAGTGACCCCCTGCTTGTAAGGCAGGTGCTCTAACCAGCTGAGCTATGCTCCCAAGGCTGTTTCCTGAACGGCAAGGGTTATTATACTAAAACACACCCCCAATGTCAAGCGGTAAATCCAAATTTTTCAGAAAATTTTCCCGGGGGCGGCAGAGCCGCCCCCGCAGACGGATCATACCGTCTTCTCAAAGTACAGAAAGGTCTCGTCCTCCCCGGCCGGGCGCATACACGACTCCAGCATCCGCCGGGAGGCCTCGTTCTCGTGGAAGCACTTGCCCCGCAGCCGGCTCAGGCCCAGCTCATAGAGGCTCCACTCCGCCGCCCGGCGGAAGGCCTCCTGCCCGTACCCGTTTCCGGCGAACTCCGGCAGGATGCGGCAGCCCAGCTCTGCGGCCCCCTTGTAGTCAAACCGATAGAGCACCGCCTCCCCGATGAACGCCCCGTCCAGGCGCACCGCGAAGTTCACCGCCAGCCGGTTCCCAAAGTCCCGGCGGGCCACCTCCAGAAAGTAGTCCTCCGTCAGCTCCCCCTCCAGGTCCGCCCGGTAGTCGTAGCCCCACCAGCGGTTGCGCTCATCGTCCAGGCACAGGCGGTTATAGGCCGCCCGGTCCGCCTCCCTCAGCGCGTCCAGAGTCAGCCGCTCGCTCTTCAGGACAGGGATCTCCTCCAGGAGGGACAGCTCGCTGCGGGTCTGAACCCGGAGCTTGGCCCCCATGTCCGCGGGCAGGTATTGCAGCTTGCTGGTGCGCAGGCCCCGGTCCCCGGCGTCGTCCTCCCGGTTGATCCACCGCAGGCCCTGGCTGTGGGCGGCGGCAAAGGACTGGACCATAAAGGGGTACACCCCCTCGTACTGGGGCAGCCCCTTCTCGATGTGGCAGACCAGGGTGTCCCCGCAGATCTCCCCCAGGGAGATGGCCAGCAGCTTGCCCTCCAGCTCCACGCACCCGGCCAGGACCCACCGCTTGCCCACCTGCCGCATCAGCTTCCGGGCATAGCACAGCTCCTTTTTCGCCAGGGCGTCCTCCTTGTTGAACACCTGGTGGAACTCCTCCCAGAAGGCCTCCACCGCCTCGGCGTCCGCCTCGGTGAGGTCCCGGTAGACGGCGTCGGGGTAGAGCTTGCGGAACTTGTTGATGTGGTTGCGCTGGCCGGAGTAGCGCCGCCCGGCAAAGGCGCTCAGATCCTCCGCCCGGTAGAGGTAGTCCTGCCAGAGCCGGTCGTTGTCCACGGCTGTGTAGGGGTAGCGGTCCATCAGATACTCCCGCTCCTCCACCGGCACCACGCCGAACCGGGGGGCCGTGCCCTTCTCCATGCACCAGGCGTCGATCTCGTCCAGGGCGGCGTCAATGTCGCCTTCCCCGGGCAGGGGCACCGGGTAGTCGAACATGTACCCGAAGTGGCTGCTGTGGTTGAGCACCACCAGACACCCGTTGGTCTCCGCATACTCGGGGCGCCAGTGCTGCCGCCACATGAGCTTCGTTCCCGCAGAGTATTCGCACAGGCGGTAGGTGCAATGGCTGTAGTATTTGCGCAGCCGGGCCGCGCTCCTCACTTGAATGGGCTTGAACTCCAACATAAATAGATTGTACTCACTTTTCTTTTGTGTTTTTTTCATCCACCAGATGGACGTTGAGGTGGTTGTAGGTCATGGTGATCCCGTCCTCCTTGAAGCAGGCGCGCACCTCCTCCAGGGCGGCGTTGTGGGCGTCCCAGAAGACCTCCGTGGACGCCCAGAAGCGCACCCGGTAGGCCACGGCGCTCTCCCCATAGGCGGATACCACCACCTGGGGCGGAGGCTCCTCCAGAATGCCGGGCACCCGGCTCAGGGCCCGCAGGCAGGAGGCCCGCACCGCCCCGGCGCTGTCGTCGTAGGAGGCGGACACGGCCAGATCCGCCCGGCGGACGCCCCGGACGGAGTAGTTGACGATCTTCCCCGCCACCAGGCGGCTGTTGGGCAGCATCACCCGCTGGCCGTCCACGGTGTCCAGCTTGGTGTGGGTCAGGGTGATCTCCTCCACCACGCCCTCCCCGTCCTCCGTGGCCACATAGTCCCCCAGGGTGAAGGGCTTGGAGAAGAGCAGCACCATGCCTCCGGCCAGATTGGAGAGCACGTCCTGCACCGCCAGGGACACCGCCAGCCCGAATACGCCCACCAGTGCGACGAGACTGGTCACGTCGATGCCCAGGCTTCCCGCCACCATCAGGGCTGTCAGCACATACAGCAGCGTCCGGACGCCCTGCTGGACATACCGGCCGGTCCGCTCCTCCAGGGAGGACCGGCTCAGCAGCCGCCGCACCAGCCCCATCACCAGCCGGATCAGGAGCAGGCACACCGCCAGCAGCGCCGCCGCCCAGAGGATCTTCTCCACGCTCAGCATACCCCAGCTGGCCTTCATCCATCCCTCCACCAGGGAGGCCGCGTCGCCGGTCTCCTCCAGAAGGGCGCCTGTATCCACCGTGTTCTCCATGGTCCCGCCTCCTCCTCTCCCGCTGCCGGCATACGCGCCGGAACGGCCTTCAGGATCCTACCATACCATATTTTTCCCTGCTTGAGAAGCACTATTTCGGGAAAATGGTGGTAAAGGGAAAATTTTGCCAAATACTTTCCTAAAAAACCGTGAGCTTGCACAAAAATTTTTCTGGTTTTGCGCTAGGGCTTTTCTTTTTGGACAAAATGGTGTAAGATAGTCTCAGACAAGACAGGGGCAATCCCGCCCTTACGGCTGTCTTTGTGAAAGAGGAGGAGAAATATGGACAAATTCTTTAAGATCTCCGAGCGGGGCAGCAGCATCCGCACTGAGATCGTAGGCGGCATCACCACGTTCTTTGCTATGGCCTACATCATCTTCGTCAACCCCAACATGCTGTGCGTCAATCTGAACGCCGGCACCAGCGATCCGGCCTTCTACCCCGCCATGCCCGGCGAGCTGTGGGTGCCTGTGCTGGTGGCCACCTGCGCCGCCGCCGCCATCGGCTGCGTGCTCACGGCCCTGCTGGCCAACGCCCCCTTCGCCCAGGCCCCCGGCATGGGCCTCAACGCCTTCTTCACCTACACGGTCTGCCTGGGCATGGGCTACACCTGGCAGGAGGCCCTGGCCATCGTGCTGCTCAGCGGCGTCCTGTTCCTGATTATCGCCGTGAGCCCCCTGCGCAGCAAGATCATCGCCTCCATCCCCGCTTTCCTCAAGAGCGCCATCTCCGCCGGCATCGGCCTGTTCATCGCCTTTATCGGCCTTCTGAACGTGAAGCTGATCGCTTTCGGCTCCGGTGTGCCGGCCCTCAACTTCGCCGGCAACAAGGACGGCATCCTCACCCTCATCGGCCTGCTGGTCATCGCCATCCTCATGTGCTACAGGGTCAAGGGCGCCATTGTCATCGGCATCCTGGTCACCACCGTCATCGCTTTCCCCATGGGCCTGACCTCCTTCCCCGAGGCCATCACCATGGAGGGCGTCACCCTGGCCCCCCTGTTCATGAAGCTGAACATCGGCGGCGTGATGGAGAAGGGCATTCTGCCCCTGCTGACCGCTGTCATCAGCTTCGCCCTGGTGGACTGCTTTGACACCGTGGGCACCCTCATCGGCACCGCCACCAACGCCGGCATGACCGACAAGCACGGCAACCTCCCCGGCGGCGACCGTGCCCTCATCGCCGACGCCATCGCCACCTGCTGCGGCGCCTGCCTGGGCACCTCCACCGTCACCACCTTCGTGGAGTCCTCCACCGGCATCTCCGAGGGCGCCCGCACGGGCCTGAGCTCTCTGGTGGTGGGCGTGCTGTTCGTGGTGTCCATCCTGCTGGCCCCCATCGCCGGCATCATCCCCTCCGCCGCCACGGCCCCCGCGCTGATTATCGTAGGCGTGCTGATGATGAAGGGCGCGGTGAGCATTGACTGGAACGATCTGGAGTGCGCCATCCCGGCTTTCCTCACCATCTCCATGATGCCCTTCGCCTACTCCATCTCCGACGGCATCGGCTTTGGCTTCATCAGCTACAGCATCATTAAGCTGGCCCGGGGCAAGGCCAAGGACGTGCCCCTGCTGGTGTATATCATCGCCGTGCTGTTCGTTCTGAAGTATGTCCTCACCAACATCTGATCCCGGCGCTCCCTGAAGCTGTGTCAAACGGGTCCCGGCCTCTTCGGAGGCCGGGACCCGTTCTCTTATAACCGCTATACAGGAAATTTCCTTTACAGCAGATAGCGGTACTGGCTGAGCACCGTATAGATGAGCGTCTCCACGTCAGCGGGCAGATCGTTGGCGGCGTCCAGGTCAATCTCCTCCACCCGTCCGTTCAGCCGCACCAGAACCCGGCCCTCCCCCAGGGGCAGGAAGCCCTGGTTGTCCCCGCTCTCGTCAAAGCCGGCCCTGTCGTGGAACAGGGTGAGCTTATCCCGGTAGGGGGCGCTGTCGTAGGGGCAGAAGGACTGGCAGTTGCCGCACTCGTTGCACATCCGGTCCACGTGGAGGATCTGGCGGCGGCCGTCGGGCAGCGGGATAACCACGTTGGCCCGGTTGGGGCACACGCCGGCGCAGGTCTCGCACACCGCGCCGCACTGGAGGCACCGCTCCCCCTCCCGCTTGGCGGACAGGCAGAGGACCCCCTTTCTTGCCAGGGCCTCCTCCCGGTCCACCTGAGCGCAGCCGGGAATGGAGGGCTCCCGCCTCGCGCCGGCAGCGAGCTCCGCAAAGGCCGCCGCGTCGGCAATGCCCTCCACCACCGTGGCCGGACCCCGGAGAACGTCCCCGGCGGCGTACACATTCTCCAGATTGGTGCGGAAGGCGGGCCGGCCATTCTCCCCCGTCTCCACGCCCAGGGAGGCCAGCAGATCGCCGTCCACCCGCTCCCCCACGGCGGAAATCACCGTGTCACAGGGGAGCTCCAGGGTCTCCTCCGTCTCCACCGGGGTCCGGCGGCCGGACGCGTCCGGCGCGCCCAGGGCCATCTTCCGGCACACCAGCCTGCCGTCCCCCTGCCCCACCGGCGCAGCCAGCTCCAGGAACCGGACCCCGTCCGCCAGAGCCAGCTCCAGCTCCTCAGCGTCGGCGGGCATATATTTTTTCGTCCGGCGGTAGACCAGGGTGCAGCTCTCCGCCCCGGCCCGGAGGGCCAGACGGGCCGCGTCCATGGCCGTGTTGCCGCCGCCCACCACGGCCACATGGCCCAGCTTCTCCCGCCGGCCGGCCTTCACAGCCTCCATCCAGGAGATGACCGGCCGCACATTGCCGGGGATGTCCAGCCTGCCCGGCTTCCACGCGCCCACGGCCAGAAGGATATGGGTGTACCCCTGGGCCTTCAGCGCCTCCACAGAGGGGGCGGGGGTGTTCAGCCGCAGGTCCACGCCCAGCTTCTCCAGGAGGGCAGCGTCCCTGTCAATGGCCTCGGCGCTGATGCGGAAATCGGGGATCACCCGGCGGACCACGCCCCCCAGGGCGTCCGCCTGCTCAAAGAGGGTGACGGGCACCCCGGCCCGGGCGCAGAAGAAGGCCGCCGCCATGCCGGTGGGACCGCCGCCGATGACGGCCGCCCGCCGGTTGTCCCGCACAGACCCAGAGGGGCGCAGCTTTGCCAGAACCTCCTCGTATCCCCGCTCCGCCGCCGTCAGCTTCCCGGCGCGGATCTGGACCGGCCGGTCATAGAAGTTCCGGGCGCACTTGTCCATGCAGTGGTGGGCGCAGATCGTGCCGGTGATGAAGGGCAGGGGGTTCTTCTCCAGAATGACCTCCAGGGCCTGGGCGTACCTGCCCTGACGGCAGAGCTCCATGTACTCCGGGATGTCCTGGCCAATGGGGCAGCCGCCCTTGCAGGGGGCGGTGAAGCAGTCCATGAGGGGAACCCTCTCCGCCAGCTTCCGCCGGGGCAGGGGCTTGACCGCCTTCACGTGGAGGGGGTCCCGCCGGGCCGCCAGGGCCAGGGCCTCCACCCCCGCCGTGTCCACCCGGGTGAAGGGGGCGAAGGGCAGGGCCTCCAGCTTCTCCGCAATCTGGGTGAACCGCTGATAGCCGCCGGGCTTGAGGGCCGTGGTGGCCATGGTGACAGGCCAGACCCCGCACTGGAAGAGCCTGTCAATGTTGAAGTAGTCCGCGCCGCCGGAGTAGCTCAGCCGCAGGCGGCCGTCAAAGTCCCTGCTCACCCGCCGGGCCATCTCAATGGTCAGGGGGAACAGGCTCTTGCCGGCCATGTACATCTCCTCCGCAGGCAGCTCCTTGTTTTTCACCTCCACGGGGAAGGTGTTGGACAGCTTCAGTCCGAACTCCAGCCCCCGCTCCCCGGCCAGGGCCAGCAGGCGGCGGAACATGGGGATGGCGTCCTTGTACTGCAAGTCCTCCCGGAAGTGGTGCTCGTCAAAGGACACGTAGTCGTAGCCCATGCCGTCCAGGATCTCCCGGGCGGACTGGTAGCCCAGGATGGTGGGGTTGCACTTGACGTAGGTGTGGAGGCCCTTCTCCGTGAGCAGATAGGAGGCGATGCGCTCGATCTCCTCCGGCGGGCAGCCGTGGAGGGTGGAGACGGTGACGCTGCGGGACACCCGGGGGGAGATGGCGTTGATAAACGCCGTCTCTTGGGGGAACATGTCCCGGAGCACCCGGAGGCACTCCTGAAAGACCGGCGCGCCGGACGCGTCCATCATGCCGCTGAGGTACTTGTCGATCTTGGGCCCCTGGATGCCCTCCAGGTCATAGCCCACGGACATGTTGAAGACAAACCCCTCCGGGTCCCCCAGGCCCCAGACCCGGGCCAGGATCTTGCACGCGCACCAGGCCTTCACGTACTCCTCATAGGCCTGGGGAACCGTGAGCTCCGTGGACCACTCGCAGTTGTAGCACTCGTCCTCCGCCAGAATGCAGGGGCGGCTGATGCAGGCGGCCAGCTCCGCGCCGTCCATCTTCTGCACGGTTTTCAGCTCAAAGAACCGGGCCCCGGCGAAGTAGGCGGCCACGATGTTCTGGGCCAGCTGGGTGTTGGGTCCGGCGGCGGGGCCGAAGGGGGTCTCGATCCGCTCGTCCCCGAAGATGGGCAGACGTTTCTCCCCGGCGTGGTAGGGCCGGTGGACGCCGAAGACGGACCCCTCCCGGCCGTGCTCCGTCACAATCCAGGTCATCAATTCCCTAAAGGGGATGGGAATCATCTGTTCAGACATGGTTTTCCTCTCCTTTTCGTCATGATTCGATGAATTAATACGCTCTGTGGTTGAGTTCGCCCCACAGCTTTTTGCTCTCCTCCAGGATGCGGGCGTTCTCGGCCTCCTCATCCACCCCCACCAGCTCCCGGTCCCGCATGAGGATTTTGCCGTTGCAGATGGTGGTCTGGCACTGGCGGCCGGTCATGCCGAAGAGCATGTGGCCGTCGATGTTCTCCCCGGAGAAGGGGGTAAAGGGCTTGTAGTCCATGACGATCACGTCCGCCGCCGCGCCGGGGGCCAGTCTGCCCAGGGGAACGCCGAAGGACTTCTCCGCCATGAGGGGGTTATTTTTGAAGAGCATGTCCGTGACCTCGCACCAGCCCACGTTGGGCAGGCAGGCGTTGTGGCGCTGAATGGCCAGGGCGGCCTTCAGGCTCTCCAGCATGTCGTTGGTGTAGGCGTCGGTGCCCAGGCCCACGGTGATGCCCCGCTCCATGAGCTGGAGCACCGGGGAGCAGCCCACGGCGTTGCCCATGTTGCTCTCCGGGTTGTTGACGCACATGGTCCCGGTCTCCCGGATGAGCTCCATCTCCGCCGTGTTTACGTGGATGCAGTGGCCCAGGATGGTTCTGGGGCCCAGAACGCCGTGGTCCTGGAGCCGCTGGACCGGCCGGCGGCCGTAGGTCCGCAGGCTGTCGTACACGTCGTTCATGCCCTCGGAGACGTGGATGTGGAAGCCGGTGCGGCCGCCGTTGGCGCCGGCCATCTTCTCAAAGGTGGCGTCGCTGATGGTGAACAGGGCGTGGCCGCCGAACATAGCCGCCAGCATGGAGCTGGGATTTTTCTCGCACCAGTCCAGGAAGTCCCTATTCTCCCGGACGGCCTGGTCAGCCTTCTCCGCCCCGTCCCGGTCGCTGACCTCGTAGCACAGACAGGAGCGGACGCCGAAGCGCCGGGCGCTCTCCGCGATCTGGAAGAGGGAGCCGGGGATCTCGCCGAAGGAGGCGTGGTGGTCAAAGATGGTGGTGACCCCCTGCTTGATGCAGTCCATGTACAGCGCGTCCGCGCTGGCCCGGGTGCCGGCCAGGGTCAGGCGGCGGTCAATGGCCCACCAGGTCCCCTCCAGCACCTCCAGGAAGTTGGTGGGGCTGTTGCCGTCAATGGCGAGGCCCCGGGCCAGGGCGGAATAGATGTGGGTGTGGGCGTTGATAAGCCCGGGCATGATGACGCCGCCCCTGGCGTCCACCAGCTCCGCCTCCGGGTACTGCTGCCGCAGCTGGGCGGTGGAGCCCACGGCGGCAATGCGCTCTCCGTCAATGGCCACGCCGCCGTCCTCCAGGTAGGGCAGGGCGCTGTCCCGGGTGATGAGTCTGCCGTTTGCCAGAATGTACATTGCATTTTCCTCCTCTTTCTCCTGTGGTGGAAATAAAAAATGTTTCAAACCTTTTTCGTTTGAAACACCCAAGCAGAGCTGAGTGATAGTTGCAGCCCGTGCGCGCGGCACTTCGTTACAGCTACCACCGTATGAACTTTTACAGATCTATTATACTTGCTTTTCCGGCGAATTACAATGGAAACATCTGCGATATCCGCCGGGGACGCAGCCAAAAAAAGCGGCGCGGGTTTGTGCGCTTTGACGAAGGCGGCCTCTATGATGAGGGGTCCGTGGGCGGGAGGAGGATGAGGGCGGGGGGATTGCCGGCCTCCTCTATGTACTGCTCCTCCGCCTCCAGCAGGGCGCTTTTCAGCAATTCCTTGACCTGCTGGACGTGAAACCAGTCAAAGGCCTGCCGTTCGGTCATGCTCTCCAGGCGGGTGATGGCCTCGTCCACCCGGCCAGCCAGGGTTGCGTAGCGCCTTGCGGTTCCCCCGGTAAAGGTCTTTCGATTACTCATATGTTCTCCATATCTTTTTCTTGGAATGTATATATTCCAATCTTACCACAAAAAACAGATAAAATCAACAGTGGAATTAATCCATTCCAAGAATCAGGGGTAAGATATGGAAGAAAAACTGAAACAGGATATATCCATAGGCGTAAATCTCCGGCGGCTTCGGAGGCGGGCAGGGCTCTCCCAGGCAGGGGCGGCCGCCCAGCTCCAGCTCATGGGCCTCCCCGTCAGCAGGGAGATTGTCTCCCAGATGGAGCTGGGGCGCTACAGCGTCCGGGTCAGTGTGCTGCTGGGGATGAAGAAGATATACGGCGCTTCCTTTGACGACTTTTTCCAGGGGCTGTCGCTGGGGGAGGAGTGAACAGGAAGCGTCTCTTACAAAAAATATCCGTTCCAGAGGAGGTGCCTATGGCCTCATACTATCCCCGGCTCCGCGATCTGCGGGAGGACGCCGATCTGACCCAGGACGAACTGGTGCAGGAGCTGAAAATGCCGAAGACCACCTACACCAACTATGAGCAGGGCAAACGGGAGCCGCCCTTCTCCCTGATTATCCGTCTGGCTAAGCGGTACAACGTCTCCATCGACTACATTGCCGGTCTGACCAACACGCCTACGCCGCTGAACAAAGAGAAACGCTGAGAGGTACTGCTATGGCTGGTTACTATCCGCGTCTGCGGGACCTGCGGGAGGACGCAGATTTGTCCCAGACAGCGCTTGTCAATGAACTGGGAATGCACAAGACCACCTACACCAACTACGAGCAGGGCAAACGGGAGCCGCCCTTCTCCCTGATTATCCGTCTGGCCAAGCGGTACAACGTCTCCATCGACTACATCGCCGGTCTGACCAACACGCCCACGCCGCTGGATAAGAAAAAGAAATAAGCAGAGGAGTGGG
Source organism: uncultured Clostridia bacterium (assembly GCA_947365965.1). Taxonomy (GTDB): domain Bacteria; phylum Bacillota; class Clostridia; order Oscillospirales; family Oscillospiraceae; genus Pelethomonas. Next base: position 15,796 of record CANAZG010000014.1, read on the forward strand.
ACAGCCCCACTCCTCTGCTTTTCTTACGTATTCCGCTCCCGATAGAAGCTGATAAGGTCCACCGCGCCCTCCCCCGGCAGGAAAAACCCCTTGTGGATCCGCCCCTCCCGGATAAAGCCCAGCTTCTCCAGCAGGGCCAGGGAGGCGGCGTTTCCCGCCGCCGCGCCGGCCGTCACCAGGACCGTGTCCGTCTCCTCAAAGAGGTACCGGATCACCCGCTCCACCGCCTCCGCAGCGTAGCCCCGGCGGCGGCAGGCGGGGCTGATGACGTAGCCGATCTCCATGGCCGGCACCCGCCGGAGGGCGTCCTTGAAAATGTGGACCGTGCCCACTACCCGGCAGGAGGCCCGCTCCTCCACCATGTACCGCCCCTCCTGGCCGGCGAGCTTCTCCATCAGCGCGTCGTAGTCCCGGTCCATCTCCCGGAAAGGCTCATAGCCACCGTCCAGATGGCAGGTCTCCGGGTCCGAGAGGAAGGCGAAGCAGTCCGCCCGGTCCTCCGGGCGGAAGGGCCGCAGCAGCAGGCGGTCCGTCTCCAGCGTTCTTCCCATCGCTACTTGGTCCCGAAAATCCGGTCCCCCGCGTCGCCCAGGCCGGGGACAATGTATCCGTTCTCGTTGAGCTTCTCGTCCACCGCGCCGCAGTAGATCTCCACATCCGGGTGCTCCCGCTGGATGCGCTCAATGCCCTCCGGCGCGGCCAGCAGCACCATGAGCTTGATGTTGGCGCAGCCGTACTCCTTCATAAACCCGATGGCCGCCGCAGCGGACCCGCCGGTGGCCAGCATGGGGTCCACGATCAGCACGTCCCGCTCTGCCACGTCCTTGGGCATCTTGCAGAAGTACTTCACCGGCTCCAGGGTGTCCTCGTTCCGGTACAGGCCGATGTGGCCCACCCGGGCGGAGGGCACCATCCGCAGCACCCCCTCCACCAGCCCCAGGCCGGCCCGGAGGATGGGCACCACGGCGAACTTCTTGCCCCGGATCGTGGGGGCCATGGTCTTGCAGATGGGGGTCTCCACCTCCTTGTCCACCAGGGGCAGATCCCGGGTGGCCTCGTAGGTCAGCAGCATGCCGATCTCGCTGACCAGCTCCCGGAAATCCTTGGTGGCGGTGTCCTTGTCCCGCAGAATGGTCAGCTTATGGCTGACCAGGGGGTGGGTTACCACATGGACATTCTCACTGAACATAGCATTCTCCCTTCTTTTGTACGGCGTTTCTCACTTCATCCGGAGGCGGCGCGAACGGAAAAGCGCCTCTCGGATTCCTTTTGATCCTATGTTGCCTTCTCCCGCTCCATCCGCTCCCGCTCCGCCTGACTCAGGCGCAGATACACCGGGGCCAGGGCCTGGGGGTCCACAGCCCCGTCCGGCCAGAGGCGGCAGGCGGCCAGTCCCACGCCCACGGCGCTCTGGAGGCGCAGATGGACCGGGGCCAGACGGCAGGGGATGTTCTTTTCCCGGAAAAAGTCTCCGCACAGGGCGGCCCCGTCCCCCACAATAGTGAGGGGCTCCCCCAGCGCCGCCAGATCCGCCGCCGCGTCCTCCAGGGAGACGGCCCGGTCCTCCCGCAGGCGGGTGAGGGCCCCGTCCCCGGCCCGGAAAACGGCGTTGTAGATCTGCTGCCGCCGGGCGTCCATGGCGCACACGATCACACCCTCCAGGTGGGCCAGGGGCCAGGCCATGGCCTCCAGGGTGGACACGGGGACGCAGGGCTTGTCCGACGCCCAGGCCAGCCCCTTCACGGCGGCCATGCCGATGCGCAGGCCGGTGAAGGACCCGGGCCCCGCCGCCACGGCCAGCGCGTCCATATCCGCCAGAGAGAGCTCGCTGTTTTTCAGCATGTCCTCCACCATGGGCAGCAGGGTCCGGCTGTGGGTCAGGCCCGTGGCCTGCCAGGAGGAGGCCAGGACCTCGCCGTCCCTCAGCACCGCGCAGGACGCGGCCTTGGCTGTGCTCTCAAGGGCCAGCAGCTTCATCGCCCGCCCTCCCTTCAATGGTAATGCGCCGCCAGTCCTCGCTCTCCGCGCACCGGCGGATGGAGACCCAGACCGTCTCCCGGGGCAGGGCGGCCTCCGCCCGCTCGCTCCACTCCACGGCGCACACGCCGCCCCGGTCCAGGTAGTCCTCCCAGCCGATATCGTAGAGGGCGTCCTCCCCATCCAGGCGGTAGAGGTCAAAGTGGAAGAGGGGCAGCCGGCCCTCGTACTCGTTGACCACGGTGAAGGTGGGGCTGGTGACCCGGCCCGTGCAGCCCAGCCCCCGGGCCAGTCCCCGGGTGAAGGCGGTCTTGCCCGCCCCCAGGTCCCCCCGGTAGGCCACCACGTCCCCGGCCCCCAGCCGGCGGGCCAGGGTCTCGCCCAGGGCCTCGGTCTCGATTTCGTTGTGGGTGAGATAGTCCATGCCGTCCTCCCGCCGCATCGCATATCGTATATTGATTCAATAGTATAGCACAGATTGCCCCCGGGGGAAAGGGGTAGGCCGGGATTTTTTGACGAAATTCCCTACAGCCGCCAAAGAGGGGATGCCCCGATGGGCATCCCCTCAGTAGTTGGTTTCCCGGTTTACCGCAGCACCGCGCCCAGCTCCGCCTCCAGGGCGGCCAGGATGGTCTTGACCTCCTCGTCCGCCTCCCCGGCGGTGATGGACCGATCGTCGGCGCGGAGGGTGAGGCTGAAGGCCACACTCTTGCTGCCGGCGGCCACGCCCTGGCCACGGTAGATGTCAAAGAGGGCCGTCTCCCGCAGGAGCTTCCCGCCGGCCCGGCGGATGCAGGCCTCCAGTGCGCCCACGGTGATCTCCTCCCGGCAGACCACGGCGATATCCCGGGCCGCCGCCGGGAACCGGGGCAGGGGCGCGTACTCCACCCCCGGGCCCTGGTGGGCCAGCAGGGTGTCAAAGCTCAGCTCGGCGCAGTAGAGGTCCTCCTCCACGCCGTAGGCGGCCGCCGTCAGGGGGTGGATCTGACCCACCACGCCCAGCCAGTCCTCGCCGGCCCGGACGGCCGCGCAGCGGCCGGGGTGGTAGGAGGGGTCCTCGCCGTAGGCCTCAAAGGTCACGTCCTTGACCCGCAGCTCCTTCAGCAGGGCCTCCACGGCCCCCTTGATGGCGAAAAAGTCCATGTCCTCCCCGTAAGCGCCCAGGGTGAGCATCCGGGGCTCGTTGGCCAGTCCGCCGGGCCCGCCGGGGAGATAGATCTTGCCCACCTCGTAGAGCCGGGCGGCCCGGTTGCGGTAGTTGACGTTCCGGGCCAGCACCTCCAGCATGGAGGGCAGGGTGGTGGTGCGCATGATGGAGGTGTCCTCCCCCAGGGGGTTGAGGATGCGCAGGGACTGGCGCAGGGGCTCGTCGGGGGCCCAGCGGATCTTGTCGTAGCAGGAAGGGGAGATGAAGGAGTAGGTGATGATCTCGCTGTACCCGCAGGCCCGGCACACCGCGCCCAGGCGGCGCTCCGCCTGCTGGGCCGGGGTGTAGCCTCCCCGGGTGGTCTCCCCCCGCATGAGGGTGGCGGGGATGTTGTTGTACCCGTGGAGCCGGGCCACCTCCTCCGCCAGATCCGCCATGGCCAGCACGTCGCTCCGCCAGGAGGGGATGGCGACGGGGGCGGGGCCGTTGGGGAAGTCCCGGTTTTCCGTGTGGATCTCCACCCGCTCCAAGTATCGGTACATGTCCGCAGCCTCGATATCCGTGCCCAGCAGGGCGTTGATCCGCTCTGGGTCCATGGTGATGGTCCGGGGCTGGGGCACGTGGTTGAGCACGTCAATCACGCCGTCCACCACCTCGCCGGCCCCCAGCAGCTCCACCAGCTCGCAGGCGCGGTCCACAGCGGGGAGGGTGTTGAGGGGATCCAGGCCCTTCTCAAACTTGGCGGAGGCCTCGGTGCGCATACCCAGGGCCAGGGCGGCCTTGCGGATGCAGGTGCCGTCAAAGTTGGCGGACTCGAAGACCACGTCCGCCGTGTCCTCCACGATCTCGCTGTTCTCGCCGCCCATGATGCCCGCCAGACCCACGGCCCGGGTCTCGTCAGCGATGACCAGCATGTTGGGCGTGAGCTTGCGCACATTGCCGTCCAGGGTGGTGAGCTCCTCCCCCTCCTGGGCCCGGCGGACGACGATCTTCCCGCCCTTTACATAGCGGTAGTCAAAGGCATGCATGGGCTGGCCGTACTCCAGCATGACGTAGTTGGTGATATCCACGATGTTGTTGATGGGCCGCACGCCCATGGCCCGCAGCCGCTCCCGCATCCACTTGGGGGAGGGGCCGATCCTCACATTGCGCACCATCCGGGCAGTATACCGGGGGCAGAGGTCCGGGTCCGGGGTCTCCACGTCCAGCAGCTCCGCCAGATTCCCGGGGCCGCCCCCTCTGACTGTGGGGGTGTGGAGGGTCAGGGGCTGGTCAAAGGTGGCGGAGGCCTCCCGGGCCAGGCCGATGACGGACAGGCAGTCGGGCCGGTTGGGGGTGATCTCAAACTCCACCACGTGGTCGTCCAGGCCCGTTACAGGCCGGATGTCGTCTCCGGGCTTGCAGTCCTCCTGGAGGACAAAGATGCCGTCCGGGATGCAGTGGGGGAACTCCCGCTGCTCCGCGCGGAGGTCCGCCAAGGTGCAGATGCGCTCCCGCGCCGTGTCCAGGGCGACGGTGTCGTGGGCGTGGATATTGGCAAGGGCGGTGGTGATGGTGTGGCAGGTTCCGCCGCTGTCGCAGCTCACCGCGAAGCGGCCGTCCCCAAGGCTCTCCACCTTGGTCACAAAGGCGGCCTTGACGCTGCCGGAGATCTGGTATCCCGGGGTCACGCCCTGGGGGATGGAGGGCTTTTCCGGGTCAATGGGCTTGTAGTCGTTCAGGAGAGCGGCGGCCTCAATGACGGCGTAGGGGAAGTCCCGCTCGTCCAGGCCCAGCTCGCTGAGGGAGCAGAGCATCCCGTTGGACAGCACGCCCCGCAGCTTGCCCTTCTCAATCCTCTTGCCGCCGGGGAGGGTGGACTTGTGCAGGGCCACGGGCACCATGTCCCCCACGTGGATGTTCCAGGCCCCGGTGACGATCTGGACCGGCTCGTCCCGGCCCACGTCCAGCTGGCAGACCCACATGTGGTCTGAGTCCGGGTGGCGCTCCATGGCCGTGATCCGGCCCGCTGCCACGTTGGAGATCTCTGCGCCCAGGTCCTCCGTCCCCTCCACCTTGGAGCCGGAGAGGGTCATGGCCTCGGCGAAATCCTTGTCATTGGCGTCAACGGTGACGAACTCGTTGAGCCATTTTCTGCTCAGTTTCATATATCGCAAACATCCTTCTATGTTGTGTTTTTTCTCTTCTTTTCTTTGTGAACAAAGAAAAGAAGCAAAAGAAAAACTTTAGACGCGCTTTGTCGGTAGACAGGCCCGTAGGGCGGATAAAGTTCTTTTTGCTTCTTTTTCTTTCAAGAAAAAGAAGGGAAAGAGCTAAAACTGCTCCAGGAACCGCACGTCGTTCTCAAAGATCAGCCGCATATCGTCGATCTTGAACCGCCGCAGGGCCAGCCGCTCCAGACCGAAGCCGAAGGCCCAGCCGGAGTAGACCTCCGGGTCAATGCCGCTCATCTCCAGCACCCGGGGGTGGATCATCCCGGCCCCCAGCAGCTCGATCCAGCCCTCCCCCTTGCAGGTGGAGCAGCCCACGCCGCCGCACTTGTGGCACTGTACGTCCATCTCGCAGCTGGGCTCGGTGAAGGGGAAGTGGTGGGGGCGGAAGCGGGTTTTCGTGCCCTCGCCGAAGAGCTGCTCCGCCACGGTGTTCAGCGTGCCCTTCAGATCCGCCATGGTCACGCCCTTGTCGATGACCATGCCCTCCACCTGGTGGAACATGGGGGAGTGGGTGGCGTCCACCTCGTCCTTCCGGTACACCCGGCCCGGAGCCACCATGCGGATGGGCAGGGGCAGGGCATCCATGGCCCGGACCTGGATGGGGGAGGTCTGGCTGCGGAGCATGACCCGGCTGTCCCGGTCAAAGTAGAAGGTGTCGGACCAGTCCCGGCTGGGGTGGCCCTCTCCGGCGTTGAGCCGGTCAAAGTTCAGCTCCGCCAGCTCCACCTCCGGCCCGTCCAGGACCTGGAAGCCCATGCCGATAAAGATGTCCTTCAGCTCGTCCAGGGCGATGTTCATGGGGTGCTGGCGGCCGATGGAGACCGCCCTGCCGGGGATGGTCACGTCCAGGGCCTCGTTTTGCAGCCGCCGCTCCAGGGCGGAAGCCTCCAGCTTTTTGGAGCTCGCCTCCAGGGCCCCCTCCAGGGCGGCGCGGACATCGTTGGCCAGCTGGCCCATGACCGGCCGCTCCTCCGGCGTGAGCCTGCCCATCTGCTTGAGCAGGGCCGTCAGCTCCCCCTTCTTGCCCAGATACTTCACCCGCAGCTCGTCCAGGCGGGCGGCGTCCTGGACGCTCTCAAAGGCGGCCAGCGCCTCGGCGCGGATTTTTGCCAGTTGTTCTCTCATGGTATGGTAAACTCCTTTTGTATAGTAAATTACTGCTGTTCCCGCTCAAAGCCCAGATAGCGGGAGCCCTGGAAGGTGAGATACCCCCGGTCCCCCTCTGCCAGCAGGCCGTAGTCCTGGCCGCTGAGCTGGAGCTCCATCCGGTCCCCGCTCTCCACCTCAAAGGTGGCGTAGTAGGTGGTGGAGCTGGCGGTGTGTCCAACGCCGTCCGCCCCGCTGTGGCGGGAGACGTTGGTGCGCTTGGCCGTCACCAAGGCCCCCACGGTGAGCCGGGGGGAGCGGTTATTTTTGTTCCACTGCCCCAGGATTCGGATAGAAACAGCCAGGAATATGCCCAGAAAGACCAGAAAGCCCAGGGCAAACAGGACACTGAACACGCTTTGAAGGCCGCCCATCCCAAAACTGCCGATCATCGTCATCGCAATGCCTCCTTCTCATTTTCAGGCAGAAAAATAAGCGCCCTCCGTCCCTCAAACAGGGACGAAAGGCGCAAGCCCTCCGCGGTACCACCCGCATTCGCGCCCCACGCCGGGCGCACACTCACTCTCCGGTAACGGCGGAGAAAACCGTCCTGCTCTCGCAGGCCGCTCCCGGGCGAACCAAACGGCGCTGGCCAGGGCGGCTCTCAGCCAGCGGCCGCCCCTCTCTTAGAGCCCTCGAACCCGTTATTTTCCCGTTCTTCGCATGTATCAGGTATTATTTATAGCACAAAAGCCGGGGTTTCGCAAGAGGGAATTTATTTTGTCCTTTATAAAAAGTGCTGTTGCGGTATAATTTCGGCAGTTTCTACAAAGCCAGGTTGATGCGTTAATCACTGTGTGCTATAATCAGTCCAGCAAGCGCAGCTTTTGGGAGGATTTTATGTTTAATGAAATATGTATATATGAGGCAAAACTAACAAAGCTGGATGAAATTGAAGCGCTGATGAAGGAAGTGGCTGAATTTTATTTGAAACAGGATGGCGTTATAGATGTACGTTATATAAAACGTACTCACCGGCAAAAAGATTTTAATGCGGTGAAAGACGGTGAACTGCCTATTCGTCTCACAAGAAATGTAGGTAAGGTAACATATGTCTTATATTGGGTGTTAGAGAACGAAGAAGCGCATGCAAGAGTGTCAAAGCTTGGTGTAGAAAAATTTTATAAACGCTGGAACCGATGTTTGACCACAATGCCTAAAATCATTTTGGGCGAGAATATTGTTTAACTTATAAACACACATTTATCAGGTAGTTCCCCGTATAACCCGCTTTTAGGCATTTAGAGCGAATCCTTTTGCCAAATATCCAAAGGAAGACATGCTTAAATCTCCCCGCTCCTAAAAATTTTCGTTGTCTCCGGGCATATTTCCCTTTATAATGGACAGGCAGGGCGGAAGATGCCTTCGCCTGTAAAACCACTTTAGGAGGAAACAACATGCTGTTTGAAATGTGGCTGGGCCACCCCCTGATCGAGGCGGACAACGTCTGGGGCCTGCTGGGCGTCATGTGCGTATCTGTGGCCCTGGCAATCGGTCTGGAGCAGAAATACCAGTGGGCATCCCGGGTCTCCGGCTCCATCATCGCCCTCATCCTGGCCATGCTGATGGCCAACGTGGGCATTATCCCCACCCAATGCCCCCTGTACGACGACGTTGTCTGGGGCTACGTGGTGCCTATGGGCATCCCCCTGCTGCTGCTCCAGTGCGATATCCGGCGGATCTGGAAGGAGGCCGGGCGGATGCTCACCATCTTCCTCATCGGCGCGGTGGGCACCGTGGCCGGCGCGTTTTTGGCCTACTACCTGCTGCGGGCCCCCTTCGGAGACGCCCAGGGCCTGGCCAAGGTGGCGGCCATGATGACCGGCTCCTATATCGGCGGCAGCGTGAACTTCACCGCCCTGGCCAACGCCTTCCACGCCGGCGGTCTCACCGCCTCCGCCACGGTGGCGGACAACCTGCTCATGGCCTGCTACTTCTTCGTACTCATCGCCTTTGCCGGAATGCGCTTCTTCCGCCGCCAGTTCCGCCACCCCCACATCGACGAGGTGGAGAGCGGCGCGTCCGGCGGGGACACCGCCACAACCCAGGCCGCCGCCTTCTGGAGCCGCAAGGACATCTCCCTGCGGGACATTGCCTCCAACGTGGCCTACGCCATCCTGGTGGTGTGGGGGGCCAACCTCATCGCCGGCGTCTTCAGCCCCCTCACCCCCGGCGCGGACGCGGTCCCGGGCGCGGCCACGGTGCTGATGAACTTTGTGGGCCGCTTCCTGGGCAGCCAGTACGTGTGGATTACCACCATCTCCGTCATCGTGGCCTCCTGCTTCACCAGACAGGTGGAGCAGATGCACGGGTCCCAGGAGATCGGCACCTACCTCATCTACCTGTTCCTGTTCGTCATCGGCGTACCCGCCAACATCTACACCGTGGTCACCGAGGCGCCGCTGCTGCTGGTGCTGACCTTCCTCATGGTGGTGGTGAACATGGTCTTCTGTTTCGCAGGCGCTCGGCTGCTCCACTTTGACCTGGAGGACGCCATTATCGCCTCCAACGCCAACATCGGCGGTCCCACCACCGCCGCCGGTATGGCCATCGCCCAGGGCTGGTCCCGTCTGGTGGGCCCGGCCATGCTGGTGGGCACCCTGGGCTATGTCCTGGGCACCTACGCGGGCACCATGGTGGGCATCGCCCTGGGGGCGTAGGGAGCCCTAGAGGCAGAAGCGCTCCACGGCCTTGGCCACGCCGTCATTGTCGTTGGTGTCGGTGACATAGTCCGCTGCCGCCAGCAGGCGCTCGTCCGCGTTGGCCATGGCCACCCCCACACCGGCGGCCTGGAGCATGGATACGTCGTTGCTGCCGTCCCCGCAGGCCATGGTGTCCCGGGGGTCAATGCCCAGGCGCCGGCAGAGGAACCGGAGCCCCTCCCCCTTGCTGGCCGCCCTGGCGTTGATCTCGATGTTGAAGGACACGGAGCTGGTCACCGACATGTCCGGGAAGTCCCGGATGAATCGCTCCATCTCCCTGTCCCGGGCCTCTGTGGTCCGGAAGAACATCTGGGTTTTCTGCACCGGCGTGCCCGTCCGGCGCACGTATCCCCGCAGGTCGTCCACCGGCCGGCGCAGATCCTGAATCAGCCGCCGCACCGCCGGGTCCTCCACAAACTCCCCCACCCGCTCGTAGTGCCGCCGGTCCATGCAGCCACAGCCGTCGATAAAGCAGTCGTAGAGCACCGGCAGCTGTTCCATGCGCTGGAAGAGCCGGTCCGCGTCCTCCGGGGGGATGTCCGCCCGGCGCAGTGCCTTATCCTCTGCGGCGTCATAGATCAGAGCGCCGTTGATGGACACCACGTAGCGCACAAAGGGCAGCTCCCGCACCACCTGGGGCATTCCGCTGTAGAACCGCCCCGTGCTGGGCACGATATGTACGCCTCTGGCCGCCGCCCGTTCCAGGGCGGCCCGGTTGCCCGGGCTCAGGTCCTTGCCGCTGGTGAGCAGCGTGCCGTCCAGGTCTAGCAGGATCATTTGAATACCCATCTTTATGTCCACTCCTCTGTGTTTCTCAGAGCCTGTTTAGCATCTCGACGTGTTTGGATTGGCGAGCGGATTTTTTGCCCTGCAAGGCAAAAATCCGCAGGCATCCATATCGTGCAATGACCCCATCGAGGGGTCATGCACAATTGCATTCTGCACGGCCCCTCGATGGGGCCGTTGCAGAATCCATAACGCAGTCAGGGCGGAAAATACGCCGCCAAGACAGGCGCGGGGAGATGATAAACAGGCTCTTATTATGCAGCCACAGTATACCACACCTCGGCCCGGCCGTCAAAGCGAGAATAGAGGCCGCCGAATGTTCGCTCTCCCCTTCTCTTTTCCCTCCCAGCCGCATAGACTGTACCAAAAAACGGAGGAGGTCCGGTCATATGAGGAGGGGGAGCCCCATGAAGATCTTTTTGCTGCGCAGGCGGTATCTGCTGCTGGGCGCGGCGCTGGCGCTGGCGGCGGCCATGTTGTTCGCCGCCTGTCTGCCGGAGCTGCTGATGGGATAGGGACGCCAAGGGGGGCGGCCGGGAAAATTCCCGGCCGCCCCCCTGAAAATATTTTTTTATCGCCAGAAACCGGCATAAATGCCTATTCTTTTTCCTCCCGCAGCAGCCACGCGAAGCCGTTGGGCCACAGCTCCACGTCTCGGAGGCCCTGGCGCTTTCCGCCGTACATCAGCTCCGTGTAGGATTCGTCCCGGTTCAGATGGGCGTGGACAAACTGGCCGCTGAAATTGAACAGGCACACCAGCTCCCGGCCCTCCATCCGCCGGCACAGGGCCAGCACATGCCGGCTGCCGCTCTCCTCCACCCACACGTCCGCCTGACCGTCAAAGCAGGGCTCCGAGGCCCGGATCCGCTCCAGCCGCCGCAGGCCCTGGAAGAGCTTGCCCTGGCGGGTGGATTCATCGGCGCGCAGATCGGCCAGCTCCCACTGGAAGTTGCCCCGGTGGATGTACCGGCTGTCCTCCCGCCTGGCCGGATCGCTGTGGTAGCCGTAGTCGTTGAGCTGGCCCACCTCGTCGCCGCTGTAGATCACCGGGATGCCGCTCTGGGAGAGCATCCAGGCGTGGAGGGTCAGATCACAGGCCACGGCCCGCTCCAGCTTGAAGGGGTCCTGCTCGTAGTCCGCCGCCTCCATGCCGCATAGGGAGGCCGTGGTGCCGCACAGCCGGGCGTCCCCCAGCCGGGGATCGTCGTTGTACAGCTCCCCCCGGGCGTCGCTGCCCGGCCATTTGCCGGTGAAGTAGTCGTTGAGGTACCGCTTGTGGGCCACCTCCTCTGTGCCGAAGCGGGCCTTCAGCCAGGGATAGTCCAGGCCCCAGCCGATGTCGTCGTGGCAGCGCAGGTAGTTGAGGAAGAGAAAGTCCTTGGGCAGGGCGCAGAGGGCCTCCATCTGCCGCCGCAGCAGGGACACGTCCCCGGTGGCCAGGGTGTGCCAAGTGGTGGCCATGGTGGTCACGTTGTAGAGCATGTGGCACTCCGGCTTCTCCGTGGTGCCGAAGTAGGGGGCCACCTTGGCCGGCTCCATCACCACCTCCCCCAGCAGCAGCACACTGGGACAGACGATCTCGCAGGCAATGCGCAGCATCCGGGAGAGGGTGTGGACCTGGGGCAGGTTGCGGCAGTCGGTGCCCAGCTGCTTCCAGATGTAGGGGATGGCGTCCAGGCGGATCACGTCCATGCCCCGGTTGGCCAGATAGAGCATGTTCTCCGTCATGTCGTTGAACACCACCGGGTTGGCGTAGTTCAGATCCCACTGGTAGGGGTAGAAATTGGTCATGACGATCTGGCCGCCCTCCAGCTGGGTGAAGCTGCCCGGGGCGGTGGTGGGGAACACCTGGGGCACCGTCCTCTCAAACGCCCGGGGGATGTCCCAGCTGTCGTAGAAGAAGTACCGCTCCCGGTACCCCGGCTCCCCGGCCCGGGCCCGTCTGGCCCAGTCGTGGTCCTCGCTGGTGTGGTTCATCACAAAGTCCAGGCACAGGCGGATCCCGGCGGCACGGCAGGCGTCCGCCAGATGCTCCAGGTCCGCCATGGTCCCCAGCCGGGGCTCCACGGCCCGGAAATCGCTGACCGCGTAGCCCCCGTCGCTGCGGCCCTCCGGGGAGGCCAGCAGAGGCATCAGGTGGAGGTAGTTGACCCCGCACTCCTGGAGGTAGGGCAGCTTCTCCTCCACCCCCTTCAGGGTTCCGGCAAAGGCGTTCACGTAGAGCATCATGCCCAGCAGATCCCGGCGGCGGTACCAGCCCGGGTCCCCCTCCCGGACCCGGTCCTGGGCCCGGAGGGGCTCCTTCCGCGCCTCCCAGCACCGGCGGAGCATGGTCAGAAAGTAGTCAAAGGCCCCGGTGTCGTTGTGGTAGAGCTCACAGTAGAGCCACTTCAGCTCCTCCCGGCGCACCGCCAGACGGCGCTGGAAGTCGTCCGGCAGGACCGCCTCTCCAGCGGCAGGCCCTGGCGCGGCGGGCTTTACGGCAGCGGGTTTCTTTTTCTCCTGAGCCTTTCTCGGTTTTTTCACGTCAAAGCGCTCCCTTCCACTTCCGCCAGCGTGGGCATGGCGGGAATCGCTCCGCTGCGGGAGCAGGTCAGGGAGGCGGCCCGGTTGGCAAAGGCGACGATCTCCCGCAGCTCCGCCGGCTCCAGGCCCTCCAGGGGCTTCTCGCCCCGGCGGCAGAGGCGGTGGAGCACCGCGCCCATGAAGGTGTCCCCGGCGCCGTTGGTGTCCGCCACCCTGGTGGGGAAGGCGGGCACGGTGAAGGTCTCCCCCCGCCAGCGGCAGAAGGTGCCCTTCTCCCCCAGGGTAATCATGATGAGGGAAATGCCCTGCTCCTCCAGACGGCGGCTGCCCTCCTCCAGATCCATGGTCTCCGTGAGCAGGGGCAGCTCCTCGTCGGAGAGCTTGATAATGTCCACCAGAGGCAGGGGCAGGGTCATCCACTCCAGGGCGTCCCGCTTGGTCCGCCAGAGGGCGGGGCGGTAGTTGGGATCATAGCTCACCAGCACGCCGGCCTTGTGGGCCGCCCGGGCCGTAAAGATGGTGGCGCTGCGGGCCACGCCCTGGGTCAGGCTCACGGAGCCGAAGTGGAGGACCTTGCTGCTCTGGGCCAGGGCCTCGTCCACGTCCTCGGGCACCATCTCGCAGTCCGCGCCCCGGATAAAGCGGAAGCTCCGCTCTCCGGTCTCGTCCACGGACACGATGGCCATGGTGGTGGGGCCTTCCGCCGTCTGGAGGCCGGAGTGGTCCACCCCGTTCTCCTCCAGCACCTGACGGAGATAGCTGCCAAAGCCGTCATTGCCGGTCTTGCCGATGAAGGCGGTCCGGCTGCCAAGCCGGGCGGCGGCTACCGCCACGTTGGCCGGCGCACCGCCGGGATTGGCGGCAAAGAGGGGGACGTTTGCGTCATTCTTCCCTGTCTGTGTCAGGTCGATCAGGATCTCGCCGATGGATGTGATGTCTGTCATAGCGCCTTACCTTCCTTTCTGTTGTTTGGCCGGGGAGCGGGATGCGGCTTCCCGGCAGCATCTCCCGCCGCCAGCTGAGCGGCCAGCGGCGAATATTCCTATTATTTGTCAAGAATACGAATTATTTTCGATAATATAGGCGGATTTGTTCCGCTCAGACGCTCTCCCGCACCACCAGCTCCGCCTGGAGGGCCAGATCCAGAATCCCCTCCTCCCGGGGGTGGTCGATGCGCCAGAGGAGGCGGGACACCGCCTCCTCCGCCATGACGGTGATGGGCTGGGACACGCTGCTCAGGGCCGGGCGAAGGTATCGGCCGGTGGAGATGTCGTCAAAGCCGATGACCCCGGCCTGCCTGGGCACGGCCACCTCCAGCATCCGCAGGGCGCTCAGGGTCCGCAGGGCGAAGATGTCGTTGCTGGCGAACACCGCCGTCCGTCCGCCGGGGCGGCGGAGCCAGGCCTCCAGGAAGTGGGTAAGCTGTCTGTCGCTCTCGTAGACCACGCTGCCCGTCCGCTCCGCCATCCCCAGCGCAGCCAGCTTCTCCCGGAAGCCCACGTACTTCCGGTCGCACTCCTCCCCAATAAACAGAAACCGCCGGTATCCCCGCTCCGCCAGATGCTCCGCCACCAGCACACCGGCGCTCCTGTGGTCCACGTACACCGCGTCCAGAGAGGCCGTGGGCTTGGTGATGGCCACCACGGGGATGTCCAGATTCTCCGTGAAGCCCGGCAGCTCCTCGCCGTTTTCCTTCACCGGCGCCACCAGCACCCCGTCCACCCGGTAGCGGCTGACCACGTCCAGGTAGGACCGCTCCTTCTCCAGGTCGCAGTCGCTGTTGAAGAGGATGATGGTATATCCGGCCTTCCGGGCCGCCGCCTCGATGGCCTTGGCCAGATCCGCGAAAAAACCGTTGGAGATATCTGTAACCAGCACGCCCAGCAGCATGGTCTTGCTGCCCTGGAGCCCCTTGGCCAGGGCGTTGCACTGGTAGTTGTGTTCCTTGGCGCAGGCCAGGACCCGCTCCCGGATCTCCTGCCCCACATTCGGGTTCCCGTTGAGCACCCTGGAGACCGTGGGCTGGGATACGCCGGCAAGCCTTGCGATCTCAGTCATTGTAATCATAGATGCACCGCCATGAATGCGTATTCTAAAATTCTGGAGATACTTTACCAAAACTCGGAAAAATTTGCAATCCGCAGGTTCAACAAAGTTGCGGGCTATTTTTTGTGCAGAACAGGAGGATTTTCCGGGGCGGGACAGAAAAGGCCCGGGACGGATATTCCGTCCCGGGCCCTGCTGCCAGAGGGGGTTATCCCTTGACGCCGCCGGAGGCCAGTCCGCTGACCAGATTCTTTTCAATGCACATGAAGAGAATCACCACAGGGATGATGGCGAAGATGGAGGCGGCGAAGAGGTACTGCCACTCGATCATGTTGTAGCCGTTAAAGATGTTGATGCCCACAGTCAGGGGCTTGTTGGTGTCCGTGGAGATGAGGCACAGGGCCACGGTGTACTCGTTCCAGGCGTTGATGAAAATAAAGATCAGCGTGGTAACGATGCCCGGGGCCGCCACGGGCAGGAGCACCCGGGTCATGGACTGGAGCCGGTTGCACCCATCAATGGTGGCCGCCTGCTCCATCTCCGCCGAGATGCCCATGAAGGTGCCCCGCAGCAGCCAGATGGTGAAAGCCTGGTTGAAAGCGGCGTTGATGAAGATCAGACCCAGCAGGCTGTCCGTCAGGCCCAGGCGCAGCATCACCTGATAGATACCGATGAGCAGCACCACCGGCGCGAACATCTGGGAGACGATGACAAAGCCCAGGAAAGCGGTCTGGCCCTTGAAGCGCATCCGGGCCAGGGCGTAGGCCGCCGGGATGCCGCAGAGCATGGCGATGATGGTGGACCCGCCGGCGATAAGGATGGAGTTAAGCAGGTAGTTGGCCATGGGGGCCCGGCTCCAGATGTCGATGAAGTTGGACCACAGGGCCGTCACCGGCAGGATGGTGCCGTGGGGGGAGAAGATCTCCGCCCGGCTCTTCAGGGCGGTGCAGAACATGGCGAAATAGGGGTAGAGGGTGATGATGCACACGTCGATCACCACAAAGTAGAGCAGGATCCGCAGCACCGTCTTCTGAATGGAAAAGGGCTTCTTTGCAGCGTTGTCGTTCATCAGTTGTCATCTCCTTTCCGCAGGGTGTAGATCATGTACACGCTGGCGCAGACCAGCAGGATCAAAAACCCGATGACGGAGACCGCCGCGGCCTCCCCCTGCCGGCCGTTGTAGAAGGCCAGCTTGTACAGGTAGGTGACAAGGGTGTCCGTGTGGTTGGCCGGGTCGCCCTTGGTCATGGTCCAGATGATGGGGAAGGAGTTGAAAACGTAGATGATGTTCAGCACCGTGCTCACCGTCAGGGAGGACTTGACCAGGGGCAGGGTGATCTTGAACAGCTTCTGCCAGTAGTTGGCCCCGTCCACCGTGGCGGCCTCGTAGTAGGTGGTGTCAATGCTCTGCAGCCCGGAGAGGACGCAGAAGGTGACAAAGGGGATGGTGACGAAGATGCCGCAGGCGATCTCCCAGGCGAAGTAGGCCTCCGGCGTGGGGGTCCAGTTCACCGCCTGCTTGATGATGCCCAGCTTCATGAGCAGGGTATTCAGGGTGCCGTAGTCGGTGTTGATGATGAAGTTCCACACGCTGGCCTGGATGACCAGGGTGGTGGCCCAGGGGAAGACCACAATGGCCCGGGCGACCTTCCGGCCGCGGAACTTGTTGTTGAGGATCAGGGCCAGCACAAAGCCCAGCACCGTGGACAGCACCACCACGGCGATGGTCCACACCAGGGTGTTTTGCAGCACCAAGCCGAAGGCGGAGCCCTTGACCACCTTGATGAAGTTGCCAAGGCCGTTGAAGCCCTTGATCTTACCCGCCTTGCTCACATCGCTCAGGGACATCTGGAACACGGACAGGATGGGGATCAGAATAAAGACAGCCATCAGGATCACGCTGGGCGCGATCCAGATATAGGGCTCAATTCTGCGCAGAGCCCTCTTGGCCGGGGAATTGCCGCTGCGCGGCGGGGTCATTTTCGCAGGAACAGGCTTTTTCTGGGCAACTTTGCTCACAGGAGCACCTCCCTACTCTCTCAGTTCTCTCAGCTCTCTACTTTTTGAAAAAGGCCGCGGGCCGAACAAAGCGGCCGGCCCGCGGCTGTGCGATCTACCTATGTTTTCTTTGGCTTAGCCGGCGATATCGCTCTGGAGCGCATCCAGCAGCTCACGGACGCTGCCGCCCAGCAGGGCCTGCTGCTCCACGTTGATAACGCCCTGCTTCACGTCGGCCCACTCCGCCTTGGCGGTGGGGTAGAACTTGCAGGAGCCCACGATGTCCACCCAGGGAGCCATGCTCTCGTCGGCCTTGGCAACGATCTCGCCGCCGGCGGAGGTGGCGGGCAGGAAGCCCTCCATCAGCACCCAGTCGGAGTAGCGGGCATCCTCATAGAAGTAGTCAAAGAAGGTCTTGATGGCCTCCAGCTTCTCCGGGGAGTGGCCGTTGTCGAAGCACATGAAGCGGTCCATCACGCCGGCGGAGACGGAGGGGTTGCCGCCGTTGGTGGGGATGGGGGCGAAGGCGTAGTTGATGGTGCTGCCGCCCTCAGCGATGTAGGTGGGGATGGAGTTGGGCCCGATCATCATGGCCAGCTTGCCGGCGCCGAACAGATCCTGCAGGGTGTAGCGGGTCTCGTTGGCGGGATCGGAGTTGGTCAGGCCGGAGTTGACCAGATCAATGGCGTACTCAATGGCCTCCACGTTGGCGTCGCTGTTGAGGGTCCAGTTGCCGTCGGCGTCGGTGAAGTCGCCGCCGTTGTTCCAGATGTAGTAGGCAAAGGCGGCCTGGCCCTCGTCGGTGGTCATGTCGATGCCCCAGGGATAGATGCTGGAGTCATAGGCCTTCAGCTTCTCGCAGGCGGCCTTCAGCTCGTCCCAGGTGGTGGGTACTTCCACGCCGGCGGCGTCCAGGATGTCCTTGTTGTAGTACATGGCGCGGGCGGAGGCCAGATCGGGGATGGCCCAGATGGTGCCGTCAATGTTGGACTGCTCCAGGAAGGCGGGGTACATCTTGGCGTAGGTCTCCTCGGAGACGTAATCCTTGGCCGGGAGCAGCAGGCCGTCGGCCTGATAGTCGGCGAACACGTCGATGTTCAGGATGTCGGGGGCGGTGTTGCCGGAGATGCGGGTGTTGACCACGGTGTAGATGTCGTTCCAGGAGACGACTTCCACGGTCAGGTTGATGTTCTCATGCTCCTTGTTGAAGGCCTCCTGGAAGTCAGCCCACCACTTGTTGGTGTTCTGGCCGTACTGAGAGGCGATGACGCTGATGTCGATCTTCTCGCCGGCAGGGGCCTCGGGAGCGGGATCCGGGGTGCTGGGGGCGGGGGTGTTGGCGTCGGTCTGGGTGTTGCTGTTGTCAGCGGGCTTGTCGTCGTTGCCGCCGCAGGCCACCAGAGCCAGGGTCATCACCAGCGCCAGGAGCAGTGCAAGAGTTTTCTTCATTCTTCATGATCCTCCTTGTAAACAAGTTGATAGAAGCGGCGCCCTCTGCGCGGCAGGACATCCTTCCGCAGGGAGAGCGTCGTTCTGTTTTTATTGTATCTCTTTAACACGCTAATTAATAGGACCCAGCGTTCACAAAATAGCACAATCGTACACCCTCCGTAAGATTGTACGAATTGAAAGAAATTCGGGGTCCGGTTTCGTCGTTTTAACCAAAGTTTTGCGCCTTCTGCCGCCCGTTTTCCCGAAAGGTTCTGGGCGTGGTGCCGGTGAGGGAGCGGAAGACCCGGGAGAAGTAGTTGTAGTCGCTGATGCCCACGGCCTCGGCCACGGCGGAGACGGGCAGGTCGTTCTCCAGCAGCAGGACCTTGGCCGCGTCGATGCGCCGCTGGGCGATGAGATAGGTGAGGGTGCGGCCGCCGGAGAGCTCCTTGGCCAGCCGGCAGAGCTTGGTGCGGCCGATGTGGAGCTGCTGGGACACGGACTCCAGGCTCAGCCGCTCCATGTAATGCTGATCCAGGTATATGGCCAGCTTCTGGGCGTCCGTCTGCTCGGTGAGGCGGATCATCTCCTTGAGCTGGATATAGGCGGCCAGGGCCTCCAGGGTCTCTGCGTAGGCCTTCAGCTCCGGGGCGGCGTACTGGCGGAACTGAAGGAAGGCGTCCCGCAGGCTGTCCGGTCCGCCGGGGTACCAATCCAGGGTGGCCCGGGTGCGCTGCCACTGCTCCTCCATGGGCTCGTCGTCCAGGAAGCAGCCGAAGACCAGATAGGCCAGGGGGTGGTTCCTGTCGAACAGGGGCATGACGGCCTCGCAGATACCGGCGTGGCAGCGGTAGAACTGGAAGCCCCCGGACGCCGCGTAGCTCCTGACCTTCCAGGCGTCGCAGGCCACGCAGCGGCGGTGGCCCTCCGGGCAGGCGTTGAGGGCCCGGCAGAAGGGGGGATGGCCCTCGAAGAGGTTGATGTCCCGGCCCTGGGGGTCCAGGATGTTGGCCGGGATGCCGGTGAGCAGGTAGAGGTTGGAGACCAGCTGGAGCAGCTGCTCCTGGTCAAAGAGAATGTTCATAGAGCACCTCCGCACAGAGGGAATCCTTTCCCGTCCAGTCCCCCAGGGGGGACTGAAAACGGGAGTACTCCCGTTTTCAGCGGCTCTGCCGCAGGAAAGAGTATAGCACAAAAAGACCCTCTTGTGTACTGTGACTTTTCCCTCCGGGGGATATAGGGCATGTTTGAAAATTGTCAACACACCCAAATAGCGGGCCTTTTTCTGCCATACTGCGTTAAATTTTCTTGCCATCCGTCAGGATGCCTGCGAAAATTTGCCTTCTTTTCAAGTTGTTTGATGATAACGGACCGGCGGAGCGCATAGGCTGTCCAGAGGAGGTGAGCCGGATGGAGCGGGTCAAGCTCCGGCGCCGGGGCTCCTGCCTGGGGGAGATCACCCTGCGGGACCAGGGGGGCCGGACAGAGGTGCGGGCATCTATGGAGGACCCGGGGGACGGGCTCTACCGGGCGTTCCTGCGGGGGGAGCAGGGGGAGCTGATGCTGGGGGTTCTGGCCCCCGAGGGGGGCGTACTGACCCTGCAGCGAACGGTCTACACCCGGGATATCGCGGCCCTGGGCCGGCTGGAGGAGGGGGAGGCCCGGCAGTCCTTCCCCTTCCGGCCCGCCGGCTGGCGGGAGACCCGCTGCCCGGCCCAGCTGTTCCGAAGCCCTTTTTTTCAGGTGCGGCTTCAGGGGATGGGCCGGGCGTGGTGGCGGCGGGAGGAAACGCTTCTGCTGCTGGCCCTGCCGGCGGAGGCGGGCAGGCCCTTCCCCCTGGAGTGCCTGTTCTGCCTGGGGCGGCTGGAGCGGGTGGAGGGAGAGGTGTGCGTGGTGTACGCCTTTCAGGAGGAGGAGCCGGTGCTGCCGCCGTGAGGGGCCGGAGCGGCTGGAGGAACCTGCGGGCGGCGGCCGAAGAGGGCCCGCAGGTCCTTTGCCCCGGCCGCCGGGCCCGATGGGCCACAATTTCTTGACAAGACCCGGTTTTTCTGCTAGGCTGATACGGGTCCCAGACTGCGGAGATTCCTGTAAGACCAGCGGCTCCCGGCAGTGGGACAGGCCATGATTTTTGAGCAAGAGGGGGGACTGCGCCATGGACCGCGCCATCGCGCTGGGATTTTTTGACGGGCTGCACCTGGGCCACCAGGCGCTGCTGGAGCAGGCCGCCCGGCGGGCCTTGGAGGGGGGCTTCACCCCTGCCCTGCTCACCTTTGACCGCTCCCCCCGGGAGTACGTCACCGGCGTGCCCGTGCCCCTGCTGACCACGGCGGAGGAGCGGCAGGCGGCTGCGGCGGCCCTGTGCCCCGGCGCGGAGGTGATCGTGGCCTCCTTTGACCGGGAGATGATGACCATGCCCTGGGAGGACTTTGTCACATGGCTGGTCCGGCGTTGGGACGCCCGGTGGCTGGTGGCGGGCCACGACTTCCGCTTTGGCCACAAAAACGCCGGGAACGCGGCCCTGCTCTCCCAGCGGGCCTCGGCGCTGGGCCTGGGGTGCGACATCATCCCCCCGGTGACCCTGGACGGCGTAACCGTCAGCTCCACCCACATCCGCGGGCTGCTGGAGCGGGGGGACGCGGAGACGGCCGCCCGGTTCCTGGGCCGGCCCTTCGCCATCACCGGCCCGGTGCGCCACGGCAAGGGCCTGGGCTCCTCCCGGCTGGACGCGCCCACGGTCAATCTGGCACCGGACGAGCATCAGCTGATCCCCGCCTTTGGGGTCTACGTCACCCGGGTGACCGTGGCGGGGCATTCCGGCCCGGCGGTGACCAACGTGGGGGTGCGGCCCACGGTGGATACAGACGGGGGCGTGACGGTGGAGAGCCACCTGCTGGACCGGCAGGGGGATCTCTACGGGGCCCGGTGCCGCGTGGAGTTTCTACGGATGCTGCGGCCGGAGCGCCGCTTCCGGAGCCTGGAGGACCTGCGGCGGCAGATCGCCCGGGACGGGGAGGCGGCCAGGGCCTATTTCCAATCCATTTCAAGAGATATATAGGAGTTTTTATGAATATAGAACACATCACCCAAAACGGCGTGAACATCGCGGTGATCTCCGGTCCGGAAAAGCTCATCACCAGTACGTCCTCCGCCCTGGAGCTGGCCATGACGGCCCGCTATGAGGCCGGGGCGGACAGGATCGCCATCGAGAAAAGCGCCATTGCGGAGGACTTCTTCATCCTCAGCACCGGCGTGGCCGGAGAGATTTTGCAGAAGTTCATCAACTACCACATCAAGGCCGCCATCTGGGGGGACTTCTCCCGGTACACCAGCAAGCCCCTGCGGGACTTTATCTACGAGTCCAACAACGGCCGGGACTTCTTCTTCGTGGAAACCCGGGAGGAGGCCGTAAGACGGCTGGCGGAGGCCCCGTGAGCCCCGGATACGCCAGATAAAGATTGCATAAGAAGGAGGGGCAGGGAGCCATGAAGCACGTATTCATCATCAACCCCGCCGCCGGGAAAAAGGACTGCACCGCCCAGCTGATGGACATGGCCCAGGCCCTGGCCTCCCGCCACGGCCTGGAGATGGAGTGCATCCTCACCAGACGGCCGGGCCACGCCGCAGAGACCGCCCAGGCCCTGGCCCGGAGCGGCGGGGAGGTGCGGATCTACGCCTGCGGCGGCGACGGCACGGTCAACGAGGTGGCCAACGGCATCGCCGGATGGGGCAGCGCCGCCATGACCTGCATCCCTGTGGGCACGGGCAACGACTTCCTGCGCAACTTCGGGGACGCGGCTCCCCTCTTCCAGCAGGCGGAGAACCTGTGGGACGGCCCCTGCTTCCCCCTGGACGCCATCGACTGCAACGGCCGGCTGGCCCTGACGGTGGCCTGCTCCGGCTTTGACGCCCAGGTGGCCCACGACGTACATACCTACGGCAAGCTCCCTCTGCTGGGCGGCCAGGGCAGCTATGTCCTCTCCCTGGCGGTGAACTTCGCCCTCCGGAGCCTGGGTCACCGATGGACCGTCACCCTGGACGGGAGGGCCATGGAGGGGGAGTACGTGCTGGCGGCGGTGTGCAACGGCCGGTACTACGGCGGGGGCTTTATGCCCGTGGCCGAGGCCAGGATGGACGACGGCGTGCTCAACACCCTGATTGTGGACAGGGTCAGCCGCCCCGTATTCCTCCGCTTCGTGGGGGCCTACGCCAAGGGGGAGTACTACCGCCTGCCCGGCGTGGCCCGGTGCTATACCGCCCGGGAGATTGTCATCGAGTCCCGGGACCGGGACATCGTCACCTGCCTGGACGGGGAGGTCTCCCGCAGCCGGCGGGCGGCGCTGCGCCTGTCGGAGAAGAAAATTCTCTTCTTCGGCCCCCGGGGGTGCGATCCCAACGCCACCTATCGGCCGCTGCCGGGCCCGGCGGGAGCGGAATCGGCCCGTTTGTGAACTTTTTGTAAAACAGCCGTTTTTTTCTTAAAATCCTCTTGCAATCCTGGCAGAGATGATGTAAGATAGGCACCGTTAGCACTCCAGAAGCATGAGTGCTAACGGTGCCAATCTTTGTTATCAAAAATAATAACGATATAGGAGGAACCAAACTATGAAGCTCACACCCTTAGCGGACCGCGTGGTACTGAAGACCCTGGAGGCGGAGGAGACCACGAAAGGCGGCATCATCCTCACCTCTGCGGCCAAGGAGAAGCCCTCTGTGGCGGAGGTGATCTCCGTGGGGCCCGGCGGCAATGTGGACGGCAAGGAGATCGTCATGTCCGTTAAGCCCGGCGACCGGGTCATCACCGACAAGTACTCCGGCTCCAACGTGAAGATCGGCGACGACGAGTACACCATTGTCCGCCAGGGCGACATCCTGGCCATTGTGGAGTAAGAACCTGCATTCATAGCCGGGGGATGCCGGATGGACGAGGATTTTTCTCGTCAGACAAGGAGATTTTCCGCAGCCATACTGACGTATGGCAAGGGAAATCGACGCAGTATGGCGGGAAAAAGACCGCCCAGACGGCGTGCAGCGGTTGTGAATACAGGTTCTAAAAACCCGGAAGATTCCCGGCTGGCCGCTCCCCGCGAGGGCGGAGGGCCGCCGAGGCTTCTGATGAAGTCCCCCTCCCCCGGGGAGGGCCGCCCGGACCGTGCCGGGCAATGAATGAAAAATAATTTGGAGGTTTTGCGATATGTCTAAGTTAATCAAGCGTGGCGAGGAAGCCCGCAAGGCGCTGGAGACCGGCGTCAACCAGCTGGCGGATACCGTCAAGGTCACCCTGGGCCCCAAGGGCCGCAACGTGGTGCTGGACAAGAAGTTCGGCGCTCCCCTCATCACCAACGACGGCGTGACCATCGCCAAGGAGATCGAGCTGGACGACCCCTTTGAGAACATGGGCGCCCAGCTGGTGAAGGAGGTCTCCACCAAGACCAACGACGTGGCCGGCGACGGCACCACCACCGCCACCCTGCTGGCCCAGGCCATCATCGGCGAGGGCCTGAAGAATCTGGCCGCCGGCGCAAACCCCATTGTCATGAAGAAGGGCGTGGCCAAGGCCGTGGAGGCCGCCGTGGCCTCCATCAAGGCCGGCTCCCAGAAGGTCAACGGCACCGACGACATCGCCCGCGTGGGCGCCGTCTCCTCCGGCGACGCGGAGATCGGCAAGCTCATCGCCGAGGCCATGGAGAAGGTCTCCGCCGACGGCGTCATCACCATTGAGGAGTCCAAGACCAGCGAGACCTACAGCGAGGTCGTGGAGGGCATGATGTTCGACCGGGGCTATATCTCCCCCTACATGGCCACCGACATGGAGAAGATGGAGGCCGTGGTGGACGACGCCTATATCCTCATCACCGACAAGAAGATCTCCGTCATCGCCGACATCCTGCCCCTGCTGGAGCAGATGGTCCAGTCCGGCAAGAAGATGGTCATCATCGCCGAGGACGTGGAGGGCGAGGCCCTGAGCACCCTGCTGGTCAACCGTCTGCGGGGCACCCTGAACGTGGTGTGCGTCAAGGCCCCCGGCTTCGGCGACCGCCGCAAGGAGATGCTCCAGGATATCGCCATCCTCACCGGCGGCCAGGTCATCAGCGAGGAGCTGGGCTACGAGCTCAAGACCGCTGACATCTCCATGCTGGGCCGCGCCCGTCAGGTCAAGGTCACCAAGGAGAACACGGTCATCGTGGACGGCGCCGGCGACAGCCAGGCCATCAAGGACCGCGTGGGCCAGATCCGCGCCCAGATCGGCGTGACCACCAGCGACTACGACAAGGAGAAGCTCCAGGAGCGTCTGGCCAAGATGGCCGGCGGCGTGGCGGTCATCAAGGTTGGCGCTGCCACCGAGACCGAGATGAAGGAGAAGAAGCTGCGCATCGAGGACGCCCTCAACGCCTCCAAGGCCGCTGTGGAGGAGGGCATCGTGGCCGGCGGCGGCACCGTGTACGTCAACGCCATCCCCGCTGTTGAGCAGCTGGTGGAGGAGCTGGAGGGCGACGAGAAGACCGGCGCCCGCATCATCGCCAAGGCCCTGGAGGCCCCCATCCGCCAGATCGCGGCCAACGCCGGCCTGGACGGCTCCGTGGTGCTGGAGAACGTGAAGAAGGCCAGCAAGGGCACCGGCTTTGACGCCTACAAGGAGGAGTATGTGGACATGATCGCTGCGGGCATTCTGGATCCCGCCAAGGTCACCCGCTCCGCCCTGGAGAACGCCTCCTCTGTGGCGGCCATGGTGCTGACCACCGAGTCCCTGGTTGCCGACAAGCCCGAGCCCCCCGCGCCTCCCGCCCCCGGCGGAGACATGGGCATGGGCGGCATGTATTGATAAACGCCTGCATACCGTAAACGCGCCAGCCGGCGTCCGCAGAAGCGGACGCCGGCTGGATTCATGCCGGGAAACGGGGGCTGCCCTGTCACGCCGTCTCCTCCTGGTCCCGGGGCAGCACGGTTCCCACGCACCGTTGGATGGGGATCCCCTGATCGTAGAACTTGGCCTCGTAGTCGGTCATGACCCCCTGGGGGCCCCCCTCGTGTAGGTTGCGGGTCACCTCACTGAGGGCGTATCCCGCCGCCGGGAACTCCCGCAGGGAGAAGGCGAAGAGGGGCTGGTTGTCGGTCTTGAAGCGGACCTGCCCCTCCGGCCGCAGCACCCGCCGGTATAGGTCCAGAAAACCCCGGTGGGTCAGGCGGCGCTTGGCCTGACGGGTGTGGGGCCAGGGATCGCAGAAGTTGATATAGATGCGGTCCACCTCGCCGGGGGCGAAGTAGTCCGGCAGCAGGGCCGCGTCCCCCACCACGAAGAACACGTTCTTCAGCTCCATGTCCATGGCCCGCTCCATGGCCACCACCAGCGCGTCCGGCACCTTCTCAATGGCAATGAACAGCACGTCCGGGTGCCGGCGGGCGGTCTCCGCGGTGAAGCGGCCCTTGCCGCAGCCCAGCTCCAGCCGCAGCTCCCGGGCCGAGGGCATCAGCTCCTCCCGCCAGCGGCCCTTGAGGGCAAAGCCGTCCTGGACGCGGCAGGGGGCGCACCGCTCCATCCGGGGAATCAGGTTCTTTTTCTTTCGCATCCGCATAGGGTACTACCTCCAGCGCAAATTACCGACTGATTGTACCACGGTCCATGGGAAAAGGCAAGGCCCGGCTGACCCGCCGGAGGCACGCCGCCCTTGTCTTTTCCGCCGTCTACAGCTATAATGGAGGTATCCAACAACAAAGGAGGACTGCGTGATGAAACGACACGTCTTAACGGCCCTGCTGGCGGTGTGCTTGGTCCTGGCCCTGCCGGCCTTCCTGGGCAGGGAGCGGGAGATCACGGGGGAGATCGTGGAGGTCCTCCGGGACAGCGGCGGCACGGTCCTGGTGCTGGAGACGGACCGGGGCCGGCGGACGGGCGTGCTTTTGGAGGAGAACACCACCATCGGGTCCTGGGTGAGCGGGGTGGACACGGCGGCCTTCGGGGCCAGCCCCCAGCTGCGCAGCGGCGTCTCCGCCGGCTGCCGGGGCCTGGGGCGGTCCGTGGAGACCGGGAACGGAGAGAGCGTCACCGTCCGGACCGCCTCCCATCTGGCCGTCCACAGCATCCGGACCCCCGGGGCGCTGACGCTGGCGGACGGCACGGCGCTGGACCGGGTGGACCAGTCGAACCGGGTCTGCTACGAGCTGCCGGAGGGCCCCCTTCTCCTGTGGGAGGACACGCCCATCGGCCCGGAGAATGTCCACACCGGCGACACAGAGGGCTTTGACGCCCTGAGCCCCCAGGCCCAGGAGAAGGTGCTGGCCCACTACCGGGCGCAGGGCCCGCTCTACGATCTCCAGGCGGAGCTGGAGCGGGCCTGGGCCGAGTACCGGGCCGCCGGTGAGCCGGAGGACTTCCAGGGGTACACGGTGGGGCAGGAGATCCGGCCCGCCGGCTCCAACGAGACGCTGATGTACTTCTGCACCGAGCTCACCCTGCCGGTGGAGGCCGGCGTGGTGGAGTCGCGCCGCCTGACTGCGGCCTTTGACCGGAACACCGGGGCGCTCATAGACAACTGGGATATCTTCACCTGCCCGCCGGAGGAGGCGGTCCGCACCATCCTGGAGCTGGCGGAGCCCGGCGACACGGCCCTGCGGCGGGAGATGGAGGCGGCCTTCTCACCGGATATGCTGCTCTTTGGCCAGGACGGCCTGGAGGTCTTCTTCCCCCGGGGCTCTCTGCCCAGCCAGGAGTACGGCTGCGGCTTCTACGTGGCCTACGAGGGGCCCCTGGCGGACATCCTCCAGGACTGGGCCCTGCCCAGGACTCCGGCGGCAGGCTGAGAAAATTCTTGCCAAGAGCCGGTCCGGGGGCTATAATGGAGCCATAGACAGTCCGTCCCGCCCCTCCAGGGCGGAGACGGCCCCCAGGAGGTGATTCCTATCGCGTTCTATCGCACGCTTCTGTCCCGGCTGTTCGGTGACGAGCCGGAAAAGGAGACCCAGGAGGCCCAGGAGGAGGCGCCCCAGCAGCAGGACCCCGGTCCGCCGCCTCCCGCTCCCCGGGAGCTGACGCTGTCCCAGGACCACCCGGTCTGTCAGCTGTGGAGCCTTCACGCCTTTACGGCAAAGCGTCTGCCCCAGCCCCGCCTGTGCCTGACGGACCCGCCGGACCTGCCTCTCGACGAGCAGGAGGCGGAAAAGGAGCTGGCCCGTCTCCAGAGCGCTGTCACCGACAGCGCCGGAAGCCGCCTCGCCCTGCTGGACTCCGGCCGCGCTTCGGATCTGGACGCCCAGGTGGTGGTCTTCATCTCCGCCGGCGGCATGGCCGCCTGGCTGCTGGTCTATCCCCCGGCGGGCCAGGGCGCTGAGGTGAGCCGCGAGATGCTGGACCGGGCTCTGGCGGAGAGCAAGGTCAGCTGGGGTCTGGACGAGGCCCTGCTGGAGAGCCTCCCCCAGGACCCGGAGCGGTATTTCCACCTCTTCCTCTGCGCCTGGGGCAAGAGCGCCATCCAGGGCCTGGACGGCAGGGTGGTGGACCTGTTCCCCCGGGTCCTGGAGCGCTCCGTCGCTGTGGACGAGAACAACCGGGTGGACTACAACACCCTGAACTTCTTCCAGAACGTCACCCAAGGGGACGTGATCTGTAAGCTGATCCCCCCCACCGAGGGCGTGGAGGGGCGCACGGTGACGGACCAGCCCATCCCGGCCAGGGACGGCAAGAAGGCAGTCCTGCCCAAGGGCCGCCACACCGAGATCTCCGAGGACGGCATGAGCCTGCTGGCCTCCTCCTCCGGACATGTGGAGTTCAGCGGCCGGGCCTTCCAGGTCAAGCCCCTGCTGGATATCCCCGCCAACGTGGACTTCTCCACCGGGGACATCAACTTCCTGGGGGACGTGTGCATCCACGGGGACATCTGCAGCGGCTTCACCGTGCGGGCCATCGGCAACATCACCGTGGGCGGCGTGGTGGAGGCCTGCACCGTGGAGGCCGGCGGGGATCTGGTGGTCTCCGGCGGCGTGCAGGGGGATAATCAGGCCGTCATCCGGGCCCAGCGGAACATCTTTGCCAAATTTATTGAGAACAGCTGCGTGTACGTGAAGGAGTCCCTCCACGCGGACTGCCTCATCAACTGCGAGGTATACTGCGACGGCGAGGTGGAGGTGCGCTCCGGCCGCATGACCGTCATCGGCGGCACGCTGCGGGCCGCCCAGTCGGTCAGCGCCGGCACTGTGGGGTCCCGGGCGGAGTGCCGCACGGAGGTCTCCCTGGGGGGCCAGCCCTGCGCGGACTTTGAGTGCCGCATCCTCCACCAGGAGATCGAGCAGCTGGAGAAGGATCTGGAAAAGACCGAGCGCCAGCCCGACAGCCCCGCCAAGCTCAGCAGCATGAGCAAGATGCGGATGCAGCTGATGATTAACCGGAAGAAGCTGGCCCAGCTGGACAAGGAGCTGACCCAGCCGGCGGAGGAGGCGGAGAAGCCGGAGGATGCGGAGACGGCGGAGAAGCCGGAGAAGCCCCCCCTCCGCCTCACCTGCTCCACCGTCTACCCCGGCACGGTGCTGAGCATCAACGGCGTGACGCACCAGTTTGACCGCAGGTACAGCCCCTGCACGGCCGATCTGGCCGACGGGGAGATCCGCCTGCAATAGATTTATAGATTTAGAGAGAGGAGGCGCGAGGCATGGATACCGCCATGGAGCAGCAGAAGCTGGAGGAGATGCTGGACAGGGCCGTGCGGGAGGTGACCAGACGGACCGCAGGCGTGGAGCTCTTCAAGACCCAGGAGCCCCCGTTCGGGGACCTGTGCACCGTGTACATCACCTTCAAAAACGGGTTTCAGTCCAGTCTGACGCTGTGGGGAAACATCTCCCTGCTGGCCCGCATGGCCCGCAGCGCCCTCCGGGAGGAACATCTGACCCAGCAGGATCTGGAGGACTTCAGCAAGGAATACTTCAACATTCTCTGCGGCAAGATCGCCGCCCTGCTCTTCCAGGCCACCAAGGTGCCCGCCCGGTTCAGCGTGCCCGCCCTCTACCAGGGCCGCTTTGAGCCGGAGGGGCACAGCCGGCAGTTTGTCCTCACCTATACGGACGACCAGCGGCAGGGCGTGCAGCTGGTCCACCACGTGCCAGACCGCCGGCAGGAAGACGGTCTGGCGGAATCATTACTTATCAATGAAAGAGGCGATTGACATGGGAAAGAAAATTATGGTGGTAGACGACTCCCGTATGATAGCGCTGCAAATGCAGAATCTGCTGGAGGATACGGAGTACGAGATCGCCGTCTACTGCCGCAACGGGGAGGATGCCCTGGCCAAGTACGGCGAGATCCGGCCGGACATCGTGACCATGGACATCATCATGCCCGGCATGGACGGGCTGGAGACGGCCCAGGCCATTCTGGAGGAGGACAAGGACGCCAGGATTATCATGGTCTCCTCCCTGGCCTATGACGACACCTTTGAGGAGGCCAAGGCCATCGGCGCAAAGGGGTTCATCGACAAGCCCTTTGAGAAGGAGCAGCTGCTGGAGGCCTTTGCCAAGGCCCTGAGCTGACATGGATGATCTTTTTGCCCCCGGTCCGGATCTGGATGCCATGGACCGGGCGGAGCTGCTGGACTACCTTGCCACGGTCCGGGCGTGGATCGCCGGGCTGGACGGGGAGGAGCCGGAGGACATGGACAGCGAGGCCTACGACGCCTGGGGGGACCGCCACGAGGCCCTGGAGGATCTGGCGGACGACATCCTGGACCGGCTGGATGAGCTGGACGAGCCATGAAACAAGAGCCGCCGCGCAGTTTATTCTGCGCGGCGGCTCGTGTGCCTGTAAGAATTATGTATGGCCGCCATACTGGGCCACAATGGCCTCCAGCTCCGCCCAGCGGTCCTCCATGTCCTTCACCAGCTTGCACTGGGTCCGGCAGCGGTCCAGGTTCTGTCCCTCCCGGCTGATGTGGAAGTACTCGTCCCCCACCAGATGGTCCGTGAGAAACCGCATCCCGCACTCCAGGGTCATGAGCTTGGCGCCCCAGGGCAGGTAGGCCACCTCCTGGGCGGTCAGAGAGCCCTCCGCCCCCTCCAGGAAGGCCTGGGTATACACCCGGAAGAGGTCCACGTCCAGGCTCACCTTGCTCAGATCCCGCTCGTCCTCGGCGCAGTGGTTGGCCCCGAAGCGGATGGAGTCGCCGAAGTCGTTGATGGCCAGACCCGGCATCACCGTGTCCAGGTCAATGATGCAGATGCCCTCCCCGGTCTTCTCGTCCATGAGCACGTTGTTGAGCTTGGTGTCGTTGTGGGTCACCCGCAGGGGCAGCTTGCCCTCCCGCAGGGCCTGGAGGGCCACGGAGCAGTCCGCCTCCCGGGACAGCATAAAGTCAATCTCCTCCCGGCACGCCTTCACCCGGCCCAGCTTGTCCTCCGCCACGGCGGCCTTCAGCTTGCTGAGCCGGTCCTCAGTGTCATGGAACCGGGGGATGGTCTCGTGGAGGGTGGCGGCGGGATAGCCCTGGAGCAGCCGCTGGAACCGGCCAAAGGCCCGGCCGGAGGCGGCGAACAGCTCCGGCGTCTCCGCGGACTGGTAGCAGACGGTCCCCTCCACAAAGGGGTAGATCCGCCACGCGCCGCCCTGGCTGTCCGTATAGTAGGGGCTGCCGTCCCTGGGGCGGATCACCTCCAGGGCCTCCCGGGAACGGTCCCCGCCGTGCTTTTCGATCTCCCGGCCCAGGTAGTCCGTCACGCCGATGATGTTCTCCATCAGCTGGTCCGGCCGCTTGAAAGCGGCGGGGCTCATGCGCTGGAGGATGAACCGGCGGCAGCAGCGGTCCTCGGGCTGGGTATGCACCACAAAGGTGTCGTTGATGTGCCCCTGGCCGAAGCGGACCGCTCCCACCACAGGCGCCATCAGGTCAAAGGACGAGAGCACCTCGCCCAGAAAATCCTCAGCTCTGGCCATTACGCGTCCCTCCACAGCTTGGCCGGGTACAGGCCGGCCCTGGTTTTCTCCGCGATGGCCGCCACCACCGCCTCCTTGTCCTCCCGGTACGTCACGCCGTACCACTTGTCCTCGCTGCGCAGCACCTTCACCCGGGCCTTGCCCTCGTCCAGCAGCTGGCTGACCACGCTGGGCAGGAAGTACTCCGCCTTCAGCGGATTCTCCGCCAGGGCCCTGTCCAGGAAGGCGGGGAAGCGGGCCTCCGCCTCCTTCAGGAAGCTCCGGTTGAAGCCCCACAGGTTCATGGACACGATGGTGTCCCCGGGCAGATCCGTCCAGGTCTTCCCGTCGTCCTCGGTGTAACGGGGGGGCTCCCCCTTCTCGATCTTGGTCCGCTCGGTGACCCGGGAGAGGTAGTTGTCCGCCGTCTCCTCGCACACGCCCCGGGCCACGGTGCCGTTCTCAGTCACCGTGTTGCGCAGCAGGTAGCCCACCATGGCGTACTCGTACAGGTCCCCGTCCGGGTGGGCGCAGAGGTAGTCGAAGATCTCCTTGTAGGCCTCGGGGCCGTAGTAGTCGTCGGCGTTGATGACCGCGAAGGGCCCGTCCACCACGTGCCGGGCCGCCAGCACCGCCTGGGCGGTGCCCCAGGGCTTGGTCCGGTCCGCCGGGACGGCGTAGCCCGCCGGCAGATCCTCCCTCTCCTGGAAGACGTAGCTTACCTCCATCTCCCGGGCCACCCGGTCCCCCACCAGGGCCTTGAAGTCGGCCTCGATCTCCCGCTTGATGACGAACACCACCCGCTCAAAGCCGGCCCGGCGGGCGTCGTAGATGGAGTAGTCGATAATCATCTGGTTGTTCTCGCCCACGGGGTCCAGCTGCTTGAGCCCGCCGTAGCGGCTGCCCATGCCGGCGGCCATGATGAGCAATACAGGCTTGGTCACTGTTCCTTCCCTCCTTTATATCCGTTGGGGTTCATGGACTGCCACTTCCAGGAGGAGGCGCACATCTCGTCGATGCCGTACCTGGCCTCCCAACCCAGCTCGTCCCTGGCCTTGGCGGGGTCGGCGTAGCACTGGGCGATGTCGCCGGGCCGGCGGGGATCCATAGAGTAGGGCAGGGTCCTGCCGCAGGCCTTCTCGTAGGCGTGGAGCACGTCCAGCACGCTGTAGCCCTTGCCGGTGCCCAGGTTGCAGACAAAGAGGCCGCAGCCGGTGTCCAGCTTCTTCAGCGCGGCCACATGGCCCCGGGCCAGATCCACCACGTGGATGTAGTCCCGCACGCCGGTGCCGTCGGGGGTGGGGTAGTCATTACCGTAGACGTGGACCTTCTCCAGCTGGCCCACCGCCACCTTGGCGATATAGGGCACCAGGTTGTTGGGGATGCCGTTGGGGTCCTCGCCGA
>CANAZG010000015.1 GCA_947365965.1 uncultured Clostridia bacterium
AGGTGGTGCAGATGCGCCTGACCCGGGAGTCGGACGTGGACTTCGTGGCCCTGGGCGACGTGCAGCTCATCGGCCTGGAGAACAACTGCGTGAACAGGCGGGGCACCGTGACCATGCAGCGGGGCGAGCGGCTGGTCATCAAGCCCGGCGCGGTGCTGGGGGCGGAGGCCAGAGAGAACCTGCGCATCAAGACCGACTTCCAGAGCTTCATGTACCCGGTCACCGGCCGCTGGAAGGGCCAGCGGCCCATCTGGGGCCACGACCTCAGCTGCGGCGGCCTGGCTTTCTACTCCGAGAGCCCGGCCCTGAAGGTGGGCGAGGTGGTGGAGGTGGTGCTGCCGGTGACGGATGAGCCCCTGCTGCTGCACCTGCGGGTGCTGCGGGAGCTCAACAGCGACCGGGAGGGGCTGTCTCTCTATGCGTCCCGGTTTGTGGACATCTGCCTGGACGAGGAGGTGGCCATCCGCAAGGCCGTGTTCAGCATCCAGCTCAACGCCCCCCGGTCCGCCGGGGACGTGTAGGAGCGAGGCCCGCAGCAAAGAGTGAACGGCGCATTCCGCCGCTTTTTCCGTGAAGAAAGGAGATCCAAATATGCACCAGACATACCGCGCCCGCTGGAGAACGCGGGCTGTGAGCCTCCTGCTGGCCATGGCCATCCTGCTGGGGCTGGCGCCGGCGGTCCCGGGCCAGCAGGCCCAGGCCCACTGGTCCGACGCCTACCTCAACCAGCTGGTGGAGTGGGGCTTCATTCGCTCCGATCAGGCCAACGCCCCCACCGAGGAGCTGAGCCGGGCGGACTTCATGTCCATTGTCAACCGGGCCTACGGCTACCACGTGCCCGGCGAGACCCCCTTCACCGACGTGAAGGAGAACGACTGGTTCTATGACGATGTGGGCATCGCCTACACGGCCAAGTACATCAAGGGCACCTCCCCCACCACCGTCTCCCCCCAGGACACCCTCACCCGGGAGACGGCGGCCACCATCCTGGGGCGCAACATGATGCTCCAGGAGTCCGCCGGGGAGATCCTGGGCTTTACCGATGCCCGGGACATCAGCTCCTGGGCCCGGGGCACCATCAAGTCCTCCCTGGAGCACTATCTGGTCTCCGGCTATGACGACGGCACCTTCCGGCCCCAGAAGGACCTCACCTGGGGCGAGATGGCCTCCATGCTCACCAGCATCGTGGGCACCCCCCTCCAGGAGGCCGGGGACTACGCCCTGGGCGGCGTGTTCGGCAACGTGACCATCACCTCCCCCGGCGTGACCCTCCGTGACAGCATCATCAGCGGTGATCTGTACATCACCGGCGGCGTGGGCCTGGGCGACGTGAAGCTGGAGAACGTCACCGTCCTGGGCCGCATCATCGCCAGCGGCACCGGCGAGAGCGAGAGCGGCGGGGCCAGCATCACCCTGCGCAACGTGGTGGCAGACGAGCTGCTGGTGGATAACCTCCAGGACAACTATGTCACCCTCAAGGCCGACGGCATCACCGAGATCGGCCGCACCACCGTGCGCACCAGCGCCTACATTGAGGACAACACCCCCGACGGCATGGGATTGAAGTACATCTCCCTGGAGGGAGATCCCCCGCCCGCAGAGGGCGAGGAGGGGGCCGAGGACTACGTGCCCGTGCAGCTGGATCTGGCCGGCCGCATCGAGGAGGTGGTCAACCGGACCCCCGGCTCCCAGGTCCGGGCCGCCAAGGGCACCGTGGCCAAGCTGACCGTGGACGAGGCCGCCACCGACTCCACCGTCATCATTGACCGGGGCGCGGAGATTAAGGAGCTGAACCTGGACGTGGCCACCGCCGTGTCCGGCGAGGGCGACATCAAGAAGCTCAACGTCAACGCCCCCGGCTCCACCGTGACCATGCTGCCGGACGAGATCTACATCCGTCCCGGTATCACCGCCGTCATCAACGGTCAGGTCATGGACTCCACCGCCGCAGAGGAGTCCTCCCGTGAGCCCATGATCCTCTCCGGCTACCCCACAGTCACCGACATCGCCCCCAACTCCGCCACCGCCACCTTTGCAACCAATAAGCGGGGCACCATCTACTGGGCCGTCAGCGCCATCACCGACGGCTCCGTGGGCGAGGACGACCTCATCAAGCCCCCGGCCTACGGCTCCATCGCCATACAGACCGGCACCGTCATCTCCCCCCAGGGGGACACCGAGGTCACCGCCTCCCTCACCGGCCTCACCGCCGACGGGTCCTACTACCTCTCCGCCGTGATGGTGGACGACAGGGGCCAGCGCAGCCCCACCAAGGTGGTCTCCTTCACCACCCCGGACAACACCGTGCCCGCCTTCAACACGGGCTATCCCTACATGTCCTCCACCTCCCCCAAGGACAGCGTGGCCGTGGTGTCCGCCAACAAGAACTGCGTGCTCTACTACGCCCTCATGCCCCAGAACGCCCAGGCGCCCACGGTCAATGAGCTGAAGGCCGCCGCCGTCTCCGGCGCGCTGGGCTACGGCGTGCGCACCCTGGAGAAGAACATCGAGGACGCCTTCCGCATCAACGACCGGCTTCTGGAGGAGAAGACCACCTACACGGTCTACTTCTGGCTGACCGACGCCAACGGGGCCAACAGCTCAGCCGTTATCCCCCTCACCTTCACCACCGCCGACGAGACGCCGCCGAAGTTCATCGTGGAGCCCACCCCCACCCCCACCAGCCCCACCAGCGTGGACCTCTCCTTCCGGCTGGATGAGGACGGCACGGTGTACTGGGTGGCCGTCCCGGCGGGGACCCCCTACCCCTGGCCCGAGCCGGGCACCAACGAGGAGACCGCGCCTCTGAACAGTCTCTACGCCATTTTGCAGGTGACCACCGGCATGAACAAGGGCGCCAACGGCCTGTCCGGCACGGTCCGGGCTGTGATGAACCAGGACGGCACCATCAGCGTCACAGGTATGCTGCCCGAGCAGGCCTACGACTTCTACTACATCGCCAAGGACGACGCGGGCCCGGATAAGAACTACTCCGCCGGCGGCGTGAAGAAGATTACCATTCACCCCTCCGACGGCACAGGGCCCATCGTCCGCCAGTCCTTCACCAAGCCCACCGTGGGCACCACCGAGAGCCCCACCTCCGATACGGATATTGTCCTCACCTTCTCTGAGGACGTGAAGTACAACGGAAAGGGCGGCGGCAGGAGCTTCCTGGAGATGTGGGACGACCTCCAGAGCGCCGCCAGCGAGGCCGAGCGCAAGAGCGCCCGCGACAAGCTCACGGCGGCTCTGCAAGCCACCATCACCCTCTACAAGATCGTGGCCAGCTCCAGCAATCCCCCGCCCCAGGAGGGCTACACCACCTACCATCCCAACACCACCGACTTCCCCTCCGAGTACGTGCTGGACTACACCCAGGCGACCATTGAGCGGGGCCAGAACGGGACCGTGGTGCTCACCTTCCCCAACTCCGGCCTGCACCTGGAGAACGGCGGGCAGTACTGCTTCAAAATCCACGATATCATTGACACCTCTACCGAGCGGAACCCCCTGCGCGGCAACGGCGTGGTGGACTTTATCACCAACAACACCAACCCCGACGGCAGTAACCCGGATGACCACTTTGTCCCGCCCTTCACCGTGGAGCCCGCCATCCTGCGCTTCCTAACCGACGATGAGACGGTGGGCATCGCCCGGGGAGACGGCCCCTACAAGCGCGACGAGGCGGGGGCCATCACCGAGACGCTGGACCATGTGGACTTTAACTTCCATGTGACCCCCGAGTCCACCTCCACCGTCAACCCCACCCTCAGCTACGATCTGCTGTTCTTCACCAAGACCCTGTGCGCCTTTGACCTGTACTACCGGGTCCTTGACGACAACACCAGCAAGGCTGACGGCGCAGGAAACCTGTACACGGCGGATCCCAAGTACGCTCTAGCTCGGTACACCTCCAGCAAGAGCGGCGGCGATCCGGTGGTCAACGGCATCAGCCAGCCCGACAAGAACGGCTGGGTCTATCTGGGCAACAGCGGCGACGTGCGGCCCATCACGGCGGACGACTGGCGAGGCCGGTCCCTGGGCAAGTATTTCAACGGCTGCGACGCCACCAGTTTCCCCATCCTGAAGGATCTGGACGAGGACATGCGCTACCAGTTCGTCATCACCATGACCAAGGTTGGCACCCTGGGCGGGGAGAACGACCGCCCCCTGTGGGACGATCCCGTGTACTTTGAGGTCAACGCCGCCTCCGGTCAGGCCAACCAGCTGGACACCCTGGCCGGCAACAGCGGTATGCCCAACCGGAACGACTGGAATACCTACAAGGACGTGGACGGCAGCCGGGACATCGGCCGCTGGTGGAACCCCAAGGCCAAGCAGGAGCAGAAGACCCTGGAACTGGAAAAGGAGTTCAAGGATGAGCGCCTGCCCCGGTTTGCCACCAACAACCCCATTGTCGTCGAAGTGTCCGACACAGAGGCCAAGCTTCAGATGGCCCTGGCCACCCCGGGGTGGGTATTCTATGCCATCAGCCCGGCTGTGACCAGCACTGCCAGCAACGCCAGCAAGGTCCAGGCCACCCGTAAGCTGAGCCCGGAGGACGGCGACTACACGGTTGGCACTGACACCACGCCGGCCAACGTCATGCCCGTGCCGGGCAACGACGACCTGGTGTTCATCGCCGCAGACAAGAACGCGCCGCCGCCCACAGACGGCTCCGTGTCCATGCCCCACTGGATGAAAGGCGGAAACGGCGAGACGGACGATCCGGCCCTGCCGAATCTGATCGAATATCCTACTCCAGAGAACATCACTGACGGGACGGCCAACGGAATCAGCCGGAGAGGCTCCGTGCAGACCACGGACACGCTGGAGCCGGAGACGGTGACGATCACCGGATTGCTGCCCAACACCATGTACTACCTGTACTGTGTCATCCGGGGCAACTCCACGGAGGATCAATCTCATGTATACATCTATCAGTTCACCACGGACAGGGTCGCCAAGCCCAAGCTGAATCTGGTCTCCCAGGACACCGGCAACGTGACGATGGATACACTGACCAACGCCTCCACTGTGAGATACCGCCTGTATTCCAAAGATGACGCGGATGCGATATGGATTCTTGACCAACCGCTTGCGAGCTATGTGGATCAGTCTCTGCCCGGAGGCATTCCCAGCGCATACGCTGGTCTGACCATACGGCAGGCGCTGACCAAAACATACTCTTCGGGCGAGGTTGGGGATGCAACAGGAGCCTATATTCCCTCCCGGCCAGGAATTCCAGACTTCTATGATGGCGGTTACTCCGTGTTTGATATCTACGCCAATGAGGATGCAAGATCGAAGGTATACCAGCTGATTATCAGCGGCACGGCCACGTCGGAGAACCCGCCGGACGCCGACTACACCAACCAGGCAAAGGCGTTCGGATCTGTGTCTACCAGAGGGGACAGCAACCCCGTCCTGGGACCCCAGAGCCTGGCGGACGCGGTGGACCCGCCGCCCAACAGCTACGTCTTCCTGGCCTGCGCCGTCAGCACGACCCGCACGCCGGGAGAGCCTACGGCGGACCATCTGCGGGCCTCCTTCAAGGCAATTGATCCCCACGAAAAGGGGTCCGGCGGCGCGCCGAATGTGAATAACGCTGTAATTGGTGAGCTGACAAAGCCCGATTCGGGCAGAGGTTATAACGGCTCTGTTATTCTTACCTTCGACAAGAGAGTATTTACCAACAACCGCGTTCCGGCGGACAGCCAGATATTCCAGGAGTTCCTGATGACAACAAGCAAGGACACCCGTGTGGTGGTCACACCGGCGGGCGGCGGCAATTCGGCGGTGTCGTCCTATCTGATCAGCTTTACAAACCTGCCGGTATCCAGTAGCATCTATATTGACGGCAACTATCAGATCAAGAACATCAACGGCACCGGAGCGGAGGAGCCCCTGACAATCAAGCTTAATCAGGAGGAGCCCAAACGGGAGGGCGAGACGGAAAACAGGGTCTATCTCACGGTGGATTGGGGTACTTCCTTGGAGCAGCACCCAGACTATAGGCACTGGGAGGGCGATCATTTCCTGCCAGCGGACCTTGATAAGGAGGATGCCTCGATACATCTGACAAATCTCGCTTTAAGCAAGAGTAGCGGCGCTGGAACGCTAGCCCCGCAAACCGGAGCTTATGACTATGAGATCACTATGGATGTGGGAGCTAACATGACCGTTACCGCCGCAGTTGAACCAACCACGGCGGCAGACAGCGCAACCATCACCTGGAGCCAGACTGGCGGATGTCTGACCGTCACTCCCGCAGCGGGAGGCCGCACGGCAACCATTACGGCGAACAAAGCGCCCGATGCCGGACAGACGGCAGTACTGACCGTTACGGCGCAGGGCAGCAATACCATCACCAAGCGAATATTGGTTACCATCAGGACGGCCACAGTCACCGGCATAAGCGCCAACGGTAAAGCCCTGACAAAGAACGCCGATGGGGTCTATGAGATGGAGATGTTCTATACCACCACAGGCGAGCAGCAGGCGCAGAAGATCACGGTGGATATCGGCGGCGTTTCCGCCCAGAGTGCAAGCAATGTAAAGCTGACTGTGGATGGCGGCAAGGCCCAGACCGGGGAGAGCTTAATTAAGGACCGGGACAAGAATCTCAAGACAACCGGCAATACCGTGCAGTTTACGCTGGATTCCAATGAGATTAAAAAGGCCGCCGCCAACAAGGCCAAAAAGACAGAGGACGTTGTTGCCACCTTCACCATTGGCGTGGGAGGCAGCACGGACGACAAGACAAAGCTGGAAGTCACCGTAAAGCTGAAGCAGGGAGACAAGAGCGATTCCGGCATATTCAGTCAGACACCAGCAAAAAAGAAGTAACTCACCCCACGGGAGCGGGCCTGCGCCCGCTCCCGCTTTCCCTGTGGGGGAAGCGATGAAAAGGAGGGCTAACCCATGAAGAGCACCACAGTGCGCCGCTGTCTGAGCCTGCTGCTGACACTGGCGCTGACCTTCTCCCTGGCCGCGCCGGTCCGGGCGGACGAGACCACAGAGGGCGACGGCACAGGCACGGAGGACACCACCCTGAAGGACATGAAGCTCACCGGCCCCGTTGGCGACAACCGGCTGGAGGAGGGCGTTCTGGACGACACCTACACCCTGAAGCTGGAGGCGCCCGTCACCAACGGGGAGCGGGACGGCATCCAGCTCAACGCCGTCCTGGAGCCCCAGAGCAACGCCACCCAGGGCCTCCACGTCTCCTGGTCCTCTGACAAGCAGGACATTGTGCAGGTGGAGGAGATGGAGAACGGCCGCAAGGCCAAGATCATCCCCCAGGCCCCCGGCGACGGCGCCACGATCACCGTCTCCGCCGGCGATGATACCAAGCGGGTGACCAAGACCATCACCGTCACCGTCAGCGGCATCAGGCTCAGCGACAGTCTGGCAAAGGACGGCATCACCGTGGCGGAGAACGCCTATGAGACCATCAAGCTGGACACGGACTTCTTCCTCTACGGAGACGCCAAGGGCGGCACGATCGAGGTCTCCGTGGTGAACAACAAGCGCAGCGTCATCCCCCGGGTGGAATCGGACAACTCCATCACCGTGGAGGGCATCAGCGCCGACGAGGCCACGGTGGTCATCACCGTCACCGTCCCGGGCAAGGTCTACACGGCGGAGTTCCCCGTCAAGGTCACTGCCAGCAGGGCCACCATCGAGCACACGACCGGGGTCAGCGCCAGCGAGCCCCTGAAATTCTCCGAGCTGGAGGCCAAGATCAAGGCCCAGTGCAAGGAGATCACCGGCGGCGAGCTGGCCTCCATCACCGGCGTGACCGTCTCCACCGCCCAGGGCACCCTCTACCTGGGCTACAAGTCCGAGGCGGACACCGGCGCGGGGGTGGCGGGGAGCCACTCCTACTTTGTGGACGGGGCGGTCCGGGGCCCCTACATTAAGGACATCACCTTTGTCCCCAACATCACCTTTGCCGGGGAGAAGGCCACCATCCACTACACGGGCATGAACCAGAGCGGCCGGTCCTTCAAGGGCGAGATCCTGGTGACCCTGAAGGAGACGGAGACGGACGTGTCCATCACCTCGGACCAGGGCAAGCCGGTGGCGCTGTCGGCGGCGCTGTTCAGCAAGGTCTGCCAG
This sequence comes from uncultured Clostridia bacterium, assembly GCA_947365965.1. Taxonomy (GTDB): domain Bacteria; phylum Bacillota; class Clostridia; order Oscillospirales; family Oscillospiraceae; genus Pelethomonas. The sequence continues at coordinate 8,125 of CANAZG010000015.1, forward strand.
AGCGAGCTGGGCTCCCCCCTCAGCTACGTGATCTTCACCCTGCCCCCGGTGAGCCAGGGGGAGCTGTACCAGGACTACAAGGGGGAGGGCGACTACGGCATGAAGGTCTCCTCCACCCAGAAGTACGATCAGAGCGAGATCAATGACCTGACCTTTGTGCCCGCCCCCGGCTTCTCCGGCACGGTGCGCATCGGCTACGCCGGCTACAGCGTCTCCGGCGGCAAGTACACCGGGGAGCTGGTCATCACCGTCACCCAGGGGCTGGACGCGGGAATCGAGCTCTACGACGACGGCCGGGGGTACATCACCTTCTCCACCGGCAGCTTTGAGAGCTTCTGCTTCGCCGCCACCGGGGCGCGGATGGGCTACGTCTCCTTTACGCCCCCCTCCACCACCCAGGGCAGCCTCTACTCCTACTGGCGGGGCGGAGACAACCGGGGAACCCTGGTGACGGCGGAGGATCGGTACTACCCCACCGGCGCGCCCCGGGTGGAGCAGGTGACCTTCGTAGCCGCGGAGGGTTTCCACGGCACGGTCCGGGTGCCCTTCCGGGGTGTGGACATCAACGGCAAGGAGTTCTCCGGCACGGCGGAGCTGAACTTCCAGTCCAGCGGGGCCGGGGATGTGAGCTACTCCTGCGCCCCCGGGGGGTATGTGAAGCTGGTGACGACGGACTTCAACAGCCTCTCCATGGACCTCACCGGCCAGCGGCTCCACTACGTGGTGTTCAACGCCCTGCCGGATCTGAACCAGGGGACCCTCTACCACAACCGCACCAGCGCCGGGTCCATCGGCGCCCGGGTGACCACGGCCACCAAGTACTTCAACAGCGCCACCCCCTATCTGACGAATCTGTCCTTCTGGGCCAAGGAGACGTTCCGGGGGAGCGTGGAGGTGCCCTTTACCGGCTGCGCCGTATCCGGGGAGACCTTCTCCGGGGTGATGGTCATTGACAGCACCTCCGGCGGCGGAAGCGGCTCCGGCGGCGGAAGCCGGGTAAGCTACGCCACCTCCGGCCGCCAGACCGTGACCTTTGACAGCGGCGACTTTGACGCGGCGTGTCAGGCGGCGGTGGGGTCCTCCCTCAATTACCTCCGCTTCACCCTGCCCTCCTCCGGCCAGGGCATTCTCTACCTGGGCTACCGGGAGGGGGAGCCCACCCGGGCGGTAAGCGGGTCCGACAGCCTGTACCGGGGCGGCGAGATGTCGGTGTCCAACGTGACGTTCATGCCCGCCGTGGGCTTCTCCGGCGTGGCCTCCATCCCCTTCACCGCCTGGACCATCGGCGGCTCCCAGGTCAGCGGCACGGTGGAGGTGACGGTCAGAGCCGGCACGGGGACCCTGACCACAGTGCAGTACGCCACCTACGGCGCGCCGGTGACCCTGCGGGCCTACGACTTCCAGGCCGCCGGAGCCGGCAACCAGCCGGTGAGCCTGCGCTTCACCGGCCTGCCGGAGGAGAGCCAGGGCAGGCTGTACTACCAGTACGTCAGCCCCATCCAGTACAGCTGGAAGGCGGACGTCACCACCGACTACAGTTTGGGCGGCGATCCGTCGGTGTCCAACCTGACGTTCCTGCCCAAGGCCGGGTACACGGGGGTGGTGAACATCCCCTACACGGCCACCAACGCCGACGGCAGCGACTACTCCGGTACGCTGCGCATCACTGTGGAGCGCGCCGGGACCTCGGCCAACTTCCGGGATCTGGCGGGGAGCGGGGCCCAGACCATCTCCGCGGCGGACTTCCTCCACGATCTGGGAGTAGTCAACGGCATGAGTCCCGGCCAGTACGGCCCCGGGCTGTCCATCCGGCGGGGCGACTTCTGCCTGATGCTCTGCCGGGCCTTCCGGTTTGAAACAGGCGGCGGCACGGGCCGGTTCTTCACCGACGTGCCCGCCGGCGCCTACTACGCCGAGGCGGTGAACACCCTCAGCGCACTGGGCATCGTCAACGGCACAGGCAACAACCGCTTCCTGCCCAGCGCCTCCATCTCCCGCCAGGACGCGGCCCTTATGGTCCAGCGCACCCTGGCTGCGGCGGACATGGACCCGGGCAGCGGCTCGGCCAAGGACCTCAACGCCTACGCCGACGGCAGTCAGGTGAGCAGCTACGCCCAGGGGGCGGTGGCGGGCCTGCTCCAGCTGGGCCTGCTGCCCGTCAGCGGGAACCAGCTCTCCCCCCGCGCCGATCTGACCCGCGGGGACATGGCGGTGCTGCTCCACCGGGCCATGACCCAGTGACGGGCGGGAAAACCGCAACAGAGCGGATTGCGTGAAAAGCGGCAGCCGGCAGTCTATGGTTAGACTGCCGGCTGCCGGCGTATGTGGGTGCTCTCGTCTATAGCCCGCCCCTGCGGTCCGATGGGGAGGCCGTCACCGCCGGGGCATCTGGAAGCCGTCCAGAGCCCGGTTGAGGAAATCGTTGAAGGGCTTCATGGCCCGAAAGCTCTCCGCCGCCGCGTCCGCGAAGGCCTCCCCGTGGGCCAGATCACCGTCCGGCACGGGGACCTCCAGATACCAGCTCTTGCAGCGCAGATATTGGGCCTGGGGGTGGTCCCTGTCGTATCCGGCGGGCACGTTTTTCAGGGCCGTGCCGCCCACAGTGAAGCGGAAGGAGGGGGCGGAGAGGATATCCTCCCACTCCCCGCCGTGGGCCGCGATGTGGTCCCGCACCATCCGGGTGGCGTCCTTGAACATGTCCGCGAACAGGCCGCCGCCCAGGAAGGACCGGCCGCCCGGCCGGATCATCAGATAGTACCCCACCGGGATGGGCAGCTTGCCCATGGGTGCGATGTGGGCCCGGAAGGCAGGGTTGTAGGGGGACTTGTCCCGGCTGAACCGGGTGTCCCGCACCAGCTTGAAGGTGAGGCTCTTGGGCTCGTGGCCCAGAATGGCGCTGTCAAAGGTCCCGATCCGGTCCATCAGCGCCCCCACCAGGGCCTCGAACTGGGCGCTGGCCTGCTGGTAGTCCGCCCTGTGGGCGTGATACCACTCCCGGCTGTTGTTGGCCTCCAGATCCGCCAGATAGCGCAGAATAAGCTCCATGTCCATCTCTCCCGCCCCCTTACGCTCTGGCCACGGCGGAGAAGGCCGGGCCCTCCAGGATATCCCGAAGCATCCCCTTCAGCCGCTCTGGGGACTGGTAGAGCCGGCAGAAGGAGAACTGCTGGGCAAGGCCGTCCAGCTCCTCCATGGCCGCCGTCACCTCCAGGGCGGTCTCGCTGGGCCTGGCGGCGGTGAACTCCAGCCGGTCCGGCGCGATGCGGCGGTTCTGGATGGCGTAATTGACCCGGTCCGCGCAGCGGCAGGTCCCGTTTCCGTATTCGCCGCAGTAGTCCGAGAGGAAGTCCGCCATCCGCCGCCGGGCCCGGGACAGCCGCTGGCGGTAGGCCTCCGGCGTGAGGTCCAGAATGTCCCCTGCGGCGCGGCTGTCCAGGCGGAACATGGTCCCCAGGATGAAGGCGCACCGGCTCTCCGGGTCCAGGCACTGGAGCATGACGTTGGTGCAGGACAGCTTCAGCTCCTGGGCCAGAAGGGAGCTGTCCACGCCGCCGGTCAGGTCCGGCGCGTCCGCGGCCCTGCCGCTGCGGATGTCCTCCCCGTAGAACTCAAAGCTGAGGGGGCTCTGGGCGAACAGGTGCTTTTTGTAGTCCCGCAGATGGTTGACCGCGATGCGGAACACCCAGGTGTCGAAGGCGCTGTCCCCCCGGAAGGAGGACAGCCGGGTCATCACTTTCACCAGGATGTCCTGGGACGCGTCCTCCGCGTCGTGGAACGTACCCAGCATCCGTAGAGAGAGGTTGAAGACCAGATCCTGCACCCCGGCCAGCGCCTCCTCCAGGGCCGCCCTGTCCCCGTTGGCGGCCCGCTGGACCAGGGATTCCTTGTTTGTCTGTGTGTGCATAATAACACCTCCTATGGAATTAGACGGCCCGGCCGGGGCTCTGTGACAGGAAAAATGTTTTTCCGCCGCTTTTTTCTCCGGCGTCCATCCCCGCTCGTCCCCATTCTACCACAGGGGGCGGCCAGGGAAAATAAAAATTTTCGCCCAGCTCGGAAACCTTGGCCCACTTTATCCGACTATATGGGTAGGAGCGCAAGAAAGGGGAGGGATCAACCTTGCAGGATCAACAGATCGTGGAGCTCTACTGGCGGCGCAGCGAGGAGGCCATCCGGGCCACGGCGGACAAGTACGGCCCCTATTGCCGCACAGTGGCGAAAAACATTCTGGCGGACCCCCGGGACGCGGAGGAATGCGTAAACGACACCTGGATCGGGGCGTGGAGGGCCATGCCGCCCCATCGGCCCAACCGGCTGCGGCTGTTTCTGGGCAAGATCACCCGCCGCACAGCCTGCGACAGGCTCCGGGCCGGCGGCGCGCAGAAGCGGGGCGGCGGGGAGTACATGGCGGCCCTGGAGGAGCTGGGGGAGTGCGTGCCCCCGTCCCCGGGGGCGGATCAGGCGGTGCTGGACCGGGAGCTGGAGGCGCTGGTAAATCGATTTCTGGGCGGGCTGCCGGCCAGGGACTGCAATGTGTTTCTGCGGCGGTACTGGTACGTGGAGTCCCTGGAGGCCATCGCCGCCCGGTACGGGCTGAAGGAGAACACGGTAAAGACCATCCTTCGCCGCACCCGGGAGAAGCTGCGGGTCTATCTGGAAAAGGAGGGGATTCTCTTATGAGGGAACGGGAGAGACTGTTTGAGGCCATTGGAGGCGTGGACGAGAGGCTGCTGGAACGCAGCGAGACAGGGGGACGGTGGGAGCGGATCAGCCGCCGGCTGGCCTGGACCGCGGCCGCGGCGGCCTGTCTGGCGGTGGTGGCAGCGGCCTGGATGTGGACCTGGCCGGCACAGGCGGACCCCGTCCCGCCGGAGGGACCGCCGCCGGCAGTCACACCGGAGCCGCCTCCCCGGCTGGATGGGGAGGGGTACCACCTGCTGGCCTTCCAGACGGAGGAGGCCGGCGTGTCCATGGACTGGCCCGCCTTCAGCATCTGGTACAGCGACGCGGATTACTACATCTACCAGCCCCTGGGGTCCTGCTTCATCCGGCCCCGGACCCAGTCCGAGGGCCTGCCGGCCTCCCAGCTGGAGATCGCCCACTACAAGGACAGCACCCTGGAGGAGGCCGTGGCCCTGCGGCGGAAGCACGACGAGCTCTACTATGAGACCGTCCTCCTGGTGGACGAGAACACCGCCGACCGGGGCGTGGGCCTGCCGGAGAACGCCGCGCCGCTGTGCCTCGTGGCCAGCGACGGTACGGATTGGGACGACATGCAGTCGGAGACCTGGTTCGTGGAGGACGGCCAGGGAGGGGTATTCTCCCTCAGCGCCAGCTGCTTCCTGGAGGCCATGGAGGGCTTTGGGGCCCGGTTTTACGACATGGTGTGCACCTTCCGGGTGGCTTCCGGCGAGGATACGCCCCCCTGGCGGCAGGCCATGGAGAACCGGGCCATGGATCTGGCGGAGGCGGTGTTTGCCGGCGATCTGAGAGAGGTGGAGGACCTGCTGGAGACCCCGGATGCGCTGGACCAGGCGGAGGGCGCCAGCCCGGCCGGTCTCAGCTACAGCGTGTCCCAGAGGGAGGAGGGCCTGTGCGCAGAGGTGTCGGTGAAGTTCCGCTCCGGCGGGGAGGAGCCCTACCGCTGTCTGGAGCTGTCCCTCCTCTGGGAGGAGGGGGACTGGCAGGTAACCCGTGCGGGTATCCGGGAGTAGGCCGGGGAGAGGAACAGAGAAAACAGAAGGTATTACGGCTTGGTCTGAATACCTTTTGTTTTCGACTTCGCGGGCACAGCCAGCCCGGGGGCAGAGCCTCCATATGCACACCGGGAATCAGGGCATGTCTGAAAATTGTCAGCACGCCCACACCGCAGGCCTTTTTCCGCCATGCCGCGTGATGGACGCTGCACGGCCCCGTCGAGGGGCCGTATCGCCCATGGTCAAACAAGCACTGACCCAGAGATCATTTTACAAAAAAGATAGTGAAATGGCCCGTTGAATATGCTATAATACGATGGAAAAGTTGATTACAACACCATTGGGGACAGATTGATTACTTTATAATATTAAGAGGAATGGCATAGTGGATAAACTGGACGGACTGACGATGGATATAGAAGCCGCCAACCGGGACAAGCTCCGCGCGGTCTTTCCGGAGTGCTTCGCCGAGGGGCGGCTGGATATTGACAAGCTGCTGAGCCTGTGCGGCGAGTATATCTCCGATGATTTTGAAAAATACGAGTTCCGGTGGAAGGGCAAAAGGGAGTGCCTGCGGCTGGCCCAGAAGCGGAGCAGCGCGGCCCTCCGGCCTGTTCCGGCGGAAAGCGTCAACTGGGACGCCACCCAGAACCTCTACATCGAGGGGGACAACCTGGAGGTTCTGAAGCTGCTTCAAAAGGCCTACTTCCGCAGGGTCAAAATGATCTACATTGATCCGCCCTACAACACGGGCAACGACTTTGTATATGAGGACGACTATGCGGACCCGCTGGCCCGGTACAAGGAGATCACAGCCCAGACCACCAAAAGCAATCCGGAGACCATGGGCCGGTTCCACACCAAGTGGCTGAACATGATGTTCCCACGGCTGCATCTGGCGGCCAATCTCCTGCGGGATGACGGGGTAATTTTCATCTCCATTGACGACAATGAGGCGGTCAATCTCATCAAAATCTGCAACGAGATTTTCGGAGAGGAGAACTTCGTGGGGCAATTTCCCTGGAGGAAGCGGACCGCCAAGTCGGATGTGCCCTTTGGCGTCTCCCAGGACTACGAGTGGATCGTGGGCTATGCAAAGACGGACGCTTTCTCCGCCAGACTTGCGGGGGGAACCCGGAGATATTTTGAGACGGACGATCTGAGGGGCAGGCCCTGGCGCATCCACGACCTCACCAAGCAGACCAGCGCCAGCGAGCGGCCCAACAGCTATTTTACCATCGTCAACCCCAAAACAGGCGAGGAATATCCCGCGAATCCCAACCGCACCTGGGCCATCACCCAGGAGACCTTTGAGAAATACTACGCGGAAAATCGGATCGTGTTCCCCAACGACTACGATTTTTTGAACATCAGCAAGCCTGTTCTGCGGTATTTTCAGGAGGATGACAGGGCAAAGGCCGGGGAGAGGTTCGGCTATATCCCTGTGAGCACAAAGCTTCCGGACAGCATCGGCATGACCCAGAACGGCACCCAGAACATAACAGAGATGTTTGGAAGCAAGATTTTTGGGTTTCCCAAGCCCCTTGCCTTGATCGAGTATTTTATCAGGATGACCACCTCCGCCAGCAAAAACGGCGGCGACATCATTCTGGACTTTTTTTCCGGCTCCGCCGCCGCCGCCCACGCCGTCATGAGACTCAACGCCGAGGACGGAGGCAACCGGCGGTTCATCATGGTGCAGCTCCCGGAGATCTGCGATGAAAAAAGCGAGGCCGCGAAGCACGGGTATCCGAATATCTGCGAGATCGGCAAGGAGCGAATCCGCAGGGCAGGCAGAGAGCTGACCTGCGGGGACCGGGGGGAGAAAGGCGATTCGAGCGGAAAGCGTCCGGCGGCGGACGCCCTGGACACGGGCTTTAAGGTGTTCCGCCTGGACAGCTCCAACCTCAAGCTCTGGGACAGCACGCCCATTGAGGGCGGCGATCTGGACAGCCTCTTTGCCCGCATGGAGGGGATGATCGACAACCTGAAGCCGGACCGGAGCGAGCTGGATCTGGTCTATGAGATTCTGCTGAAAATGGGCTATCCCCTCACGGCCAGCCTGACGGAGGGGACGGTGGACGGGCTGACCGTCTACCGCGTGGAGCGTGGGCGTATGCTCATCTGCCTGAGCCCCGGCGTGACGGCGGAGACGGTGGAGAAGCTGGCGGCGCTGGGGCCGCAGACGGTCGTGCTGGCGGAAAAGGCGTTGGCGGACAATTCCGCCATGTCAAATGCCCACTATCTGCTGGAAAACCGGGGGATTGCGCTGAAGGTTGTGTGAGGCGGAGGGCAGAGCGGTCTTATGGCCGCCGTATATGATCGCTGCGAATTTGTAGCTGCTGACAGTAGAGAGCACAAATATGTTTGTGTGAGGTGGCCAGTTATGCACATTTCCATAATGCTTGTTTCTTGGTCTTTGTTTTCTGTGCTTCGAAATAGTATCGTGCTGGCGGACAATACACTTTATAAAATGTAACCTCCTTAAATCTCGTCTTCAATGTTTTTATAATGTTCTATTTGCCAAAACCTCTCTTGTCTAACAGCATTTATAGGGATTGTGGGAGGGGAATACTGTGTCTGTATTTGTTGCAGTGGTGCGGATCGCCTGTTCTGTACTTTGCAAGGACAACACCTCCGTTTGGACCGGCTCTGTACTGGATGAGAGCGGTGTCTGACCACAGGCCGTCATGGATGCCAGCAGCAGAGCGCACAGCAGATAAAAGAGCATTCGTTTCATAGACTTCCTCCTCAGTAAATGAAATTCAACACCAGTCCCAGGGATACAGCCAGCAGTATGGAAAGGCGAACTGTCTGGTATCCAATTCCGCTACATGGATTTGGGAGGCTCCAATGACGCTCAGGCGGATCGTTCGGTTCCAGTGGTATGGTCCCAGCAGGTTTCTGGCGATACCAACTATCTGCCCGCCTGTGTCACGGAGGCGGACTACCTCATCAATCTGGCAGAGCTGAAGGGACATAGCTACGGCATCACGCACACCAGCAAAAACCACTTTGGCACGCTGATGAACTCCAGCCGCCTCCGGCCCCTGGAAGCTGCGGGTATCCATCGTTACCTGACTCAAAACCAGATGGATGCCTATACCGTTCTGGTGGATTTGATGGGCAATTACCAGTTGGGCGAAAAGACTATGCTCTATATGCTGGACGCCGTGATCTGCGCTCCCTCTGAGGGTTCCTCTATCACAGGAGAAAATGCCCGCTGGCAGCAGTCTCCCTTTAATGGCGGCTACGCCTCCAGTTTATTTTTCTCCCAAGACCCGGTTGCCATTGATTCTGTAGGCGCAGACTTTCTGATGAATGAGCCATCTGTTATCAACCGCAACAGCGCCCTGCGAGATAATCCCAATGTGGAGAATTATCTCCATGAAGCGGGACTTGTGGCAGACGCGCCTTCCGGGTCAGTTTACTATAACGGAAACGGAGAACGTTCTGAAGCACCTGATACAACCAGCCATCGCACCCTGGTAGTCTATTATTCCCTCTCTCGGCGGACAGAGGATGTGGTAAAACGGCTCCAAGAAAAAACAAACGGTGATCTCTACGAACTGGTTCCGTCAGTTCCCTATACCGGCGGCAATAATGCCATTTCTCAGCGGGCGCGGGAAGAAGTGGAAAGCGAGAACTATCCGTCACTGTCTGGTATGCCGCCTGATCTGTCACAGTACGATACCATTTTGATTGGTGGACCTGTCTGGAACAGTACGCTGGCTTCCCCGCTGTATACATACCTGTCGGAAACAGATTTCACCGGAAAAACAGTTGCACCCTTCTGGACGGATCAGGGGACACCTGGGAACTATGCCCAAGACTTTACCGATGCTGTCAAAAGCGCTGTCCGTGTCACAGAGTTTTTACAGTTGACCAATACCACCTCCATAGCCGAAGAAGATATGAGTCAGCGTCTGGACACTTGGCTGGAGGCGGTTTTGGAATAATCCCTCTCTGGAGCGCCGCAGGGCAAAGCTGCGGTGCTCTCTCAAAAACAATCTATGCTAATTTGCTATGGTTTTCTATTTGATATAGGTATTTGATGTTTTGAAATGTCAGCCTTATAATTAAGCTGGAAAGGATGGGATAGCACCATGGCAACTTCACTTTTGATACATGAGGATGTTGGCCAGCTGCTCCAAGAAGCGGGATGTTCCAATGAGTTCACCCAACAGTTTTTGGCTGCGATGGAAACGGAAAATCTCAGGAACCAGCTCCGTCTGCTGAGTGGCCAACGAAGTCACCAGCTGGAGCGTCTGCATGAGGAGGAACGAAAACTGGACCGGCTGGACTACCTGCGGTACAAGTTGGAAAAGCAGCTTCCCACAGCAGCAAAAACAAGCCGAAGGAGACGTTGACATGAAGCGAATCATTCTGATGATTTTAACAACAGCCATATTTTTTATGCTTACCGCCTGTGGGGCAGCCCGCAAGGTCCCGATATCTGCGGATGGAAACAACACACTGCTGCCGGCAGAGCCGCAGGAAACCAGCCCTGTTCCCGCCGAGTCAAATACACCGGCGAGTACCATATCAGAAGATGCCACTCCAGTGGCGGAGGCATCTGAAACGGCGATCTCTTTAACAGTAGGAGAACAAACTTTTTCTGCAACTCTTCTGGACAATGAAACCGCACGTCAATTTGCGGTGCAGTTTCCCCTGACACTGGAGATGAGTGAGCTGAATGGGAACGAGAAGTATTATTATATGGACAACGAACTGCCCACTGATTCCTACCAGCCGGGGCAGATCAACGCAGGGGATCTGATGCTCTACGGTAATAATTGCTTCCACTCATCAATATCCGTAGCGGCCCAATATCGTCTGGAAAACTCCAGGCGCTCTGCGGTACTCGCTTTTTGAAGGGAGTCTTCTCTGACCAGCCCTCTGATACCACGCCGCCCGTCCGCGAAGTGCAGCAGGAAATCTGACTCCCAGCTGGTTTTGAAATATAAGCCTCGGATTCCCACGGGACTGACATGGCAGTAAAGTTCTTCAGACAGAGGTACTCCCGCCTCATAACTCTCCACCCAGGGTTGCTTTTCCAGACATTTAGCGTAATCTCTTGCTGCCGGCGAGTGTAGGCAAACCATCCCTCCATTTTTCTTGCTATAAAATTGGATGTCCCTGGTTTTCCGCCCTGCTCGTTCCATTTCTTTAAGCCTCCTCAAATATCAAAATCTCGTTTGAATTCCCCCAAATTTTTCTGCGATTTTGTGACCGAAGGGAAATTTCTCTGAGATATTGCCGTTTCTGACCGGCATAATCTCCGGAAATATCAAAATCTACCATCATAATCTCGTAAAAAATCGAATTATTCAGAGCTACTATGTAAGCGTCTTTTTTAAAACGCACTGTTTGTCTGAGAATTTTGTCCTTTTGTCTGTCGAGAGATGTCCATTTTTCGCATGGATTCCAACTTCAAAAAACTCAATTTCTGCAACTTTTTCCCCCATTTTCCTCTGCTTGTCCGCCCCCGTTCTTTTTCCCTTTCAGGGGGGGAGCCTTCGCAGCCACGTTTCCCAATCAATGACCCGCTCGTTTTCCCGGATATCAGCCCTTTCAGGGGGAATCTATGGGGAGAGTTTCAAGCAAGACGTTGCGTTTTTTTGCTAAAATTCCATACTTTTTAGTGCAAATTCAGCTTGTCCCGGCGTGAGAGTGGGAGGATTTTCGAAGGGTGAACAGGGAGAAATTTAGGGACTTTTTCTCCGAAGCATCCCCCCTGAAAGGGAGAAAATTGGGGAGTGTTCGGGGCGGTTTAGGGGAGAAATGAGGCAAAAATAGGACGTTTTTAAGCACTAGCGGCACCCTTCGCAGCCACATTCCCCCAGTAATTTCCCGGCCTTCCCCCTTGTTTTCTTCCTTTTTAGAACGTCCGATAGGCAGAATTTATACCAAAAACCAGACGGTTCCGTTCAAAATTGGAGCCTTTCCGGGGGGAATCATCACCTGCGCAGGGCAGGAGGAAGGGGTTTTTCAGGGGGATTTTAGAGTATTTTGTCTCGAAGAATCGGCCTTGCTCGGGGAGGTTTTTGGGGTAAGACTGGGGAGAATTTTAGGGACTTTTATTTCGAAGTATCCCCCTGAAAGGGCCTGAAATGGGGTGACGACAGGGGGAAAATGGGTACAAAAAAGGGCCCGCAGCGATTTGCTGCGAGCCCTTTTCAGGGTCATCATTCGAGAGACATCATGCTCGTCTTAAAAAAGACGTTATCACGTGGAAACTGCTTACTTCAGCTCCACCTTGCCGCCGGCCTCCTCGACCTTCTTCTTCAGCTCCTCGGCCTCGTCCTTGCCCAGACCCTCCTTCAGAGCCTTGGGAGCGCCCTCGACCACAGCCTTGGCCTCAGCCAGACCCAGGCCGGTGATCTCGCGGACAACCTTGATGACCTTGATCTTGGCGGCGGCGTCAAAGCCGGCCAGAATCACGTCAAACTCGGTCTTCTCCTCAGCGGCAGGGGCGGCGGCACCAGCGGCGGGAGCGGCCATAGCGGCGGCGGAAACGCCAAACTCCTCCTCCAGAGCGTGAACCAGCTCGCTCAGCTCCAGAACGGTCAGAGCCTTTACTTCCTCAATCATAGCGGTGACTTTCTCGCTAGCCATTGTTAGGTACCTCCTAATAATTTTTCAATAAATATAGAATATTTCAGGGAAATGCTGCCGCTTACTCGGCGGCGGGGGCGGCCTCCTCGGCAGGAGCACCCTGCTTCTCGGCGATCTGCTTGAGTACGCAGGCCAGACCGGAAATGGGGGCCAGCATGGTACCCAAAACCTGGGCCTGGAGCACGGGCAGCGGGGGGATGTTGGCCAGGGCCAGCACCTCGTCCAGGGGCATGGCCTTGCCGTCCATGAAGCCGCCCTTGATCTCGAACCGTCCGTCGATCTTCTTGGCGAAGTCGTTGATGACACGGGCGGGGGCCACGGGATCGTCCTGGCAGATGGCCACGGATGTGGTGCCGTTGAGCAGACTGTCCAGCTCGTTCATGCCGCAGTTATTCACGGCGAAGCGCAGCAGGGTGTTCTTCACCACGGCGTACTCCACATTGTTCTTGCGCAGCTCGGCGCGCAGAGCGGTGTCCTCGGCCACAGTGATGCCCTTGTAGTCCACCAGCACACCGGCGGCGGCGTTCTGGAGCTTGTTGGTCAGATCGGCCACAATGGCCTGCTTCTCGCTCAGAACCTTTGCGTTAGGCATTCTTGGTTTCACCTCCATTAGATTTTGCTTTGGGAAATCGGTGCGTTCAAGAACGGAAAACGGTCCCCGCGCTTTTGACGCAAGGACCGTGCTAATCATAACGATCGGCAATCCTCGGCAGGACTTACGGGGCAAACCCCACCTGCTGTCTTTGGAACGCGAGGATCATTATAGCGGATAAAACGCCGTTTGTCAACCGAATCGTGAGTTTTTTTCATGAATTTTGTATAACGCTCCCTCCCCGCCAAAAACCCGGTTGCGCCCCGCCGAAAACCTGCTATAATGGGAAACAGATTATGCGCAAGAGGAGGACGCGACTATGAAGGTACTGCTGCTCAACGGCAGCCCCCACGAGCGGGGCTGCACCTACACCGCCCTGGATCAGGTGGCCCAGGCCCTGGCGGAGGAGGGCCTGGAGACGGAGATCCTCTGGCTGGGCAGGGACGCCACCGCCGGCTGCGCCGGCTGCGGGGCCTGCCGCCAGTTGGGCAAGTGCGTCCACGACGACGTGGTCAACGTGGCTGCGGAGAAGGCCCGGACCTGCGACGGTCTGGTGGTGGGCTCCCCTGTCCACTACGCCGCCGCCTCCGGCCAGATCACCTGCGCCCTGGACCGACTCTTCTACTCCGCCGGCGCCGCGCTGCGCCTCAAGCCCGCCGCCGCCGTGGTCAGCGCCCGCCGGGCCGGAACCACCGCTGCCCTGGACCAGCTGAACAAGTACTTCTCCATCAACCAGATGCCCGTGGTCTCCTCCCGCTACTGGACCATGGTCCACGGCAACACCCCCGATGAGGTCCGCCAGGATGAGGAGGGCATGGCTGTCATGACCACCCTGGGCCGGAACATGGCCTGGCTCGTCAAGTCCATCGCCGCCGGCCGGGAGGCGGGTATTCAGCTCCCCGCCCCGGTTCCGCCGGCCCGGACCAACTTTATCCGCTGAGCCGCAAGGCGCCGCCTCCCTGTCGGGAGACGGCGCCTCGCAGTATCGTGAGATCACGGGATGGCGAAAAACCGCTTCCCGTTCTCCAGGGTGATCCGGGCGCACTCCTCGTAGGAGAGCCCCTTCACCTCCGCCAGCTTCTGGCAGATGTGGCAGAGGTTACCCGAGTGGTTCCGCCGCCCCCGCACCGGCGTCGGGGACATGTAGGGGCTGTCGGTCTCGATCATCAGCCGGTCCATGGGCACGGCCTGGGCCGCCTCCAGGGCACGGCGGGCGTTCTTATAGGTGAGCACCCCGGTGAAGGAGATCATCCATCCCAGCCCCACCAGCTCCCGGGCCATCTCCGCGCTGCCGGAGAAGCAGTGGAACACCCCCCGCACCCCGGGAAACTCCCGGACCACAGCCAGTGCGTCGGCGTGGGCCTCCCGGTCGTGGACGATCACCGGCTTTCCCAGCTCCTGCGCCAGAGCCATCTGGTCCCGGAACACCCGGCGCTGGAGGTCCCGGGGCGGGTTCTCCTCCCAGTAGTAGTCCAGGCCGATCTCGCCGATGGCCACGGTTCTGGGGTTCCGGGCCAGATCCCGGATATCGTCCAGACTGCCGTCGCAGGGGGCGCAGTTTTCCGGGTGCCAGCCCACGGCGGCGTAGAGAAAGGGGTATTGGCCCGCCAGCGCCAGGGCCGCCCGGGAGCTTCCAGGGTCACAGCCCGGGTTCACCACCAGGGAGACGTCCTGGGCCGCCAGACTGGCCAGGAGGGCGTCCCGGTCCTGGTCAAACTCCGGGGCGTCGTAGTGGGCGTGGGTGTCAAAGAGCATGTCTTTCGGCCTCCTGTATGATTGATCGCCGCAGAGATGGAAAACAGCGGCATGATGGGTTCATCATGCCGCTGCTCTTTTCACAGCAACGCCGCTGAGGCGTCTCTTACTCGGTCACGTAGGGCAGCAGAGCGATCTGACGGGCCCGCTTGATGGCCTCCGTCAGCTGCCGCTGGTGCATGGCACAAGTGCCGGTGGTTCTGCGGGGCAGGATCTTGGAGCGCTCGGAGATGAAGCGGCGCAGCTTGGCCGCATCCTTGTAGTCGATATACTCGCACTTATCCACGCAGAACTGGCAGACCTTCTTCCGCTTCCGGGGAGCGCCGGAGCGGGCAGGCCTATTTTCACGTTCCATAGCCATGGTACTATTTCCTCCTGTCAGAATATGGCGGTCAGAACCGCCCTTCAGGGCCGTGAGCCCGGTTTAGAACGGCACGTCGCCGTCCTCCTGATTGGCGATGATCGCCTCAAATCCGGGGCCGTCCGCCGTAGGCGCGCCGTAGCCGCCGCCGAGGGACCCCTGACTCTCGCTGCCGTAGGCGCTCTGTGCGCCGCCGCCATAGGGGGCGGCAGCCGGCATGCCGTAGGGCGGGGGGGAGCCGTAGCTGTCGCCGCCGCTGTCCCGCTTGCTGTCGCCGAAGTAGACGTTGTCCGCCACCACCTCGGCGCTGCGGCGATTGTTGCCATCCCGATCCTTCCAATCTCGGATCTGGAGCCGGCCCTCCACCACGGCCATGCGGCCCTTGGTCATATACTTGCAGACGAACTCCGCCGTCTGCCGCCAAGCGACCACATCGATAAAATCGGTATTCTTCTCGCTGGAGTCCTTGTTCTTGAAGTCACGGTCTACCGCCAGGGTGAAGCTGGTCACGGAGATTCCGGTCTGCGTGGTCCGCAGCTCCGGGTCCCGCACCAGGCGGCCCATGATGACAATGCGATTGAGCATCTGGCACCCTCCTGTTAAGCGCCCTTGCAGACGATCATGGAGCGCAGAATGCCGTCGGTAATGCCCAGCACACGGTCCAGCTCCTTGGGAAACGCGGAATCGCTGGTAAAGGACATGAGGACATAGTGCCCCTCAGTCTTGTAATCAATCGCGTAGGCCAGCCTGCGCTTGCCCCACTCCTCCACCTCGACAGCGGAGCCGTTCTGCTCAGCCAGGGTCTTGAACTTCTCGACCGTAGCGGCGACAGCCTCCTCGCCCAGGGCGGGATCAATGATATACACGACCTCATAGTTTTCTGTGATCTTTGCCATGGTTGCACCTCCTTTTGGACGAATGGCCCCCACTCTCCGGTGGGAGCAAGGATATGCCCGCGAACACGCAAGCTATATAAGTATACTGTATATTTCAGAAAAGTCAAGGGATTTCTCGGATTTTTTCCCCTTTTTTCGGAAAAACCCCGGTCTGTGTCAGCAGGGCCAGCAGGGGAAGGCCCAGGATACAGCACACCAGCAGCTCCGAGATCCCCACGGAGAGGGCGTTGAAGAGGAACACCCCCGGGAAGGCGGCGGTGAATCCGGCCTCGTACCAGGCCAGCAGCGCGCCTACGATCAGGCCGTTGCACAGCGCCGGGGGCAGGGGGGCCATCCACCTGCTTTTGCAGCGGGCGGTGAGGAGCCCGGCCAGCAGGGTTGCCAGGGAACCGAAGATCAGATCCGGCAGGCCGTAGGGGCTGAGAAGGTTGGCGAGAACGCAGCCCACAAACAGGCCCCAGGCGGTGGCAGGGCACAGAAAGGGCAGCACAGTGAGGGCCTCGGCGAACCGGAACTGGATCACGCCGAAGTTCAGGCCGAAGATGTTGCCGAAATAGCAGAGGACGACGTACAGCGCCCCCACCAGGGCAGAGAAGACGATGTCGCGCAGAGATGTGTTTTTCATGTGGTTTGCCTCCATTTTTTGTTTAGAGAACGGCCGGCCCCGGGAGCGGGAACCCGCTGCCGCCGAACGAACGCCGGCAGTTTTCTGCCGGCGCTTGGACTGGGTGTGGAAACCAGTCAAAATAGATTATAGCATATCCGCGCGGGTCTGTAAACGGTTTTTCTCGTTTCTCCTGTTCCCGCCCGTCCCGGCCCGGTTTATGGAAAAACATGGGCGTTTATTGGAATTTCCGCCGGATTTTGCGCCTGAAAAAAATATTTGAAAAATTTTTGCTTGGAAAAGAGGATTTTTGCATTTTTCGTTGTATACTGTAATAGGCTGAATTTAGCGTGGGGAGGTATGACCTGATGGCGTTTTCTCAGCAGTTTCTGGACGAGCTGGCCGGCCGGAACGATATTGTCGACGTGGTCTCCTCCTACGTGACCCTTACCAAGAGGGGCGGGAACCACTTTGGCCTGTGCCCCTTCCACAACGAGAAGACCGGCTCCTTCTCCGTGTCCCAGGACAAGCAGATGTACTACTGCTTCGGCTGCCGCAAGGGGGGCGGGGTAATCAATTTTATCATGGAGATCGAGAATCTGGGCTTCCGGGACGCGGTGGAGCTGCTGGCCAAGCGGGTGAACATGGATGTCCCGGCGGACAGCTCGGACCGGGAGGAGACCCGCCGCCGCCAGCGGGTGCTGGCGCTGAATAAGGACGCGGCCCGCTGGTTCTACCAGAACCTCTCCACCACCGCCGGCGGCCCGGCCCGGGACTATCTGGCCCGGCGGAAGATCAGCAGAAAGACCGCCATGAACTTTGGCCTGGGGTTCTCCCTGGACGGCTGGGACTGCCTGATCAGCGCCATGCAGGAGAAGGGCTACTCCAAGGCGGACCTGCTGGCCGCGGGGCTGGCGGTGCGCAACCAGAAGGGGCGGCTCTACGACAAGTTCCGCTCCCGGCTCATGTTCCCGGTCATCGACGTGCGGGGGGACGTGGTGGCCTTCGGCGGCCGGGTGCTGGACAAGAGCGAGCCCAAGTATATGAACACTACCGAGACCATCGTCTACAGCAAGCGCCGCAATCTCTACGGCATCAACCTTGCCAAAAAGACCAAGCGGCCCAACTTCATTCTCTGCGAGGGCAACATTGATGTCATCACCCTCCATCAGGCGGGCTTTGACAACGCGGTGGCCTCCATGGGCACCGCCCTCACCACGGAGCAGACCCGGCTCCTCAGCCGCTACACCAAGGAGCTGGTGCTCTGCTACGACAACGATGCGGCCGGGCAGATGGCCACCCAGAAGAACATTGAACTGCTCAGAAACAGCGAGTTCACCGTTCGGGTCCTCTCGCTCCCCCGCCGTCTTGTGGACGGGCAGTACGTCAAGCAGGACGTGGACGACTTCATCAAACTCCAGGGGCCGGCCGCCTTTGAGGCGGCCCTGGGCGGCAGCGTCAACCAGATGGACTACCGGATGGAGGCTGTGGCCGCCAAGTACGACCTGACGGACAGCTCCCAGAAAATCGCCTACGCCGAGGAGGTCAGCCAGCTCATCGCCTCCCTGCCCAACGCGGTGGAGCGGGAGGTCTACGCGGGCCGGGCCGCAGAGCGGGCGGGACTGACCCGGGAGGCCATGCTGCTGGACGTGAAGCGGGCCAGGGACAGGTCCCAGGGCCGGGAGCGGCGGCAGATGCAGCGGGAGGCCCTCAACATCAGCGCCATCCGCCAGCCCCAGGACCGGGCCATCCGCTACACCGACATGCGCTCCGCCATGGCCGAGGAGGGGATTCTCCGCCTGCTGCTGCTGGACATCTCCCTGGCGGACCGCTGTCAGGACCTGCCGGCGGAGGACTTCAGCTCCCCCTTCCTGGGAAAGGTCTACCGGCTGCTGCTGGAGGGCCGGGCCGGCGGAAACGGCATGTCCCTGAACGCGCTGTCGGGGGAGTGCACGGCGGAGGAGATGAGCCACCTGACCACGCTGCTCCAGAAGCCGGAGTCGCTGGCCTACGCGGACAAGTCTCTGCCGGACTACATACGCGTGATTAAGGAGTCCGCCGGCAGGCGGCGGGGGGAGACCCCCGTTGACCCCCTGCTGGCGGCGCGGGATAGATTCAAAGAGAAAAAGGGTTACGGAGGAAAGCAGACATGACAAAAAAGAAGGATGAGATGGCCAAAGGCGTTTCCAGCGCCGCCCCCGAGGGTAAGAAGGGGGAGGCCGAAAAGAAATATGCCAAGCTCCCGGAGAAGGTGGTGGCCAACCTGCCCGCCGCCGCCATTCTGATGTCCAACGAAAAGGTGATGGACCTGTTCGCCCGGGGGAAGAAGCGGGGCCGCCTGGACTCCTCGGAGATGATGGAGGTCCTGGACGAGATCGAGCTGGACAGCGACCAGATGGAGAAGCTCTACGACTCCCTGGAGGCCCTGTCCATTGAGATCGGCAGCGAGGAGGATATCCTGCCGGAGATCCCCGACGACATGGAGCCCCCCCTCAGCGAGATCGAGGGCATTGAGGAGGAGGAGCTGGTTGACCCCAACACCCTGGTGGACAGCTTCTCCATCGACGACCCGGTGCGCATGTACCTCAAGGAGATCGGCAAGGTGCCCCTCCTGTCCCCGGAGGAGGAGATCGTGCTGGCCCAGAAGATGAGCGCCGGCAATCTGGCCCGGGAGCAGCTGGAGGAGGGGGAGGGCCTCTCCGATACCGCCCAGCTCCGGGCCCTGGTCAAGGAGGGGGAGAAGGCCAAGCAGAAGCTGGCCGAGGCCAACCTGCGGCTGGTGGTGTCCATCGCCAAGCGGTACGTGGGGCGGGGGATGCTGTTCCTAGATCTCATCCAGGAGGGCAACCTGGGCCTCATCAAGGCGGTGGAGAAGTTCGACTACACCAAGGGCTACAAGTTCTCCACCTACGCCACCTGGTGGATTCGTCAGGCCATCACCCGGGCCATCGCCGATCAGGCCCGGACC
This sequence comes from uncultured Clostridia bacterium, assembly GCA_947365965.1. GTDB lineage: Bacteria > Bacillota > Clostridia > Oscillospirales > Oscillospiraceae > Pelethomonas. The sequence continues at coordinate 27,615 of CANAZG010000015.1, forward strand.
ATCCGCATCCCCGTACACATGGTGGAGACCATCAACAAGGTCATCCGGGTCTCCCGCCAGCTCCTCCAGGAGCTGGGCCACGATCCCTCCCCGGAGGAGATCTCCGTGGAGATGAACATGCCCGTGGACAAGGTGCGGGAGATTCTGAAGATCGCCCAGGAGCCTGTGAGCCTGGAGACCCCCATCGGCGAGGAGGAGGACAGCCACCTGGGGGACTTCATCCCCGACGAGGGGGCCAGCGAGCCCAGCGAGGCCGCCAGCTTCACCCTGCTCAAGGAGCAGCTGGTGGACGTGCTCTCCACCCTCACCCCCCGGGAGGAGAAGGTGCTCAAGCTCCGCTTCGGCATTGAGGACGGCCGCACCCGCACCCTGGAGGAGGTGGGCAAGGAGTTCAACGTCACCCGGGAGCGTATCCGCCAGATCGAGGCCAAGGCTCTGCGCAAGCTCCGCCACCCCAGCCGCAGCAAGAAGCTGAAGGATTTTCTCAACTGATCCGCCAGAAGGCGCGCCCCGGGCCCGGGAGAGGCCGGGGCGCGTTCCATTTTCCCGCCGGAAAACCTTGCAATCACCAAAAAAATCCGCTATAATACAATCTATGTGGCATTTGCCGGAGCAAACCGGACTCTATAGAAGAAAGTGTGATTCATTTTGAAGTACGATTTTGCCGCCATTGAGCCCAAATGGCAGAAAAAGTGGGAGGACGCCAAGGTCTACGCCGCCGCGGACCACAGCGACAAGCCCAAATTCTACGGTCTCATCGAGTTCCCCTACCCCTCCGGTCAGGGGCTCCATGTGGGCCACCCCAGGCCCTACACGGCCATGGACATCGTCACCCGGAAAAAGCGGATGGACGGCTGCAACGTCCTCTTCCCCATGGGCTTTGACGCCTTCGGCCTGCCCACGGAGAACTACGCCATCAAAAACCACGTCCACCCCGCCGTGGTCACCCGGGAGAACATCGCCCGCTTCACCGGCCAGCTCAAGCGGCTGGGCTTCGGCTTTGACTGGGACCGGGTGGTGGACACCACGGACCCCAATTACTACAAGTGGACCCAGTGGATCTTCCTCCAGCTCTACAAGAAGGGTCTGGCCTACAAGGCCACCATGCCCGTGAACTGGTGCACCTCCTGCAAGTGCGTGCTGGCCAACGAGGAGGTGGTGGAGGGGGTCTGCGAGCGGTGCGGCAGCGCCGTCATCCGCAAGGAGAAGAGCCAGTGGATGCTCAAGATCACCGAGTACGCCCAGCGGCTCATCGACGATCTGGACGAGCTGGACTTCATCGACCGGGTGAAAACCCAGCAGAAGAACTGGATCGGCCGCTCCACCGGCGCGGAGGTCACCTTCCAGTCCACCGCCGGGGACAGCATCGTGGTCTTCACCACCCGGCCGGACACCCTCTTCGGGGCCACCTACATGGTCCTCTCCCCGGAGCACGAGCTCATCAAAAAGTGGATGCCCCAGCTGGCCAACAGCGCCCAGATTCAGGACTACCAGCGGGCCGCCGCCGCCAAGAGCGATCTGGAGCGGACGGAGCTGAACAAGGAGAAGACCGGCGTACGCCTGGAGGGCGTAGCCGCAGTGAACCCGGTGAACGGCCGGGAGATCCCCATCTTTATCTCCGACTACGTCCTGTCCACCTACGGCACCGGGGCCATTATGGCCGTGCCCGCCCACGACGACCGGGACTGGGCCTTTGCCAAGAAATTCGGGTGCGAGATCATCGAGGTGGTCTCCGGCGGAGAGGACGTGCAGAAGGCCGCCTTCACCGCCAAGGACGAGACCGGCGTGCTGGTCAACTCCGACTTCCTCAACGGCCTCACGGTGAAGGACGCCATCCCCGCCATGACCAGGTGGCTGGAGGAAAAGGGCATCGGCCGGGCCAAGGTCAACTACAAGCTCCGGGACTGGGTCTTCTCCCGCCAGCGGTACTGGGGGGAGCCCATCCCCATGGTGTACTGCGAGAAGTGCGGCTGGCAGCCCCTGCCGGAGAGCGAGCTGCCCCTGCTGCTGCCGGAGGTGGAGAGCTATGAGCCCACCGACGACGGCGAGAGCCCCATCAGCAAGATGACCGGCTGGGTGAACACCGCCTGCCCCTGCTGCGGCGGCAGCGCCCGCCGGGAGACGGACACCATGCCCCAGTGGGCCGGGTCCAGCTGGTACTTCCTGCGCTACATGGACCCCCACAACGACAAGGCCCTGGCCTCCAAGGAGGCCCTGGCGTACTGGTCCCCTGTGGACTGGTACAACGGCGGCATGGAGCACACCACCCTCCACCTGCTCTACTCCCGGTTCTGGCATAAATTCCTCTACGACATCGGCGTGGTGCCCACCAAGGAGCCCTACCGGAAGCGGACCAGCCACGGCATGATCCTGGGCGAGGGCGGCGAGAAGATGAGCAAGAGCCGGGGCAACGTGGTGAACCCGGACGACATTGTCAAGGCCTACGGCGCGGACACCCTGCGCCTGTATATCATGTTCATCGGCGACTTTGAGAAGGCCGCCGCCTGGTCCGACAACGCGGTGAAGGGCTGCAAGCGCTTCCTGGACCGGGTGTGGAATCTGGCGGAGAACCTGACGGACAGCCAGGACTACACCCCCGCCAACGAGGCCGGTGTCCACCGGACCATCAAGAAGGTGGCCGACGACATCGAGGCCATGAAGTTCAACACCGCCATCGCCGCCATGATGACCCTGGTCAACGACTTCTACGCCAACGGCTGCTCCCGGGGCGACATGCGCACCCTGCTGCTGCTGCTGAGCCCCTTTGCCCCCCACTTCTGCGAGGAGCTGTGGGAGAGCCTGGGCTTTGCCGCCCAGTCGGGAAAGATGATCTGCCAGATGGCGTGGCCCGCCTACGACGAGAGCAAGACCGTGGCCTCTGCGGTGGAGATGGCGGTCCAGGTCCAGGGCAAGCTCCGGGGGGCCATCACCGTGCCTGTGGACAGCGAGGAGCCGGCTGTGGTGGAGGCCGCCAGGGGCGTGGACAAGGTGGCCCGCGCCCTGGAGGGCATGGAGATCGTGAAGGTGATCCATGTGAAGAACAAGCTGGTGAACCTGATTGTGAAGCCTGCAAAATAGCGGCGGTTTCAGCGGCGCGGTATGCTTCGGCATGCCGTGCCGCCTCACATGCCGGAATGATGAGAGGAGCGCGGGATGGACTACACAAGAGAGGAGCTGCTGGAGGCCCGGCGGCAGATCGGCTCCACCCTCCACAAGCTGCGGGAGACCATCCGCACCCTGGAGGCCAAAGAGAACCCGGGCCGGTACAAGTCCCAGCTCACCCTGGCCCGGCGACGGGTGGAGGCGTTTACCATCGCCTGCGCCCTGGTGGACCGGGAGCTCTCCGGGGCGGAATAGAAAAAGGGACTTGACTTGGAGCGCACTCCAGATGCTATGCTGGATGACAGGGAAAACCCATCAGGTCAATATAAAGGAGAAGGTTACTATGCAACAGCGTACATTGGGCCGCACCGGGATCCAGGTGGGCGAGATCGGCATGGGCTGCGAGGGCTTTGTGGGCAAGACGGCGGAGCAGGTGATGGAGATGGTGGACGCTATGGACGCCGCCGGCGTCCGGTGCATTGACCTATACACCCCCAACCCCGACGTGCGGGACCATCTGGGCCGGGCCCTGGCGGGACGGCGGGACCGATTCGTCCTCCAGGGTCATCTGGGCGCTGTCTGGAAATCCGGGCAGTACAAGCGCACCCGGGACATGGCGGAGGTGCGGGAGGGGTTTGCGGACCAGCTGCGCCGCCTGGGCACGGACCGCCTGGAGATCGGCATGATCCACTACTCCGACGCCATGGCGGACTGGGAGACCATTCGGACCGGCGGGCTGCTGGACTACGCCCTGGAGCTGAAGCGGCTGGGGGTGATCCGGGCCGTGGGTCTCTCCAGCCACAACCCGGAGGTGGCCCTGGCGGCGGTGAACACGGGGCTCATCGACGTGCTGATGTTCAGCGTCAACCCCTGCTATGACCTCCAGCCCGCCAGCGAGGACGTGGAGGAGCTGTGGGCGGAGAAGAGCTACGCCCGGGAGCTGGTGAACATGGACCCGGCCCGGCAGACCCTCTACGAGACCTGCCAGCGGCTGGGGGTGGCGGTCACGGTGATGAAGGCCTTTGGCGGCGGCGATCTGCTGCGGGCGGATCTGAGTCCCGCCGGCAGGGCCCTCACCCCACTCCAGTGCCTCCACTACGCCCTGACCCGCCCGGCGGTGGCCTGCGTCATGTGCGGGGCCCGGTCCATGGAGGAGCTGCGGGCCGCCGTGGCCTACGAGACCGCGCCGGAGGAGGAGCGGGACTACGCCGCCGCCCTGGCGGCCCTGCCCCGGATCAGCTGGCAGGGCCATTGCATGTACTGCGGCCACTGCGCCCCCTGTCCCCAGGGCATCGACGTGGCGGCGGTGACCAAGCTGCTCAACCTGGTCCGGGCCCAGGGGGAGGTGCCGGAGACCGTGCGGGAGCACTACGCCGTTCTGCCCCACAAAGCCGGGGAGTGCGTCCGGTGCGGGGCCTGCGAGAGCCGGTGCCCCTTCGGCGTTGCGGCGGTGGAGAATATGGGCAAGGCGGCGGAGATTTTCGGCGCGTAGAAGGGAGGCCCTTATGACCATTGCGGAAGCCAGCAGGAAGTACGGCCTCACCGCCGACACCCTGCGCTACTACGAGCGCATCGGCCTGCTGCCCCCGGTCCCCCGGACCAAGGGGGGAATCCGGGACTACGACGAGGCCTCCTGCGGCTGGATTGAGCTGATGAAGTGCATGCGCTCCGCAGGGGTGCAGATTGAGGCGCTGATCGAGTACGTGGCCCTGTACCGCCAGGGGGAGGACACCGCCGGCCAGCGGCGGGCCATCCTGGTGGAGCAGCGGGACCAGATGGTGGCCCGGATGGAGGAGATGCAGCGTTCCCTGGACCGTCTGAACCGGAAAATCGAGGCCTATGACAACGGCTCCTGGCGGGGCGAGCCCGCCCGGGGGGCCTGCGGGCAGTGACTTAACCCCCAGGGAGCTGCAACTCCCTGGGGGTTCGTGCGTGGCTGAAGTTTAACTTTTATAAGTTGATTATACCACAGCCTCCAGCGATGCGCAAGAGGAATTTTGCGAAAGCAGACCTGCCATTGCCCGCCCCTCCCCCTGACAATCCCCGCCGGCGGCCTGTTTGGCGCGGCAGGGGCAGGCGGCCGCAGTCCATCGGCAAAAATTATTGACAAACAATAATTTTTGTGGTAAGATGGCCTTGGAATTATTGTAAAACAATAATTATTCGCTGTGCCTTTCCTCTGAGCAAGGCTACGATACGTATTCTTCTCTGGAGATATTTCTGTCCGTTGACCCAAATCCACCCAAAAACAGGAGGGACTGCTCATGAAAAAACGGGAAAACCAGGCCGCGCTGCTGCTGATCCTGACATCGGGAGCGGTGATGGCAGCGGCGCTGCCCCTGGAGGCCCTGCCCGCCTTTGGCAGGTGGCTGCGGGATCTCTCCCTCTCCGGCCCGGCCGGGAACCTGGCCGCCTGGGGGATCGCCCTGGCCCTGACGGCCCTGCCCGCCCTGGGCCTGCTGTGGCGGGGCCGCCGCCGGTGGGACTGGCTGCTGGCCCTGGCGGCGGGGGAGATCTTCGCGGGGGTGTTCTTCCTGGTGAACCCCACCCTGCTCCACCCCGGCATGGACAGCGAGGCGGTGGGGACCATGTGGGCCCTGGCAGCCGCCGGGAGCACAGCGGCCACTCTCCTGGCCTGGGCGGTACTGCGAGGCCTGGGGCAGCTGGAGCGGACAACCGGCCGGGCCATGGAGGGGCTGCTGCTGGGGGCCGCCTTGCTGCTGGGGTGGCTGGCGGCCTGGAGCCAGTGCGGGGACCTTGCCGCGGGGATCCGGGCCGCTGCGGAGAGCAACACCGCCCCGGGCCTTATCCTGTGGCCCACCTATCTGGTCCTGTGCCTGCTGGCGGCGGCGGATCTGATCCCGGAGCTGCTGGGGTGCGCGGCGCTGGTGTGGGGCGGCCGTCTGGCCCGGGCCATGGAGGAGGACCCCTTCGGCGAAGAGACGGTGGCCGAGGCCGGGCGGCTCAGCCGCCGGTGCGGACTGACGGCGTCGGCGTCGGTGCTGCTGTGCGCCGGGGGAAACCTGCTGCAAATGCTGTTCTTCTCCCAGCTCCGCGCCACCCATTTCCAGGTGGCCTTCCCCTTCTCCACGGTGCTGCTCGCAGCGGCCCTGGGCCTGCTGTGCCGCTACTTCCAGCGGGCCAAGGCGGTGAGCGACGACAACCAGACCATCATATGAGGGCGCGCCATGGCCATTACAGTACATCTGGACGAGCTGCTGCGGCAGCGGGGCATGACTGGCAAGGAGCTGTGCGCCAAGGTGGGGATCACGGAGGCCAACCTCTCCATCCTCCGCTCCGGCAAGGCCAACGGCGTGCGCTTTCACACCATCAACCGGATCTGCTACTACCTGGACTGCGGCGTGGGGGACCTGCTGCGCTTCGACGGACGATTGGAGGACGCCAACGATGAAAAATAAAATGCCATGGCTGCTGCCGGCGCTGCTGACCCTGCTGGCCCTGACCGGCTGCTCCCTGGCCCGGCCCGAGGCCGGGAGCGGCGGGGACCGATTCGCGGGTTTCTACCTGGTGCGGGAGGAGGGCGGCCGGGATTTCTACCAGAACCCCCACCTGGAGGAGTACGGCCAGGAGACCGTCCGCCTGGAGGGATACGGCGCTTTCAGCATCCCCCGGGAGGTCCTCTTTGCCCAAAAGGAAGGGGAAGAATGGGTATTCCCGGGCCTGGAGGGCTGGCGGCTGTTCGCGTACCGGGGCTTTGAGGAGGACGGCGGCGCCTATCTGTCCATGGTCACCGATCTGGCCCCCGGGGAGGAGCCGCCCCAGCTCAAGATCACCGACGAGGGGGGCGTTGACATCATCAGCGGCGCTCTCTGTCTGGGCCCGCCCCTGGGACAGGCGGACTGGGACCCCTATGAGGACCGGAGCGTCTGGACCACCTACCGGGTCTATCAGGCCCCGGACGGGCGGCCCTATCTGGACGGCAGCGGCAACAGCTTTACCGGCGCCCTGGGCAGCTACCAGGAGAGCCAGACCTACACCCGTCAGGAGAACGGCGGAGACGTGAAGAAGGAGACAGTGGAGGTGTCCATATCCATAAAGGCGGTCCCCAGGCTGGAGGGGCTGGTGGTGCGGCAGTTTGACGGGGAGGGCGGCCAGCTGTCCGCGGAGGAGCTGACCCTGGAGGGGGAGCTGCCGGCGGTGACATGGCTGCCGGAGGCGGCCTGGGTTCTGGTGGAGGAGCGCAGCCCCCAGGGCGTGGTCCGCACAGCCTACACCCGCCCCGGACCGGAGGAGGAGCCCGTCACCCATCCGGTTGTCCTTCTGGACAGCGCCGGGATAGGCCGCGTGGCGGAGCTGACCGTCGGGGGATAGAGAATCCTCACCGGCTCGGTGGATCTGCTCCCAGAAAAATTGCTCTCCTCTGCCCATAATCTTGAAATAAGCCCTAGCCAGCGGGGGAAAATTGGTGTATAATTATCCTGCGCGGGGGCGGCAGGGAGGGCCCCATACCTCCTGAGAGCCTGTTTGGTATCCCGGCGCGGAGACAATAGACGGGGCTGGTCCCCCGGATGCGCATACGTATCTGGGACCTGCGCCGTCTGGTCTCTCGCTGCCAGATATCCGGCGGGCCGGGCCTATCCGGCAGATGGCCGCCCCAATCCTGCGCGGAATACTTAGGAGGAATGATACCCATGAGAAAATGGAACAAGCTGCCGGCGCTGCTGCTGGCAGGGGTCATGGCCCTGGGCCTGACCACCGCCGCCTTGGCGGCGGACGTGACCTATGCGGACGTAGCGGGAACCTGGTCTGAGGAGTATGTGAAGCGTATGACCGAACTGGAGCTGATGGAGGGCAGGAGCGCTGGATCCTTTGCCCCCAACGAGAACATGACCCGGGCGGAGCTGGTGCTGGCCTTCTACCGTCTGGCCGGCTCCCCGGCGTCCGGCGGGAAGAACCCCTTCAGCGACGTGGCCGAGGACGCCGCCTATCGGGACGCGGTGATCTGGGCAAACGAGAAGGGCATCGCCTCCGGCAGGAGCCAGGGCGTATTTGATCCCAGCGGCGACGTGCAGCGCCAGGAGATCGCCAAGATCCTCAACGCCTTTGCCGCCGATGCCGTGGGCAGGAAGACTCTCCATAACCGCATCGACGTGCTCTCCGGCTACGCCGATGCGGCCCAGGTGTCCGACTGGGCCAGGGAGAGCATGAACTGGGCTGTTGCCAGCGAGTTCATCACCGGCAGCGGCGGAAAGCTCAATCCTAGAGGCGCCGTCACCCGGGCCCAGATGGCGGCCATTCTCTGCCGCTACATGGACGACGCCTCCACCGGCGACGCGTCCAAGGACAACCCCCGCAACAGCGACAGCATCGGTGAGAGCGAGCTGCTGGTGGTCAGCTTCGGCACCAGCTACAACGACAACCGGGCGGCCACCATCGGCGCCGTGGAGAGCGCCATGGAGAAGGCCTTCCCCGACTACGCCGTGCGCCGGGGCTTTACCTCCAACATCATCATTGAGCACATCCAGCGCCGGGACGGCGTGGTCATCGACGACGTGACCGAGGCCCTGGCCCGGGCCAAGGCCAATGGCGTGAAGAACCTGCTGGTCCAGCCCACCCACCTGATGAACGGCTATGAGTACGGGGATCTGGTCAAGGAGCTGGAGGGCTGCGTCTCGGACTTTGAGAGCGTCCGGATCGGCGCGCCCCTGCTGACCACGGACGAGGACTTCGCCGCCGTGGCCCAGGCCATGGTGGACGCCGCAGCCGCATATGACGACGGCAAAACCGCCGTGTGCTACATGGGCCACGGCTCCGAGGCCGCCGCCAACGGAATCTATGCCAGAATGCAGAAGTACCTCTCCGACAGCGGCCACGACAACTACTTCGTGGGCACTGTGGAGGCCGAGCCCACAGCGGAGGATCTGGTGAAGCTGGTGAAGGCCGGCGGCTACCAGCGGGTGGTGCTGCGGCCCATGATGATCGTGGCTGGAGACCACGCCAACAACGACATGGCCAGCGACGACGAGGACTCCTGGAAGTCCGTGTTCACGGCCGCCGGCTTCCAGGTGGTGTGCGAGGTCAGGGGTCTGGGGGAGCTGGAGGCCATTCAGCAGCTCCTGGCGGCCCACGCCCGGGACGCCAAGGCCCTGGACGAGACGGGCATCCACGTGGAGCCCAACCCGGAGAACTGGGGGGAGGCCGGGGAGAAACCCCTGGCGGACGGCGTGTATACCATGGAGGCGACCTGTAAGGAGTCCATGTTCAAGATCGCCGGCTGTGAGCTCACCGTGGCGGGCGGGGAGATGACCGCCCGCCTGACCCTGGGCAGCGTCAGCTTTGACCGGATGTTCCCCGGTTCCGCCGCTGCGGCCGCCGCCGGCGGGGAGGGGGCTGTGGAGGCTGTGGTGGACGGTGAGACCGCCGTCTTCACCCTGCCTGTGTCCGCCCTGGACCAGGAGCTGGGCTTTGCCGCCCACAGCGTCCGCAAGGACACGTGGTATGACCGGAGCCTGACCTTCCACTCCGACTCTCTCCAGGCCCGATAGTTTTTCCCTCCATATAGAGCCGACGCGCCGCGAAGCGATGCTTCGCGGCGCGTTTTATCAGGGCTTTACGGCGTGGGCGCGCCGTCGGGGTCCGGCGGCCTCAGCGGCGGCAGCCGCCGTGGTGGGGCTGGGGCCGGCCGCAGTCGCAGTCACAGGAGCCGCAGGGCGGGCAGGGGGTGCACACGGGCTTGCACTCGCACTCACAGGGGGAGCAGACGGGCTTGCAGTCGCAGTCGCAGGAGCCGCAGGGCGGGCAGGAGGGCTTGGAGCACTCACAGCCGCAGGAACCGGCGAAGCCCTGGGGCGGGAAGAACTCATCCACTGGGAAGCTGATGTTCTGGAACAGCTCGCAGGGGTCCTCGGTGGGGCTGCACCCGCAGCCGGCGCAGGAGCAGTCCTTGTGGGGCAGGCAGTAGTCGTAGACGGGCATGAGCAGCTGGCTGTCCCGCTCCAGGCGGATGATGGAGAACTGGCCCAGGGTGACATAGGCCCGGCGGTAGTCGTCGCCCATGGTCAGCTCGCAGCAGAAGCACTGGCACACGCAGGCGGGAATCTCGCAGATGTCGCAGTCGCAGCAGCGGTGCTCGCAGCACTCCACCAGCTTGGCGTCCAGGACGATGGGGTCCACCGCCTCCACCACCGCCACGGGCATGTTGCTCTGCTCCAGCATCTGGCGGTCCAGGCCGTCGATGCGGAGCTTGGAGGAGAAGATTTTGGCGTTGCCCTCGCTGCCGAAGAGGATGACCCGCTTGTCAAACACGCACAGGCCCTCCACCTCCACCGGACGGGGGCAGGAGCAGTAGGCGTTGAGGGTGACGCGGTAGAAGAAGCGCATATCCACCGTGTAAAAGCCCCGGTTGAAGACCACGGGCTCCACGTTGATATAAGTATACAGCAGCTCCGCCTTGCCGCCCTTGACGGACTGGGCCCGGTTGAGGATGTCCTGGCCAGCAGCGGTGGGGTAGAAGCGAAGGTCCTCAATACAGTCTTTATCACGGCAGCTGTCGTAAATCTTCTTGGTATGGATACAAACGGCCTCGCAGTTTTCCTTCAAGCCGGAAACCGGGCCGGGTACGATGCGTTCAGGCATAATGGAACCTCCTAAAAAGTAACTCTGGTTCGTTCGGGAAGTTTGGAAGGCGTCCGCCTTCATTCCAGTCTATGCGCCTGCCGGCGGTATGTGAAAATTCGGGGTATACAAATCCGTGCCGGGCAGGTATAATAGGAGGACAGGCAGACGGCGAGGAGGCAGGCCATGAACGACTTTGGGTTTATCAGCGGCAAGCTGGAGATCAAGTTCCTCATTCTCTATATCGCGTCCCGGGTGGTGGGCCCGGCGCCCTTTGAGGTTCTCCAGGAGCTGAGCATGTGCGACGGCGGGGTGGACTACTTCGGCTTCTCCGAGTGCCTGGCGGACTTGGTGCGCACGGAGCACCTGGAGGTGGACCGGGACGGGCTCTACGTCATCACCGAGAAGGGGCGGCGCAACAGCGCCATCTGCGAGAGCAGCCTGCCCTACTCGGTGCGGATGCAGGCGGAGCAGAATCTGGCGAGCTGCAACGAGCAGCTCCGGCGGAAGGCCCTGGTGCGCTCCCAGATTCAGCCCCGCGACCAGGGGGGGTACACGGTGACGCTGTCCCTGAGCGACGAGCTGGACGATCTGATGAATCTCCAGCTGCTGGTCACCCGCCAGGACATGGCCCTGGAGATACAGAAGCGGTTCCGGGCCCACGCGGAGGAGATTTACTCCAGGATATTGACGGACCTCTACGGAGGTGAGAGCTGAGCTTTTGGCGGGGAGAGGGGGCCTGGGCCCGGTTTTTGGTCAGGATAGCAACCCTTTGGGACCCCCGGGCCCTATTCTTTGTATAAAAACCTATTGAAAACAGGGCGGATGAGGTGTACTATAGAAACAATCAAGCATAGATCCTTGGAAGGCGCCGCTTGATAATGCACTAAATGAAGAATGGAGAACGAGAATATGGCTCGACCCAAGAAGACTGACACGGCCAAGGCCGCCGCGCCCTCTGTGGTGGAGGCGGTGAAGGAGACCGTGGCCGCAAAGGTTGCCCCGAAGAAGGCCGCCCAGAAGACGGAGGAGATTTATCTCCAGGCCGGCGGCGCGGAGTGGAACATCACCGACTGCAAGGAGCGCGTTGTGGCCGCCTATGCGGCCGAGGGCCGCAAGGCTTCGGACGTGAAGAAGCTGGTGATCTACCTCAAGCCCGAGGAGGGCAAGGCCTACTACGTTGTCAACGACGACGAGAACGGCAGCATTGATCTGTAAGAACCGCAGAATGGACGGCAGCAGGCGTATCCGCCGGAGGGGACCCCAGCGTCTGGGCCCCCCCTGCCCTATTTTCAGACCATGCTGCTCTTGACACAGGATTCCCCACAACCCATTTGCCCACATCCGTCGTGTGAGGAGGGAATGGGGAGGGGGACATACGCAAACCGTGGCCGGGATGGATCGCCATCCCGGCCACGGTTTTTCCCATCAGCTGAAGAAATTTTTCACAGGTATCAGTTGGTCTCTCTCCCACCGGCTCACGCACAGGAAATCCCCCTCCTGGCCGTACACCCGGTACTCCCCCGCCGCCAGCTCCGGCGCGGGGAGAGGGTTGCCGTTGCGGCAGAGGCGCTCCTGCCGGGGGGAGGAGATGGAGTAGGCCGGGAGGCCGCCGAAGAACCGATCCACCGGCAGCAGCAGCGCCGCCCCCTCCTCCTGGACCCGCTCCAGGGTCACCGCCTGCTCCAGGGTAAACCCGGCGGCCATGGTCCGGCGCAGGCTGGACATGCACCCGCCGCAACCCAGGGCCGCGCCGATGTCGTGGCAGAGGGTGCGCACGTAGGTGCCCTTGGAGCAGCGCACCCGCAGCAGGTAGTCCCCCTCCTCCGTCCGCCCCAGCAGCGCCAGGGCGTGGATGGTCACAGGCCGGGGGTCACGGTGGACCTCCTTCCCCGCCCGGGCCAGCTCGCAGAGCTTCTGGCCATTGCGCTTGATGGCGGAGTACATGGGCGGCACCTGCATGATGGGCCCAATGAAGGCGGCCAGGGCCCCCTCCAGCTCCGCCTGCCCGGCAGTGACGGGGCGGGTGGAGAGCACTTGGCCGGTGATGTCCTGGGTGTTGGTCTCCACCCCCAGCCGCAGCCCGGCCACGTACTCCTTGTCCCCCTTCTCCGCGAATTCCACCGCCTTGGTGGCGCTGCCCACGAACACAGGCAGCACGCCGGTGGCCAGAGGGTCCAGGGTACCCCCGTGGCCGATCCGCCGTTCCTTCAGAATGCCCCGCAGCTTGGCGCACACGTCCATGCTGGTCCAGCCGCCGGGCTTGTCGATGATGACGATTCCGCTGGACATGTTACTCGCCCGCAGAGCCCTGGGCGTCGCCGCCGTCGGTTCCTCCGGCGTCAGAGCCGGTCCCCTCGCCGCCCTCGCCGGAGGTCTGATCCCCCTCCTGGGCCGCGTTCTCCGCATCCAGGATGGCGTTGTAGCTGGTGTAGAAGGTACCAGCGTCAATGTCCGCCAGCTTCTCGCTGCGGGTCACCTGGGCCGCGCTCAGCTGCTCCTGGAGCAGCGCGGAGAGGTGGTCCCCCGCCAGATCGGCCTTCTGGGCGTCGGTGAGGTCCTTGCGCAGCAGGATGTGGTAGCCGTAGGAGCTCTCCACGATGCCGCTGATCTGGCCCACCTCCAGGGACAGGGCGGCGTCCTTGAACTCCTGGACAAAGTTGGTCTCCGCGTTCATCAGGTAGCCGCTTTCCGCGCTCCGGCCCTGGTCCTCGCCGTGCTCCTCCACCAGCTCATTGAAGAGGGTCTCCGTATTGCCGCCGGCGGCCTGGAGCTGGGAGAGGAGGTCCTCGGCCAGGGCCCGCTTCTGGGCAATCTCCTCGTCGCTGAGGGGCTCGTTGGTCTCCTGGTTCACGGTCATGAGCAGGATGTGGTCCACGTAGACGTTGCCCGCGAAGTCGCTGTAGAGATCGCTCTCCGGATCCAGCACGCTCTCCCGCAGGTGCTCGAAGAGGTAGGTGTCGCCGTTGATGCGGTCAAAGGTCTCCCGGCTGATGCCCATGCGCCGGAGGTTGTCCTGGAAGGCCTCCTCGCCGCCGTACTGCTCCAGGTTCTGCTCCAGGGCTGCGGCCATGTCGGCCTTGTCCTCGTCGGTGAGGGTGACCCCACGCTGGGCGGCCATGTTTTCGATGGTGGCGTAGAAGAGGACGCTGTTCTCCCCGTCCTCCTTCACCTGGGCGGTCAGGGTCTTGCCCTCGCTGAGCTCGTTGTTCCAGAGCAGCTCCCCGTTCTCGCCCAGAAGCTCGCTGTACGCGCCGTAGTAGGCGTTAAGCATGTTGATCTGGTACTCCGTGTTGCCGCAGGCGTAGGCCAGCCAGTAGAGGTAGAACTCCGCCGGGATCTTGTTGCCGTCCACCTCCATGACCGTCTCGCCGGGGTCAATGCCGGTGATCTCATAGTAGATGCCGGAGGGCTCCGGGGCCTTTTCGCCGCAGCCCGCGCACAGGCCCAGTACCATCGTCAGGGCCAGAAGCCCGCTTATCCATTTTTTCATTGCTTTCATTTCCTCACAGTGTTTTCATTTTTGCGCCCGCCGGAGCGTTTGCCCTCCGACAGGGACACCAGAATATCATACCACGGTTTTCAGCCGGATACAATCTATTTTTCCCTGGCCAGCTTCAGATCCTCCACCAGTCCCAGGGCGGTCTCCAGCACCGGCTGCTTGGGCCCCAGGGTCAGGGTGAGGGCCGGCACCTCCCCGGCGCTCACCGCCAGCCGCTGACGGTACTTGGCCGCGCCGCACACGGACAGCACCGCCTGGGGATCAAAGTCCCCGATCACAAAGCGCAGCTTGTCGCCCCGCTGGGAGATATCCGAGATCCCCGCCTGGGAGGCGCTGGCCCGCAGCATGGCCACGTCCAGCAGGGCGTAGACCGGTTTGGGGGGATCGCCGTAGCGGTCCATGAGCTCGTCCAGCAGATCGGAGGCGTCCTCCTGGGTGCGGATGGCCGCGATGCGGCGGTAGAGGTCCATGCGCTGCTCCGGGGAGGGGACGTACTTCTCCGGGATGTTGGCGGAGATGGTCAGATCCGCGGCGCACTCCGCGCTGACCTTCTTCTTCTCCCCCTTCTCTTCCAGCACCGCCTCCTCCAGCAGCTGGAGGTACATCTCATAGCCCACGCTCATCATATACCCCGACTGCTCCGGCCCCAGCAGGTTCCCCGCCCCCCGGATCTCCAGATCCCGCATGGCGATCTTGAACCCGGAGCCGAACTCCACGTACTCCCGGATGGCCGTCAGCCGCTTGGAGGCCACCTCGGAGAGGACCTTCCCCGGCCGGTAGGTCATGTAGGCGTAGGCACGGCGGGCGCTGCGGCCGATGCGGCCCCGGATTTGGTGGAGCTGGGCCAGCCCCATGCGGTCCGCGTCCTCGATGACCAGGGTGTTGGCGTTGGGGATGTCGATGCCCGTCTCAATGATGGTGGTGCACACCATCACCTGGGCCGCCCCCTCAACCATGGCCTGCATCACCCCGGAGAGCTGCTGCTCGTTCATCTTGCCGTGGCCCACCACCACCCGGACCTCCTCCCCCAGGGCCCGCTGTATGCGGGAGGCGGTGGCGTCGATGGACTCCACCCGGTTGTGGAGGTAGTAAACCTGGCCGCCCCGGTCGATCTCCCGGCGCATGGCGTCAAAGAGCATGTCCCAGCTGTGCTCCACCACGTAGGTCTGGACCGGCTGGCGGTTGTGGGGCGGCTCCTCCAGGGCGGACATGTCCCGGATGCCGGACAGGGCCATGTTCAGCGTCCGGGGAATGGGGGTGGCGGAGAGGGTGAGCACGTCCACCTGACGGCTCATCTCCTTGAGCTTCTCCTTGTGGGTCACGCCGAAGCGCTGCTCCTCGTCCACCACCAGCAGCCCCAGGTCCTTGAAGCGGATGTCCTTCTGGAGCAGCTTGTGGGTGCCGATGAGCAGATCGATCTTCCCCGCCCCCAGGTCATAGAGGATCTGCCGGACCTGCCCCGGTGTCTGGAACCGGCTGAGGACCCGGATCTCCACAGGGAAGGAGCGGAAGCGGTTGACGGCGGTGGCGTAGTGCTGCTGGGCCAGCACGGTGGTGGGTACCAGGATGGCCGCCTGCTTGCCGTCCAGCACGCACTTCATCACCGCCCGCAGGGCCACCTCCGTCTTGCCGTAGCCCACGTCCCCGCACAGCAGCCGGTCCATGGGCATGGCCCGCTCCATGTCCTTCTTGATCTCCGCGATGCACCGGAGCTGGTCCTCGGTCTCCGCGTAGTCGAAGGCCTCCTCAAATTCCCGCTGCCAGGGGGAGTCCGGGGAGAAGGCGAAGCCGGGCTGGCGCTGGCGCTGGGCGTAGAGCTCGATGAGCCCCTTGGCCAGATCCTTGGCCGCTGCCCGGGCCTTCTTCTTCTGCTTGGACCAGTCCGTGCCCCCCAGCTTGTTGAGCTTGGCCGGACGGCTCTCCCCGTCCCCGCCTCCGCCGCCTCCGATATACTTGCTCACCAGATCCAGGCCCGTGGCCGGAACGTAGAGGCTGTCCCCGCCGGCGTAGGCGATTTTGATATAGTCCTTCTCCACCCCGTCCACGGGCATCTTCCGGATGCCCTCAAAGCGGCCGATGCCGTGGTGGGCGTGGACCACCAGATCGCCGGGGGTCAGATCGGCGTAGCTGAGGAGCTTCTGGCGGTTGTCCCTGGCCGCCCGGCGGGGGGCGGTCCGGCCGGAGGCGGGAGCCGTCAGCTGGCCCTCGGTGAGCACCGCCAGATTGAGCTGGGGGTACTCCGCCCCGGCGGACAGGGCCCCCACGACGATGCGGGCCTCTCCCGCTCCGGGCATGGCCTCGCACTGGAAGTCCAGGGCTGCGGACACGCCCCGCTCCTGGAGCATCCGCTGGAGGCTCTTTGCCCGGGCGGCGCTGCCGCACAGCAGCAGCACGCCGAAGCCGGAGGAGAGGTAGTGGCCGATGTCCCCGGCGGCGGTGTCGATGCTGCCGCCGTAGGCGCTCAGCTGCTTGGCCGTGACGGACAGCAGGGTCCTGGGGGGCAGGGGGTAGCGGGAGGTGGGCAGGGCCTCCATCATGCACAGGGCAAAGCCCTCCAGTCCCTCCAGCCACTCCCCCTGGCTCAGCAGCAGCCGGGTGAGATCGCCGTTTTCCTCCCCGGCGGCCAGCAGGGACTCCGTGTCCTCCCGGGCCTGCCAGAGGACGTTCTTCACCCGCTCCCCCAGCCGGGCCGTCTCGTTCAGGCACACCAGGGCGTCCCCGGGCAGGTAGGAGAAGGCCGGGGAGGGCTCCGCCCCCTCCGGCAGCTCCGATGCCGGCAGCAGCAGGGCGGAGGTCAGGTTTTTGGTGCGGCGCTGGGTGGCGGTGTCAAAGCTGCCCAGGGAGTCGATCTCGTCGTCAAAGAACTCGCAGCGCACCGGCTCCTCCATGAGGGGGGAGAACACGTCCAGGATGCCGCCCCGCAGGGCGAACTGGCCCACGCCCTCCACCTGATCGGCGCGGGTGTAGCCCGCCGCCACCAGCCGGCGGGGGAGGTCCCCCAGGTCATAGCGCTCCCCGGCCTCCAGCAGAAGCGCGGACTGCTCCAGCAGCCGGGGCGGGCAGGTCTTTTGCAGCAGGCCCTCGGCGGTGGCCACCAGCACCCGGCCCCGGCCCTGGCAGAGCTCGTACAAAGCGCCAATCCGGGCGTGCTCCCACTGGCGGGAGGCCACAGCCCCGGCGCGCACAAACAGCTCCCGGGCATAGAGCCGGAGGGGCCGCACCCCCAGCAGGGTCTCCAGGTCCCCGGCCAGCCGGCCGGCCTCCCCCTCGTCGGAGCAGACCATCACCAGGGGCCGCCCGGAATCGGCAGCCAGGGCGGCGGCCACCTGGGCCCGGTGGACCGGGGCCAGGCCGGTGACGGCGGCGGGGCAGAGCCCGCCGTCCACCGCGGCGGCCAGAGCCCCCGCCTCCGGGATGCGCAGCAGGGTCTGGAGCAGCTGTTCCATGGCGTCATTCCTCCTCCGGTTTTCCAGAATTTTTCGCGTCCACGCAGGAAAAGGCCCACGCCACCTGGGACCAGGGGCGTGTGCCGCGTTTTTCCCGTTTATGTTAGCCGGTTTCCCGGGGTTTGTCAAGGGGGAAGAGGGGGCGAAACGGGGTGATTGAAGGAGGAAACCTCCTGTTAACCCATCGTAAACAGGGCTGAATTGGCCATAGCCGAAGGGAATAGCCATTGAAAAACATTTGTTTGACGGAGGATGCGGCTGTCTATTATCACAACCCGTTTCGCCCACAATTTGTTCGCTCATTCGGCTGCCGCAGCCACGCCTGTCTCACAAAAATATGGTATAATGAGGTAGGGTGATGATATGGACGAA
>CANAZG010000016.1 GCA_947365965.1 uncultured Clostridia bacterium
CCCGGCGGCACTACGCCTGGTACCTCAAGGGGGTGCCCCACGCCTCCTACTACAAGGAACAGATCGTTTCCATGGAGACGCTGGAGGACGTCTACCGGGTGACGGCGGGCATCAAGAGGGATCTCCATGACGGTTGAGGAGCTGGTCCGGGCCGCAGCGGGGGGCGACGAGGAGGCCTTTGCCCAGCTGGTGGGCCTGTATGAGGATAAAGTGTACAGTCTGGCCCTGCGGATGTGCGGCAGCCCGGAGGACGCCGCCGACGCGGCCCAGGAGGCCTTTTTGTCCGCGTGGCGGGCCCTGCCCTCCTTCCGGGGGGAGGCGGGGTTCTCCACCTGGCTCTACCGGCTCACCGCCAACGCCTCCATTGACCTGCTGCGGCGGGTCCGGCGGCAGCGGGGGGAGCTGCGGCTGGACGACGAGGACCTGGGCCTCACCGCCCTGGAGGCGGGTCCGGGCCCCCAGGAGGCCGCCGAGGAGGGGGAGCTGCGCCAAGCCCTGGATCAGGCCCTGGGCCAGCTGGGAGACAGCCACCGGCAGGTGCTGGTGCTGCGGGAGCTCCAGCAGCTCAGCTACGAGGAGATCGCCCGGGCCCTGGATCTGGATCTGGGCACGGTGAAGTCCCGCATCTCCCGGGCCAGGAGGGCCCTGCGAAAAATCCTGCTGAGAAGCGGGAACTTATCCGGCTATCTGCCGTCTAAACCATCAGAACAGACGGGAAAGGGGGGACGGCCGTGAGCGCGTGCCGGGAGTACGAGGAGCGCATCAGCGCCTTTATTGACGGCTGCCTGCCGGAGAGGGACCGGGCGGAGCTGGAGGCCCACATGGCCGCCTGCCCGGTGTGTCAGGCCTACTTTGACGACCAGATCGCCATCCACGAGGCGCTGCTGGATCTGGAGGAGATCCCCGCGCCGCCGGAGCTGGCGGGGCGAATCATGGAGCGGGTGCGGGCCGAGGCGCAGGAGCCCCCCGCCCACAAAAAGACAGTCCTCCTCCCCTCCTGGAGGAGATGGGCGGCCCTGGCGGCCTGCTGCGCCATTGCGGCGGCAGGGCTGTGGGGCGGCCTCCGGCAGAGCCGGGCGGACCAGCCCCAGGTGGCCGCCTACGCCGCCCTGCCGGCGGACGGCGGCGAGGAGACGCTGACAGACTGGTCCCTGGACGCGCCGGCGATCCAGATTCTGGAGGACGCCAGTCCCCAGGAAAAGGCGGCCGAAGCGGACGCCCCTGCCCTGGCCTCGCCGACGGTCCGGGATGCGGCAAAGAGCGCCCCGGAGACCGCCCGGACCCTGACCACGGCCAGCCCTCTGGCCCAGGCCTGGGTAGAGGAGCAGCTGGGCCTCCCCTGGAACCCCGGCCAGACCTATGCGCTGTCGGCGGAGGAGTACAGCGCCCTCCGGACCCTCCTGGCGGAGGCGGGGGAGGATTTTGCCGAGACCTCCGGCCAGCCGGAGGAATACCTGCTGGCGGCGGAGTAGAGGCGGACGGTCCCCGGCGGGACCGCCGTTTTTCCACGATTTTTCACATCGTTCCATTCTTAATGATATTGAGGAGAACAACATGGCAAGCAACCGAATCGGGCGAATCAACGAGGAAATCCAGCGGGAGCTGTCCGCGCTTTTGCGCACGGTCAAGGACCCCCGCCTGCAAAACGGGCTGGTGACCATCACCCACGTGGACACCACCGGCGATCTGCGCTATGCGAAAATCTATATCTCCGCCCTGGACAAGAGCCAGGAGAAGGACATGATGAAGGGCCTCCGGTCTGCGGCCGGGTATCTGCGCCGGGAGCTGGGGGCGGCCCTGCGGCTGCGCTACACCCCGGAGCTCCAGTTCATTGCCGACGACTCCATCCAGCAGGGGGCCCATATTCTGGAGATGCTCCGGGACCCGGAGGTGGTGAAGCCGGCTAATCCGGCCAACGAGAGCATCGTATTGGAGGACGAGACATGAGCCAGCTGACGCCTCAGGCCGCCGCAGCCCTGCTGCGGGACCAGGACCAATTCCTCATCCTCACCCACCGCCGCCCGGACGGCGACACCACCGGCTGTGCGGCGGCCCTGTGCCTCGCCCTGCGGCGGCTGAGCAAGACGGCCTTCCTGCTGCGCAACCCGGAGATGACGGAGACCAACGCCGTATACGCGGCGGAGCTGTGGGCCCCGGAGGGGTTCGCGCCGGCGTTTGTGGTGAGCGTGGACATCGCGGCCCGGAGCCTCTTTTTCCCGGCCGCAGAGGCGTATTTTGACCGCATTGATCTGGCGGTGGACCACCACCCCTCCTTTGAGGGCTTTGGGGCCCACCAGTGTGTGGACCCCTCCCGGGCGGCCTGCGGGGAGATCGTATACGAGATCTGCCGGGAGCTGGGGGAGGTGACGGCGGAGGTGGCTCTGCCCCTGTACGTGGCCGTTTCCACGGACACGGGCTGCTTTGTCTACGCCAACACCACCGCCAACACCCACCGGGTGGCGGCGGCCCTGCTGGAGACGGGCATCGACTATTTCAGCGTCAACAAGCGCCACTTCCGCACCAAAAGCCGCCGCCGCATCGCCCTGGAGAGCGCCCTGCTGGGGGGTATGGAGTTCTTCCACGAGGGCAGGGGCGTGTTCATGGCCGTGCCCATCTCCCTGATGGAGCGGCTGGGGGCCACGGAGAACGACGCGGAGGACCTGTCCACCCTGGCGGGCATGGTGGAGGACGTGGACTGCGGAGCCGTACTGCGGGAGCTGAAGCCGGACCAGTGGAAGCTGAGCCTGCGCACCGGGGCCAACGGCCGGGTGAACGCCACCCGGGTGTGCCAGCTCCTGGGGGGCGGCGGCCACGCCATGGCCGCCGGAGCCACCCTGGAGGGGAGCCTGGAAGAGGTGAAGGCGCGTATATTGGAGGCCGTGGAGCAGGTCAGGGCCTGGTGAGTCTGCTGCGCACCCTCTCTAGGGCATGTTTGAAAATTGTCAACACGCCCAAACGGCGGTTATTTTTCCGCCATACTGTGTTAAATTTTCTTGCCATCCGTCAGGATGCCTGCGAAAATTTGCCTTGTCTGGCGAAAAAATTCCTCTCCGTTGGGCATATTGCCAATTATCAAACAAGCCCTAAAGTTCTTTTTTGATTCTTTTTTCTTTCAAGAAAAAAGAATGACCACAAAACACACTGAGGAGCAGTTTCATGATTAAGCATATTGTCATGTGGAAATTCCGGCCCGGCACGGAAAAAGAGATGCACGAGTTCCTGGACGGCCTGCGGGGCCTGTACGGGGTCATCCCCCAGATCAAGGAGCAGGAGGTGGGCGTAAACTGCGCCCCCGGCAACTACGACGCGGCGCTCATCTCCCTGTTTGAGAGCATGGCGGATCTGGAGGCCTACAAGGCCGATCCCCGCCATGTGGCCGTGTCGGCCAAGTGCAAGGCCATCCGCACGGACCGGGTGGCTGTGGATTGGGAGGTCTAGTATGGCGCTGCGGCTGGATAGCTTTGGACTGACCGAGCTGGCGGCAAAGCCGGAGGACGCCTTTCGTCTGGC
Source organism: uncultured Clostridia bacterium (assembly GCA_947365965.1). Lineage (GTDB taxonomy): Bacteria > Bacillota > Clostridia > Oscillospirales > Oscillospiraceae > Pelethomonas. The sequence goes on from CANAZG010000016.1 coordinate 3,511, forward strand.
GGGCCTGGCCATGGCCGAGGGCTCCCGCCTGCCGGGCTACGGCGGGGACTACTACCGCCTGCGCATGGGGGACGCTCAGGTGGTGGTGCGCACAGGCCGGGACCGGGAGAGCGGCCAGGAGGAGCTGCTGGGCATGGACGCCCACGCCGGAAGCGGCTGCCTGTGGACCGTGCGGGTGGAGAAGGATCTGACGCCCCCGGGGACGGACGCCCTCAGCCGCCGGATACTGGCGGGCCGGGAGGAGGGGCCGGAGCGGGCGGTGGTGGAGCTTCTCTGCCCCGACGTGCTCCCCTCCATCCGGGAGGGGGACACGCTGCGCCTGAACATGGCCGGCTTTCCCCTGCGGATCAGCTACGACGCCGGCGAGAGCTCCGGCGCCATGGAGGCGGGGGAGGATACCACCCTGCTCCAGGGGCTGGTGAAGGACGCCAAGGTGGGCGAGACCTTCCTGGGCATGGAACCCCTGACCAAATTCGTCAGCGTCACCGTGTCCACCGCCATGGGCGACATTGAGCTGTGCCACCCCCTGGACATGGTGGCGGAGCCCCAGCGGGACATGGTCCGGCCCGGGGCGGTGGTGTCCGCCCTGTGCGTCCTGTCCGGGGACTGCGCCGTGGGCCAGTACGCCGGAGGGCTGGTGTTCGGCCAGGAGCAGAATTTCCGTCTGCTGGCGGACTTCCTCCGCCGGGGCAACGTGGAGCGGCTGCGGCCCATGCTCCGCTCCGACTGCGCCGTGCGGTTTCTGGAGAACCGGCAGGAGGGAACGGAGAACGCCCTGGCGCTGCTGGAGCTGGCGGGCCGGGATCTGGCGGCGGCGGGACTGGGCTGCGTCCGCCCCGGCGTGCTCACCGCCGCCGGACAGCGGGGCAGGCCCTGCCTGCTGGTGGGGCAGGACGAGGAGCGGTTCGCCCTCCTCTGCCGCATGGATACGGACAGCCTGGGCCGGGTGCGGGAGCTGGAGATCGGCAGGGACCCGGAGTGGGAATTTGACGTTTTAGAGAGTTTCTAGATTTGATGCCAACTTGTAGCTAAATTGTAACAGATTTTTGTGGACAAGTATGCTATAATGATTCCCGTACACTGTGGAGGCCTCTGCTCTCCGCGAATCTACCCACAGGAGGAAACGCAACAATGAAGATGAAAAGGAAGAGCGCCCGGCGCATCCCCGCGCTGCTGCTGACGCTGGTCATGCTGCTGTCGCTGATGCCCACGGCCCTGGCGGCGGCAACATCCTGCCCCAAATGTCAAGCTACTGGTATTGATGTTGCAGAGACTGCAACCAGGACAGCCACCTGTTATCAAAAGGGAGAAATCAAATTACATTGCAACAAGTGTAGCTTTGAGTGGATTGAACCCACAGATATCAACCCATCCAACCACGAGTACAAGTTCCAGGACAACGGGGACGGCACCCACTCCGGCGAGTGCCCCTACCACTACAACGCGCGGATCGACAAGCAGGCCCACCAGATCGTGAACGGCCGGTGTACGGTGTGCCTCGCTGTGGACTACAGCAAGGTGACCATCTCCCTGCCGGAGAACCCTGCGGTCTACGTGCCCCTGGGGTCCACGGACTTCGGCCTCACCCTGGGCGACGTGGCCATGAGCATCGGCTCCGCCGACATCACCGGAGATTACAACCTCACCTACAGCTGGTACCACCAGGGCACCCTGGTCTATACCGGGGACAGCTACGTCCTGCCCGCCTCCGTGACGGAGAAGGAGGGGGATCTGAGCTATGTCTGCTTTGTCATGGCCGTGCCCAAGAGCGGCCTGACCACCCAGCCCATCAGCGCCTCCTGCACGGTGACGGTCCACGTGCGCAACCTCATCACCGCCCACGCCACGGTGGGCCTGGACGACACCTATCTGGCCCTGGGGGACATGGACCGCTGGTCCACCCAGTCCGTGGAGGAGCAGATCTACAAAGCCGCCTATGACGCGGGCCGGGGCACCCCCCAGTACGTGGTCTTCGGGGCCAAGCCCGTGTCCAAGGTGGGCGCGCTGGAGGTGGAGAGCGGCAGCCGCTACTACTTTGACCGCTCCACCTATGATCTGAGCAACGTCCGCTTCCGGCCCAGCAAGGAGGCCACCGGCCCCTACGCCATCAACTTCACCGTCTACAACGACGCCAACGAGAGCTTCTACGGCGTGCTCACCGTCACCGTCCAGCAGTACGCCGGAAACCTGGACGTGCTCTACACCACCTCTAAGGACATGCCCGTCACCCTGGACGGGGACGACTTCGCGGACTTTTGGAACAAGAGCTACCCCCGGGGCGCTCTCATCCGGGTCACCTTCACGGAGCTGCCCAGCACCTACGAGGGCAGCCTCTACACCGGCTACGCCTCCAACGCCCGGCCCGGGACCCGCATCAAGAACCGGGACACCTTCTACATGGATCCGGGCAACAGCCAGTACGGCATTGACGATCTGACCTTTGTGCCCGGCGTGCGCCAGGGCGAGTATGTGGCCGTGCCTTTTGAGGCCTTCGGCACCAATGACCGGGACCGCCAGACCTATCTGGACGGGGTGATGTACGTCTTCGTCAGCAGCGGCGAGGCGGAGGACATCACCTGGAAGGTAAGCCCCGGCGGGTCCTACAACTTCAACGAGGAGGACCTCCTCCGCGTCTACCAGAAGGCCACCGGCAACGCCGGCTCCAACTTCTACATCCAGCTGCTGGACGTGCCCGCCTCCGGCACCCTCTACGCGGGCTACAGCAACGGCCGGGGTGTGAAGCTCACCGAGGCCTCTATCGCCGCCCGTCCCTTCTACTACAGCGGCAGCCGCGGGGAGCTCATCAGCTCTCTCACCTACGTCTCCAACGGCGCAATCTCCGACGCGGTGCGGTACGTGGCCTATGACCTCCAGGGCAAGATCCTCTATGTGGCCAACCTCCGCTTCACGGCTCAGGACCTCTCCGTCTCCTACACCTGCACCACCGGCAGCGTCAGCTTCAAGGGCAGCGACTTTGAGGCTTTGGCCGGCGTCTCCGGCAAGCTGACCAACGTGTCCTTCACCCCGCCGGACGCCAGCCTGGGCACCCTCTACTACGGCCGCAGCGCCACCGCCGTGGGCACCGCCATCACCAGCGACAGCGTCTGGTACAGCGTCAGCGCCACCTCCACCACGGTCAACGCCCTGCGCATGGATAACGTCTCCTTTGTCCCCAAGGCCGGGTACAGCGGCACGGTGAGCATCCCCTTCGCCGCCTATGACGCCGCCGGCAGCAAGGTGAGCGGCACAGTGAAAATCGCCGTCACCGCCGCGCCGGTGACCCCCGTCACGCCCCCCACCACCCCGACTATCCCGATTGACCCCTCCATCTCCTTCAAGGATGTGGCCAACACCGACGCCAACAAGTGGTACTACAGCGAGCTGATGCAGCTGGCCTCCGCCGGGGTGATCGGCGGGTATGAGGACGGCACCTTCCGGCCCAACGGCAGCGTTACCTACGGCGAGGCGCTGAAGATGATTATGATGGCCGCCGGGTACCCCGCCCAGACCCCCACGGACAAGCACTGGGCCAGCGGCTTCCTGGCCAAGGCTCAGGCGGACGGCATCCTGGCCGCGGGCACGGTGGATCTGGACCGGATCATCTCCCGCTACGCCATTGCGGACATCGCCTACCGGGCCCTGAAGCTGCCCGCCTCCACCCGCACCGCCTCCCCCTTCTCCGACATGGCCATGACCGCCGCCTCGGCCGGCTCCGTGCTGGCCTTGTACGACGCAGGCATCATTCAGGGCACCACCATCGCCACCGGCGAGGTGAAGTACTACGGCGTAAATTCCATTACCCGCTCTCAGCTGTGCATGATTATCTACCGCATGAACGCCTACAGAGCGGCGAGGACATAAATCTCAGCCCATAAAAGCGCAGAGCTGCCGGAAACGGCGGCTCTGCGTTTTTGTGATATCCCGCCGGGCGGAGGCGGGCGGTAAAATCTGCGAAAATATTTCCTTCTCCGGCGGGATATTTTGGCCCCCGGCAGGGTATTAAGGGTGAAACGCGTTTCAAGGAGAACAGTCTATGCTGACAGAACGGGAATACACGGCGGCGGCGGAGCAATTCCTGGACATGGTCTACCGCATAGCCCTCAACTGGTTCAAGGTCCCGGCCGACGCGGAGGACGCGGCCCAGAACGTGATGCTCCGCCTGTGGCGGACGGACACGGCCTTCCAGGGGGAGGAGCACCTGCGCCGGTGGTTGGCCCGGGTGACGGTGAACGAGTGCAAGCGCATCTCCTGCCACCCCTGGCGCAGCCGCACTGTGTCCCTGGAGTGCTGTGGAGAGCCGGTCTTTGACGGGCAGGAGCAGCGGGAGCTGTATCAGGCGGTCATGGACCTGCCGGGGAAGTACCGCGTGCCCCTGTACCTCTACTACTACGAGGGGTACGCCGTGGACGAGGTGGGGGAGATCATGGGCCTCAACCCCTCCACGGTCCAGACCCGTCTGGCCAGAGGACGGGCAAAGCTGAAAACCATGCTGACGGAGGAATAGACCATGAAAAAGGAATACAAGGAGCTGTTCGATCAGGTTCACGCCTCCCCAGCCCTGAGAACGGAGGTATTGACCATGAAGGAGAGACACACGCGGCGGAGAAGGGTTCCGGGGGCGGCGCTGATCGCGGCGCTGCTGGTGGCGGCGCTGGCGGGCACGGCCCTGGCCGCCGGGGCCATGGGGCTGGTCCACGCGGATTTTATGGACCTGGGGCTTCTCACCAACGGCGAGCACAAGGAGGGCCTTCTGGCCCGGGGCGAGGTGGAGCCCCGGACCCTGTCGGAGCGGGCCCTGGAGCGGGTCACCGGCAAGGAGGACACCTGGATCTTTGACTCCCTGGAGGAGGCGGAGGACTTCCTGGGTCTGGAGATTGCCGACAACGGCGTATTGGACCAGATGGAGGCGATTCCCTCCACCGCCTGCCGCAGCAACAGCGCGGAGACGATCACAGGCGGCTGTCTGGTGGATGTGACGGCCGATCCGCTGGGGGGCCAGTGGGTCCCCAGGACCCTGCGGATCTTCAACGCCTATATGGGGGAGCACGGCGCGTTCTTCCAGTCCGCCGAGGTGAAGGCGGCCCACCCCAACCGCTGGCTGGAGGAGGACGATCCCGCCCTGGCCATGCCCACCCCGGACGGAGGCCTGGAGGTGGAGGACTACGTCACCCCCAGAGGCCTGGAGGTGAAGATCGTGAAGAACAGCTATACCCATCTGGGCGGCGTGCCCGGCGATTATTGCAGCTATGACGCCTTCTTCGTCCTCAACAACACCTTCTTTGACCTGTATACCAGCGTGGGCCAGGGGGAACAGTTCTATTTCAAGGACGCGGAGCTGGCTCTGGCGGAAATGAAGACCATCCTGGACGGGTACCAATGAAGCGGGCCTTCTTTTCTTTGTGAACAAAGAAAAGAAGCAAAAGAAAAACTTTATTCCCCATAGAACAGCTGCCGGCAACTGTGCAAGGGCCTCTAAAGTTCTTTTTGTTTCCCTGGTTTGTCAAGTGAAATGCAACAATCTCTGACGAGGGAAACAGTCGCTAGGAGAATGAAGTGGACCACAAGTTTAATCCCCAGGTCCCTGAATCGAAACGAGGAGCGCCCCCTTCTGCGGGGAGCGCTCCTCAATTATTTACCCTTTTCGCTGCCGTCCGCCGCCGTTCGGCGAGGGAAAGAGGACCGCCTGTAATGTAAAGCGCTCCTCCTCCCACCGGCACCGCAGCAGCCCGTCATACTTGTCCGCCACGGACCGGACGCTCCGCAGGCCCAGGCCGTGGCCCTCCTTCCGGGGCGGGAGGGGCATCCCATCCCGGTCCAGTTCCACCGGCCGGGGACAGTCATTGCTGATGGAGAGGAGCAGACGCTGGTTCTCAGTGAGCTCCAGAGACAGGGCGATGTGCCGGTCCTCCCGGACACTTTCTCGGCAGGCGTGAATCGCGTTTTCCAGGGTATTGGCCAGCATGATGCACAGATCCATCTCCTCGCAAGGCAGCTCCTCCGGGATGCGCACCGACGCCTTCACCGGACAGCCGGACTCCTCCGCCTGGGCGATATAGGCAGTGAGCACCGCGTTGACAGCGCTGTTGGCGCACCATGCGTCCTGGCTGAGGCTGGCGATCTTTCCGCTCAGCTGCCGGACATACTGCCGGGCGCTGTCCATGTCACCCTTCTGGAGCATCTCCTCCAGAATGACCAGATGGTGGCGCATATCGTGGCGGTAGATGCGCCCGATCTCCACCTTCCGGCAGATGGCGCTGTATTCCTGGCGCTGGAGCTCCATCTGCCGGGTGCTCTCGTTGACCTGCATCTGCCGCCAGAGGGAGCGCAGAATGGTCAGATAGGTCAGCGGCATCAGCAGCAGCACCAGCAGAATCCGCGCTATGCCCGCAGGCCCCGGCATAGGCGTGTCCACAGGCACTGAGGTGAACATAATCAGCAGGTAGTAGGTCCCACCGACGGCCGTAAAGAGCCACCAGGTGCCGCTGTTGAGCTTTCTCTGAAGCTCCATATAGGGTTGGCGGAAATTGCGCCAGAAAAAGGCCTCCACTACGGGGAACACCAGCAGCCGGGTAACCAGCAGCACCACATAGCCCCCGCCGGCCAGCCGGTCCAGGAAGTTTGTGATTTGCATCAGCCAGAAGCATATGGTGTCCGTCAGACAGAAGAGAAAAAAGAGCCGGCCATCCCGGTACCTGGACAGGGCAAAGCCGATGAGCAGGGAGGGAATGGTGCAGGTAAAAAAGGAGATGCCCATGATGATGCCGTGGCCCATCCAGAGCATGGCCCCCACGTTCACAATCAGCAGGGCGCTCGTGCCCAGAAAGCCAGCCAGCAGCGTCACCCTCTGGGAGTACCGCGGCTCAAAGAGGATGAAAAACAGGGCCACCATATGGAGTATGGACCACAGATAGGAGATATCCCGCAGGACTGTCACAGTATTCTCCTCCTTTTCTCATATGCGCCCGCAGGGGACATGCCGTCCCCAGGGCGCGGAATCCCTGTGAAAGGGGGCGTTAGTGGCTTTGGACCGCAGTTCCCAGCTCCGCAGCCCGTTCCAGGGCCGCGTCAATGTTGGGCGCGAAGTTCTCCGCCCCTACCTGCTCGTAGAGGCCCGACTTCCGGAACACCGACATAGGCTGGGGGTTCACGTGGGAGAAGATCACCTGGATCCCCTTCTCCCTGCACTCCTGCCACAGCCGCTCCAGGCCGTTGAGGGCGGTGATGTCCATGGCCGGGACGGCGCGCATCCGCAGGATCAGCGCCCTGCCCTCCCGCTCTATGTGGGGAATCTTGTCCGCCGCGCCGAAAAACATGGGGCCGGTGATCTCGTAGACCATCACCTGGGGCGGCACGCTCTTGAACCGGCCCTGGCTGTCCCCGGCGTCCTCCACGTACTCCCACTCCTTGACCACGGCCACGTCCGCCATCCGCCTCATAAACAGCAGGCAGGCCAGGGTCAGGCCCACCACAATGGCCACCACCAGATCAAAGACCACGGTGAGCAAAAACGTCACCGCCAGCACGGCCACGTCGCTCTTGGGCGAGCGCTTCACCACCTTCACCACTGTCCGCCAGCCGCTCATGTTGTAGGCCACCTGGAAGAGGATGGCGGCGATGCAGGGCATGGGGATCAGGGCCGCGTAGGGCATGAGCAGCACCAGCACCAGCAGCAGCACCGCAGCGTGGACCATGCCCGCCACAGGGGAGCGGCCGCCGTTTTTGATGTTGGCCGCAGTCCGGGCAATGGCGCCGGTGGCGGGAATGCCCCCGAAGAGGGCGGAGGCGGCGTTGCCTATCCCCTGGGCCACCAGCTCCATGTTGGAGTTGTGGCGGGAGCCGATCATCTCGTCGGCCACCACGGCGGAGAGCAGGGACTCAATGGCCGCCAGCACGGCGATGGTGAAGGCGTCCGGCAGCACCGCCGCCACCGTCTCATAGGAGACGGCGGGCAAGCTGAACCGGGGCGGGGCGCTGGAGATGACGTACAGGTCCCCGATGGTGTTCACCGGCAGGCTCAGGAGCTGGACTGCGGCGGCGGTGACCACGACCGCCGCCAGGGAGGCTGGAATCCTCTTGCTCACTTTTGGCCAGAGAATCAGGATGGCCAGGGCCAGACATCCCACCGCAGCGGCGGCGAGGTTCACGGTGCCGAAGGTGCGGACCACCTCCCCCAGCTTCTCCATGGTCTCCACAGGGGCGTGGGTGAAGGTGAGGCCGAAGAAGTCCTTCAGCTGGCCGATGAGGATGGTGACGGCGATGCCGGCGGTGAAGCCGGTAGTGATGGTGTAGGGGATGAACTTAATCATGCTCCCCATCCGCAGCAGGCCCATGAGAACCAGGATGATCCCCGCCAGAATGGTGGCGACGGCCAGACCCTCCATGCCGCTGCGGGCCACGATCCCCGCCACAATGGTGGCAAAGGCGGCGGTGGGGCCGGCGATCTGCACCCTGCTGCCCCCCAGGGCGGAGATGAGGAAGCCGGCCACAATGGCGGTGTAGAGCCCCTGCTCTGGGGCTACGCCGGAGGCCAGGGCCAGGGCGATGGACAGGGGCAGGGCGATGATGGCGACGATTACGCCGGCGGTCAGGTCCTTGACAAGGTCCTGCCGGGTATAGCCCTTGAGGGTATGGATCAGCTGGGGCGTCAGATCTTTCATGGTATCTCTCCTCCCGTTTTCTCTACACACATGATACGCGATGGGGCAAAAGAAGGCAAGTCCCTTTCAGGAGAAAAGGGGCGCCTCTCACCTTTGTCCGCAGCAGACGCCGGGACCGTGCTTGCGCAGGTAGCGCTTATCCAGCAGCGCCTGCTCCCCGCTGTTTGATTGGCGGGCCCGGCGGTATCGTCTTTCCCAGGCCCATAACCCCATTAAAGACGATTTTCTGCATAAAGTCAATAGATTTTCTTCCATTCCGGGGCCAAAATTCCTGTTCCGCCCCGCCCTGGGGCGCGGGGACCCGGGAACCCGGTTATGTTTCGCCGCCCATGAGCCGATAAATAGAGTAACAGAAAGGGGGCGCTTGGAATGAGCGAGCTGAGCATCCGCAGAGACCGGGAGCTCTCCGCGGCCCGATACCGGGCGGCGGAAAAGACAGAGAAGACGGAGACCACGGAGAAGGCCGCGGGCAGCGGCCCGGTCCGGGAGAAAACGCCGGGCTTCACCCTCTCGGAGACCCTGCGCCAGCTGCTGGCCGGCAGCAGCCGGACGGAGAGCCAGATCCGGGAGAGCCGCAGGACCCTCCAGTCCGGCGAGGCCCTGCTGGCGGAGGTCCAGGAGAACCTCTCCCGCATAGAGAAGGTGGCCCGGGAGGCCGCCGGGGAGGGGGAGATGGACCGGGACGCCCTCCAGGCCCAGCTGGACAAGCTGCGGCAGGAGATTGACCGGATCATGCACAGCGCCTCCGGCGGCGGGAACCTATTTCTGGACGGGGAGGACGGCGCTCTGCTCCCCGGCGGCGAGATCCTGCCCAGCTGGCTGACCCAGGGGGCCGATTCTCTCACCCCGGACCAGCTTCTGGCCGCCCTGGGCCTTGATAAGAACGCCAGCGGCGCGGACCTGCTGGCCGCCATCAAGAACAGCTCCCTGGACGGCCCCGCAGGCCGTCTGGCGGCCCTGTACCTGGGGGCGGTGATCGCAGGGAACGGGGAGATCCGCATGGACATGGCCCTGGAGGGGCTGCGGCAGCTGATGGAGCGGGTAGCCCAGGGGGTTCCGGCGGATCAGGCGGTGAATGAGCTTACCGGAGGAACCTTTGCCAGTCTGGCCGACTTCCAGAGCCAGTTCACCGGCGGCACGGCCCCGGGCCTGGAGGCGTTTCTGACAAACCTCCTGCTCACCGGGGAGGGGGACCTCCTCCTGGAGCTCCCCGCCCTTCCGCCCCTTATGTTAGGGCTGGATGGGCTGGAGGGGATGAACCTGGATCTCCTCATGAACCTCCTCACCCCCTCCGGCGACGCGGACGGCGTCCCCTCCGATCCTGCCGCCAGCGGGGCCGATACGGCCCCGGTCCCCCCGGAGGAGCCCGGCCCCGCCGGCAGCGCCCTGGCGGCGGCAGCGGGAGAGCCCCTGCCCTCCCTGGAGGTGGGCTCCCTCCGGGTGTGGGGACAGGACCTCTCCGGGGTGTCCCTGGGGAAAGATGGCGTGCTGGTGGTGGCCGGACAGGGGGACGTGACCCTGGAGAGCACGGGCCAGGAAGGGCCCCCTGTCCGGCTGGCCGGCTCCGGGACCGTCACCCTCCGAAACGTCTCCGTCCCCCTGCTGACCGCGGAGGGCAGAGAGGTCCGGCTGGCCGGCGCGGGGGAAAATTCCCTTCAGACGGTCCGGCTGAGCCCGGGGACGGTCCTCACCCTGGAGGGGGGCGGATTTCTCCGTATGGGGGCCCTGGAGGCCGCTCCCACCGCCCTGCTCCGCCTCCGGCCCGGCGCGGCGGCGGAGGTGCGGCAGGGGGAGGAGACCCTGGGCGAGGTGAAAATCCCCGTGGTCCTGGAGGGTCCCGCCTCCCTGGCGGCCCGGACGGAGCAGGCCAGGGACGGTCAGGGCAGGAGCCTGAACCCTGTGGACCTCATCTGGAAGACCCTGCTGCCGGGCTGGAGCGCCGTCACCGCCCTGGCGGTGGACGGCCGGCAGGTGAAAACCCATCTCCCCGGCGGCGAGCTGCCGGCCCTGGTGCGGCTGTGGCTGTGCAAGGGGGACCAGGGTCATCCGATCCACGCCCTCACCCTCTGGGGCCGGGACCGCGCCGGCGAGACCAGGACCCGGTACGCCTACCTCCGCTGGAACCAGCGGGCGGGGTCCTTCCAGGAGACCCATATGTACCCCAACCCCTTCACAGTCACCGGCGGCGAGGAGGACCGGGACTGGGTGTATGAGGAGGAGACCCAGACCCTGCGAATCCTCTCCAACCAGGTGACCGCCCTGTCCGGCGGTGCGGGGACCGACGCAGGCCGGACGCCCTTCACCGGCCGGGTCGCCCTGGCCGACGGCATCGGCAGCCTGGAGCTGACCCTGGGGGGCGTGGTGTGCCGGGCTGCCGCCGGCAGAGCCTTTGCCCTGGGCCGGGAGAACAGCGCAACCCTGCTGCTCCAGAGCGGGACCGGCAGCGTCTTTGAGAGCGGACCGGGCTGCGCCGGCATCTCCCTGGGGGACGGCTCCACCCTGCGCATTGACCAGGACGGCTCCCCCGGCAGCCGGGGGAGCTCCGACGGCGCTCTCACCGCCGCGGGGGGAGCCGGCGGCGCGGGCATCGGCAGGGACCGTGGCCCCAGCCGGGATCGGAGCGCCCAAATCCACATCCGGGGCGGCGTCATCACCGCCCTGGGGGCCGGGGGCGGCGCGGGCATCGGCAGCGGCCGGAGCAGCCCCATGGGGCCCATCGTCATTACCGGCGGCGTTATCAACGCCGTGGGCGGACCCGGGGGCGGCGCGGGCATCGGCGGGGCCCTGGCCGCGCCGGTGGGGGACATCAGCATCCGGGGCGGAACGGTCTCCGCCTCCGCCGCCGATCAGGCCGCCGCCATCGGGGCGGGGGTCCAGGGGGCCTGCGGGGACATCCTCATCACCGGCACCGCCCGGATCGTCAAAGCCCTGGGGGGCAACCCCGGGGCGGACATCGGGGCCTGCCTCTTCGGCGGGTGCGGGCAGGTGCTCATCTCCGGCGGCGCGGACATCGGCAGCGCCAAGCCCTGGACCAAGACCGGCATCTCCCTGGAGATGGGGGCCGACACGGCTACCCTGCCCCAGTTCCGCCTGTCCGCCAAGTCCCTCCGGCTGGACGGCCTCTCCGTGTCCACTCGGGAGCAGGCCCGGGCCGCCCGGCGGACCGTGGAGCTGGACCGGCGGTGGGTGTCCCGGATTCAGGACGCCTACGGCGCGCTCTACGGCCAGCTGGAGCAGAGCTTCAGCGGCCTCTACGGCGGCCAGCCGGAGGGCCCGGTGCGGGACAGCGCCTCCGCCGGCGCGCTGGTGACGGATATGCGCCAGTCCATCCTTCAGGAGTCCGCCCACGTCATCCGCACCCACAGCCGGCGGACCAAGGAGTGTGTGTGGCAATTGCTGTGGTGACTGAAAAACGCCCCCAAGGGGGCGCGGCCGCTTTTGATCCATGGAATTAAGACATAGAAAACCGGGGCGCCCAGGCGTCCCGGTTTTCTATCGTTTGGAGGATCAGATGAAAAAGAAGTCTTGTCACTTGCAAGACCTACTATACCCTGGAATTGTTACGAAATCCAGCACAGTTTGTTACGAAAGTATAAAATCTCATTTTCCTCCGCTAATCCTCCGCAAAGGGGTCTCCCAGGTCCCGGATGGGGACCGGATCCTCCGGAGGGACCTCCTCCGCCGCTGCGGCAGGCGGTTCCGGCGGCGGGGGGAGCTCCGGCTCCGCCTGGGGCTCCTCTGGGGGTTCCTCCGCCGGGACGGCGGGCGGAAACTCCAGGTTGATCCCCGTCTCCCTGTCGAACACGTGGACCGCGCTGCCCCGGAAGGTGAAGCCCACCGCCGTGCCGGCGGCCAGGGTGTCCTCCCCTCGCTCCGCGGCCTCCTCGCTGACGGGCACCACGATCACCGCTTCCCGGCCGCAGGTGCGCACGTGGATGTGGACCGCGCTGCCCATCATCTCTGACACGTCCACCTCCGCCGGCACGGAGCCCGGCCCGCCGGACAGGGTGATGTGCTCCGGCCGTATGCCCAGCACCACCTCCTGGCTCTCCGCGCCGGCCGCCGCCAGACGGCGGCACTTCTCCGGCGAGAGGTCCACAGCCGTACCCCCCAGTTCCACGCTGTATCGGTCCCCCGTCCGGGTGAGGCGGGCGTCAAAGGTGTTCATCTGGGGCGAGCCGATGAAGCCCGCCACAAAGAGGTTGGCCGGGTGGTGGAACACCTCCTGGGGCGTCCCCACCTGCTGGACAAAGCCCTCCTTCATGATGACGATCCGGTCCCCCAGGGTCATGGCCTCGGTCTGATCGTGGGTGACGTAGATGAAGGTGGTGTTCACCTTCTGCCGCAGCTTGAGGATCTCCGAGCGCATCTGGTTGCGCAGCTTGGCGTCCAGGTTGCTCAGAGGCTCGTCCATGAGAAACACCTGGGGCTCCCGGACAATGGCCCGGCCGATGGCCACCCGCTGGCGCTGGCCGCCGGAGAGGGCCTTGGGCTTGCGCTTGAGGAGTTCCGTGATGTCCAGAATCTCCGCCGCCTCCCGGACCTTCTGGTCAATGACCCGCTTGGGGAACTTCCGCAGCTTCAGGCCGTAGGCGATGTTGTCGTAGACCGTCATGTGGGGGTAGAGGGCGTAGTTCTGGAAGACCATGGCAATGTCCCGGTCCTTGGGGGGCACGTTGTTCACCTTCCGGCCGCCGATGTGGATCTCGCCGTCCGTGATGTCCTCCAGTCCCGCCACCATCCGCAGGGTGGTGGACTTGCCGCAGCCCGAGGGGCCCACCAGCACGATGAACTCCTTGTCCGCAATCTCCAGATCAAAGGCCTGCACCGCCACCACAGTGTTGTCGTATACCTTTTTTACCTTTCGTAAGCTCAGCTCCGCCATGGTCATTCCCCTCCGGATGTTTTCTCGTATTGGCGCTCCAGCCGCTCCTCCCGGCGCTTCTCCACTGCCGCCTCCACCTTCTCCGGCACCTTGGCCTTCACAAAGCGGTAGGTGCGGCGGATCTGCCGGATGCCCAGCGCCAGAACCGTCACCGCCGGGCACACGGCGAACACCATGGACAGCACCGCCAGCAGGGCGGCGTAGTCCTCTGTCAGGCGCACAGCGTTCTCCCAGTAGGGGTAGATCACCCCGTTCAGGCGCATGGACCGCTCAGCGAAATTCTTCGCCACCTCCAGCAGGTGGGAGAAGTCGTACCGGCTGGAGTTCTCCACCAGATCGCCGCCGTCGGCGGGGAAGTCCTCCAGAATGCCCTTGGCGAAATTCCGGATAGGATTGGGCATGACGATCTCGTAGCAGGTGATGGAGGCGGTCTCCACCAGCCGGCTGAGGGCGGAGTAGGACATGTACACGCCCCCGTCCCCGGTGTAGGCCTTTTGGGTGGCAAAGTCCGTCTCCCGGGCCACCACCCCGGCCACCACGAAGGGCTCGTCGTTGATGTACATGGTCAGACCAGCCAGATCCGTGCCGCCGAAGAGCCGCCAGGCGGTCTCCTCGTCCAGCACCACCAGATCGTCCATCAGGTCATCGGAGCGGATGTAGGACCCGCCCAGGAGGGTGAGAGGGTGGAAGTAAAAGAAGTCCCCTCCCACGCCGGTGGCCTTCACGCTGGAGCCGGTGGTGTTCTCAGAGCTGACGGTGACGCTGGCAAAGCCGCAGTAGGCGTCGATGGTGAGGCTGCCGTTCTCCGGGGCCTCCAGGGACTGCTCAACCAGCGTCCCGTCCAGACTCTGGCGGAACCTCTGGATGTCCTCCTCCGACTTGCCCTTCCCCTCCGGCATAAAGACGGCCAGCTGGGCGAAGCGGGTCTCCCCCTCCCCCTGGAACCGCTGGGCGGCGGACAGGGTGGACGGGGTGCTCCGCATTTTTTCCAGGCCCGCCAGGGAGGCACCCATGGCCGCCAGCAGCAGCAGGTTCACCCCCAGCAGGACCCAACGCCGCCAGCCCAGCCTCTTGAGGACGGACAGAATCCGCCCCAGACGGTTATCCTTCATCATGGATTCTCCACCATCCGCACCTGGGTGCCCGGGGCCAGGGGCTTGCTGGATGTGGTAATCACGTAGTCATTCTCCGCGATGCCCGTTACGGCGGCGTTGGTGTCGTCCTCGGCCAGCACCTGCACGTCCACACGGGTGGCGGTATAGCGGTTGCCCAGGGGGGTGTTCCGGCTGGTAATCACCAGCACAAAGCTGCCGTTGGTGTCCTGGCGCAGGGCGCTCTTGGGCACAATGGTGTTGAAGGTGGAGCTGCGCTGGCCGATGGAGAGGCTGATGTTGGTCCCCGCGTCAATCTCGCCGGTGAGGCGGAATACCAGCAGCTTGTTCTGGCCCGGGTTAGCCGGGTCAGGGGTGATCTGCTCCAGGGTGGCAGTGATGTCGCTGCCCCAGTAAAAGTTGGTCACCTCCGCCGTGTCCCCCACCTTCACCTGCTTGGCCTGCTCGGCGGTGACGGAGATCTTGATGGTGTAGCCCCGGTCTATCACATCAATGACCGCCATGGCCTCGCCGGGCTTGTTCTCCTTGCCGGCGGTGACGTTCACCGCGCTGATAATGCCGGAGACCTTGGCGGGGATCTCCGTGTCCACCGCGTCCTTCTGGTACTTGTCCACCAGGGCCTGCAGCCGGGAGATCTCCAGGCGCATGGCCTCCAGATTCAGGTTGTTGAGCTGCTTGTCAATGTCCTTGCCGCTGAGGGCCTCCTCCAGGGCGCGCTCCTTGGCGGCAATCTCCGTAAGGGCGGCCTCGTAGTCCTTCTGCTTGGCCTGGAGCTCCTCCAGCTTGGTCTTCAGCTCCTCCACGGCGGCGGTCTGCTCCCGCTGCCCGGCCTCGTAGAGCCGCAGCTGCTCCTTCACCTGGCTGTTGGCCCCGGACAGGGCATCCAGCCGCTGCCTGGCGTCCCGCAGCTGCTGCTGCACCCCGGCCAGCTCGGACTGGGCCGTGTCGATCTCCCGCTGGATGGCCTGCCGCTTCTCGGCCACGGTCCCGGCGGAGGCGTCCTTATCCTGGACCGCCCGCTGGTAGGCCTGCTGCTTGTCGGCTACGTCCTTCTGGTCCGCCAGGAGGGTGTCATAGGCGGTCTTATAATTGGCGTAATCATATTTTTTCCCAGACGACGGGGCAGCCGAACCACTGTCATCTCCAGCAGGCGGGGCAGCCCAATCGCCTTGCTGTAATCTACCCAACGCCCCCTCAATTTGAACCTGCTCCATACTTGACAAGGCGCGGGGAGAGGATGTTGAGAGGGTCCATCCCATCAGATCATTCAGTACCTCCGCATACGCCGCCCAATCTCCGGCCCAGTTGGTCTGGGCCTCCTCCAGAGCCCGGCGGGCGTCCTCGATCTTCCGGTCCGCGCTGAGGGCGTCATCGGCCGTCACGTCGTTGAGCTCCTTGCGCTTGGTCTCAATGGTGGTGTTCAGGGTCTCCACCTTGCCCTCCAGCTCCTTCACCTTGGTCTGGGCCTCGGTGTACTCCTCGCTCTCCGCCTGGATGGCCTTGAGCTCCTCGATCATCCGCGTCAGCTGGCTCAGCTGGGTCTGGGCGGCGGCCAGATCCCCCTTGGCGTAGGAGATGTCCGTCTCTGTGACCAGATTGGCGTCCCGGGCAGCCAGGGCCTTTTGCAGGTCCTCCCGCAGGTTCTTCACGCTCAGATCCTCCGTGGCGTAGTCCTTGGAGTAGCTGAGGATCTGCTTCTGGTACTCGATCTGCTGCTTGCTCAGGGACTCCTGGGCCTCCTTGAGTTCCTGGCTCTCCACATCCCCCAGCACGAACAGCAGATCCCCCTGCTCCACCTTGTCTCCCACCTTCACGCATACGCTCCGGATCTCCCGGGTCTGGTCCAGGGTCACCTCGTAGCTCTCATTGGCGGACACCGTGCCGCTGCCGCGGATCTTGGCGTTGATGGTGCCGGATGTGACCAGCTGCGTGGCCACCTCGGGCAGGGATCGGTTCATGATCGTCTGGGAAAAGAAGGTCAGCACCAGCAGCACCGCCAGAAAGATGATGGCGATGGTCTTGATGAGCTCTCTTTTCTTGGACTTTTCTTTTACTTCCATCGGTTTTTATCCTTTCAACAGGGTTTCGGTTGCGGAAATCAATTGCACCGCAGCAGCCTGCAATTTGCGGGGTCTGTGCGGGGGCGGGCGCCCCTTCTTTTGAAAAAGGACCGCTTCGCCTACCCCTTCACGGAGCCCTGGTGGGCAATGCCCTCCACCAGATAGTCCTCGCCGTGGAGGAACAGCAGCAGCGAGGGCACCATATAGATGGTGGCGATGGCAAAGGCCAGGCCCACCTCGCTGGAGTTGATGGTGGAGAGGTACACGCTCAAGGGCTGCTTCTCCGCGTCCGGCAGCAGGATGATGGGCTGCTCCACCATGTTCCAGTAGTCGATGAACACCAGAATGGCGATGGAGTACAGGGCGCTGCGGCACTGGGGCAGGCAGATGTCCTTGAACACCTGCCACTCGCTGGACCCGTCCAGCTTGGCCGCCTCAATGAGGGATGCGGGGATGCGGCGCATGGACTTGGTCAGCAGGAACACGGAGAAGGGGGCGAAGGCCCCGGGGAAGATGATGGACCACCGGGTGTTGAGAAGGTTCAGCCAGTCGCTGACCAGGTAGTTGGGCACCAGCGTCACCTGCACCGGCATGAGCATCAATATCACGTAGAAGAAAAAGAGGAACGAGCGCACCTTCCCCCGCCAGCGGGTGAAGCCGTAGGCGGTGATGGAGGCCACCCCCAGCTGGAGCAGCACAATGGGCACCACCAGGATCACGGAGTTCCAGAATTTCAGCAGATAGTCCGGGCTCTTGATGAGCACGGTGATGTACTGGCTGAGGCTGACCTTGTCGGGGATGAACTTCAGGTTCACGGTCTCGGAGATATAGGTCTTGCCCTCGCTGCCGGAGACGTTGGAGAACACCTTGCCGTAGTTGGCGCTGATCTCCGACTGGGTCATAAAGGAGTTGGTGATGGTCAGCACCGTGGGCATCAAAAACGCCAGGGCAAACCCCGCCGCCAGCACGGTCAGGGCAAGGCGCCCCAAGTAGCGGTTCTTTTTCATGTTTTGTCATTCTCCAGTTTGGGTATAACTTTGCAGGAGACAGGCGCCGCTGATGGGCGCCGTCAGCGCGAATGTAGGGGCGAGCATCGCTCGCCCGCTCTGACGATACGCACCAGCGGTCCGTGAGAAGCGGGCGAGCGATGCTCGCCCCTACATTCCCCGCCCCCCTTGCCGTCAGCGGTTACCCCTCCACGTCCTTGCCGAAGATGTCCTCCGCCTTGAACAGCAGCGCGATCAGCGCCACCATCACCAGCGCCATCAGCACCGCCGCCGAGGCCATCTTCTGGTAGTCGAAATTCTCAAAGGTGTTGTTCATGAAGTGCTGCATCATGTACAGCCCGTCAAAGGGGTACTTGCCCACCAGCAGGTAGATCTCCCGGAACACCTTAAAGGAATTGATGATGGAGAGAATCGCCACGAACAGCACTGTGGGGGACAGGTAGCGCAGCTTGATGTTGAAAAACTTGTGGGCCGCGCTGGCCCCCTCCACGTCCGCCACCTCCAGCAGCTCCTTGGGGATGTTGTTCAGGGCCGCCATAAACAGGATCATGTTGTATCCCAGGTTCTTCCACAGAAACAGCACCACAATCACCAGCAGGCAGTACTTCGAGTTGAGCCAGTCGATGGGCTCCACATGGAAGCTGGCCAGGATGACGTTCAGCGTGCCCCGGTAGTGGAACACCACCTGCCAAATGAGCACCACCGACGCCACCGGCACCATCATGGGGCTTAAAAAGAAGGTGCGGAACAGACTCTTGCAGGGGATGCGGCACTCCAGCAGCAGCGCCAGTCCCAGGCTCAGCACCACCGCCAGGGGCACCGCTATGGCGGAAAACATGGCGGTGTTGCTGGCCGCTGTGCGGAAGGAGGAGTTCCCCAGCACGGCCTTGAAGTTGTCCAGAAACACAAACTCCGGGTTCAGGGGACTGCGGATGATGGAGTAGTACACCACCACCAGGAAGGGGACGATAAAAAATACCGCCACCCCCGTCACACTGGGTCCCAGGAAGGCGGCGGAGTGCATCACGTCCCGGATGTGCTCGTTGCTCCGGTCCCAGGTCCGCTTCACCTTCCCCTGTCCGGCGGCCAGGGGCTTTTTCCCCCGGCCGCCGAATTTGATCTCAGCGGTTTTCATTGACATAGAGCTTCACCCGGCTCTGGATCTGGGTGACCGTGTCGTCCAGGCTCCGGTCCCCGGCGAAGTAGGAGCCCGCACCGTCGGAGACAATGCTGAAAATCTCCTGGTCATAGCTGTACACGCTGTCTACCGCGTTGTACAGGTCCATGATCTGATCGTACTCCTCCTGGCTGGTGGAGTAGATATCCACCATGAAGCCGCCCCCCCAGCCCACGGAGGAGTAGGACTCCTCGATGGGGTTGCCGTTCTCGTCCAGGACCTGCTCACCGTTCTCGTCCAGCTTGTAGCCGTCCGGGGTCATGGCGTCCTCCCGGACCAGATCAAAGTCCGCCTTGTTGGTGGGGAAGCCCCAGAAGCCGCCCCGCTGCAAGCTCTCCACATCCTCGAACTTGGGCAGCAGCAGTTGGCGCAGGAAGCTCCAGGCGCCCTCCTTGTCCTTGCAGGTGGAGGACATGGCCAGACCGCTGCTGATCGCAAAGGCGCTGCCCACGCCGCCGTCCTCCTGAGGGAAGCCCACGTAGCTCACCGAGCCGCCGAAGAGTGCCTTGTCCGTCTGGATGCTCTCAAAGTCGGACAGGTATGTGCTGTTGAGCATCTGCCGGCCCTCGGAGATGCGCTTGTAGTCGTTGTCCTGGTCGTCCACAGCGGCGGCATGGTCGTACTCCGCCGGGAACTGGTTGCAGAACTCCAGCATGGCCTTGAAGGCATCGCTCTCAAAGCTGCACTCCCCGGTCTCCCAGTTGACAAACTGCTCCAGATTCTGCATCATGACGGTGCTGAGAATGCTGTCCTTGGTGTCGTAGTAGCTGAAGACGGAGCAGCCCTCGGGCATCCTGGCCAGGGCCTCCTGGAGGTCCGCCACGGTCCAGCTGTACCGGTCCCCCACCACGTCTGTGGCCCCGGCCACCGTCGAAATACTGAAGGTGTCGAATACCTGATAGAGCTTGCCGTCCCGCTCGGCGGCCAGGAAGGGCCGCTCCATGAGGCTGTCCCTGCCGATGTCCGGGTCGCCGTCGATGTAGGGCCACAGATCCTCCAACACTCCCTTGGCCGCGTACTGGGCAAGGGAGATCGTGCCGGCGTCCAGGATATCGGGCACCTTGCCGGCCACAATCTCCGTGTTCAGCCGGGTGAGGCCGGCGAAATAGTCCTCGTCGGTGCTGTACTTGGAGTAGTCCGTCACCTCAATGCGGTGGGTGGCGCTGGACTTGTTGAAGTCGATGACAGCGTTGCGCTGATCGTAGCCCATGCCCAGGGCCGCGTAGGTGAGGGTGGTCTTCTCCGGCAGGGAGGCGCGGTCCGTGGCTGTGAGCACCGCCAGCTCCGTGCTGCTGCCGCTGCCGGAGTAGCTGCGCCAGTCCTCGGTCATCACCGCCACCCGGCCGTCCTCCAGAAAGGAGAAGAACTGAACCGTGTTCACGTTGATGTCGGCGTCCAGCCAGTTGAGCAGCTCCACGCCGGTCTCGTCGGCCTCTCTGTAGCCGCAGAGGATGTCCCCCTGCTGGTAGTAGAAGAGATAGTCTCCGCCGCCGGAGTAGACCTGGTAGGCGCTGCTGGGCAGGGCGTACTCCTTGCCCCAGCCCTTGGCCTCCTTGTCGATGACCCGGACCTTGTAGCCGCTGGTGTTGGTGGTCAGGTCGCTGAAGTGCATGCGTATGGCCGCCCGGCCGTCGCTGAGGAGGATGAGATCATCCCCCCACAGCTGGTCGTCCTCAATGGTGAACTTGATGTTCTTGG
This sequence comes from uncultured Clostridia bacterium, assembly GCA_947365965.1. GTDB lineage: Bacteria > Bacillota > Clostridia > Oscillospirales > Oscillospiraceae > Pelethomonas. Next base: position 24,107 of record CANAZG010000016.1, read on the forward strand.
ACCCGTCCAGCACGGCCAGCTTGCCCTGGCCGCTGATGTAGCAGTCCCCGTCCTTGTCAAAGGTAACGCCCTGGATGTAGTCCATCTCCAGCTTCTCCGTCAGGTCCGTGGCGTCCAGATGGGTGATCTCGTTGCCCGTGGAGTCCAGCTGGCGGAACATCTGGATGTCCTCGGAGCCGGTCATGTAGCTGTACTTGTCGTCCTTCTCCGGGTCAAAGCCCTCGGGCAGCTCAAAGCGCTGGATGTACATGCTCTCCCGCACCCACAGCGTCCCCTCCAGGCCGGCGGAGATGTTATTGATGTAGCTGTCGCCCTCGCTGCCCTCGGGGGGCTCCATGGGCGCGTAGTTCTCCAGCTCCACAGCCTCCCCGCCCTCCAGGGGCATCCGGTAGATGGCGTAGTGTCCGTTGTAGTTCTCCTGGCTGTCCGGCTCGTCCCGGACGTAGCCCATGAGGTAGAGGTTCTTCCCGTCGGAGCAGCCCCCCTGGATGCGCTCCATGCCCACGTCCACGTCAATAAACTCCGGCACGTAGACCGTGCCGCTAAGGGGGGACGCGTCCTCCTCATCGCCGCCGGTTCCGCAGGCCGCCGTCCCCAGGACCAGCACCAATGCCAGCAGCAGAGCTGTCAGCTTCTTTCCGCGTATGTACACAATCAATCAACCTTTCTTCTCTTGGGATAGCTCCATTATACGGATGGATGCATCATTTTTGCATCGAACAGGGCGGTGATTTCTTAAATATCCCTTAAGAACCTGTTCAGAATCCCCCAGCTCACTTGTTTTCGTTGACATAGAGCTTCACCCGGCTCTGGATCTGGCTGGCGGTCTCCTCCAGGCTCTTGTCCCCGGAGAAGTAGGCCCCGCACTGCTCGTTGACGATGTTGTAGACGTTCTCGTCGTAGCGGTACATCCGGTCAATGGCGTTGTAGAGCTCCATGAACTGGTCGTAGTCCGCCTGGGTGGGCTTGTCCATCTCGATCTCCTGGCCGGGGCTGATCCATAGGGTGTCCTTGTACACCCGGGGCTGCCCGTTCTCGTCCGTGGCGATTTCCCCGTTCTCGTCGTACTCGTAGTTGGGCTCCATGGACTTCTCTATGGCCTTCTCAAAGTCGGCCTTGTTGACGTAGAACTGGCTGTAGAACTCATCCTCGTCTACGGGCAGGAGACACTGGCGCATGAAGGACCAGGCGCCATCCTTGTCCTTGCAGGCCGTGGACATGGCGATGCCCCGGGACCCGCTGGCAAAGCAGCTGCCCACGCTGCCGTCCTCCGTGGGATAGCCCACGAACGTCACATCCCCCTGGAACATGGCCTTGAGCCGGGGCAGGCTCCAGTCCAGGCTGGAGACGGAGGTCTGGACGAGCATCTGCTTGCCGTTCATGATCCGGGATTCCTCATACTCCCACTCCTCCTCGTTCATCTCGTTCCAGTTGAACTCCGCGGGGAAGCTGTTGCAGAACGCCAGCAGGGACTTGAAGCTGTCGCTGTCAAAGCGGCACTCCCCCTTGTCCCAGTCCACGAAGGCGTCCGCGTTGACGCTCATGATGGTGCGCAGCATCTCGGACTTGGTGTCGGCCTGGCCGAAGATGGTGCAGCCCTCGGGCATCCTGGTCAGGGCCTCCTGGAGGTCCGCCAGGGTCCAGCTCATGCTGTCGCCCACAATACGGGAGGAGCCGGCCACGGTGGTGATATAGAAGCTGTTGAAGATTTCATAGAGCTTGCCGTCCATCTCGTTGGCCTGGAGCACCCGCTCCATAACCGCCTCCCGGCCCAGGTCCGGATCGTTTTCAATGAAGGGCCACAGGTCCTCCAGAACGCCCTTGGCCCCGTACTGGGCCAGGGGGAGGGAGGTGGTGTCCAGCAGATCGGGCACCTTGCCGGCCACGATCTCCGTATTGAGCTTGCTCAGGCCGGCGGAGGTGTCGTCCTCGGTGTTGAACTCGGAGTAGTCCTGGACCACAATGCGGTGCGTGCCGCTCTTCTTGTTGAAGTCGATGACGCTCTGGCGGGTGTCGTAGCCCAGGTACATGGTGGCGTAGGTGAGGGTGGTCTTCTCCGGCAGGGAGGCGCGGTCCGTGGCCGTCATGACGGCCAGCTCGATCTTCAGGCTGTAGGGCCCGTTCTCCGGGCGCACCCATTCCCGGGTGACCACCACCACCCGGCCGTCGGGGGTGAAATCGAAGAAGCTGACGTCGTTGCGATTGATGTCGGAGTCGATCCAGGAGAAGAGCTTCTCCCCATCCTGGGATCCGGCCTTGCAGCCGTAGATGGAGTCGTTGTTCTGGTAGTAGAAGAGGTAGTCCCCGCCGCCGGTGAAGGCGCTGTAGGCGTTGACAGGCATCACGTACTCCGGACCCCAGGCCTTGCCTGCCAGGTCGATGGTCTTCATGATGTTGCGGGAGATCTCCTTTTCCTCGTCATAGTAGTTGTGGAGCAGGGCCATGGTGCCGTCCCCCAGCAGGATCAGCTCGCCGTAGAGCTGCTCCCCGTCCAGGGAGAAGAGGAGGTTCTGGTCCTTGTCCAGGACGAAGAGCTTCTTCTCCGAGGTCACGTAGATGTTGCCCTCCCGGTCATAGTTCATGCCGCTGGTGTACTCTGCCTCCAGCTTTTCGTTCAGGGCGGAGGCGTCCAGCTCCGTGCGGGTGATCTCGTTGCCCGCGGCGTCCAGCTGGCGGCGGAGCACCGTGTTCTGGTCCACCTCGTAGCTCCACCTGTCGTCCGTGTTCTCGTCAAAGTCCTCGGGCAGGTCAAAGGTGTAGGCGTTGATGACCTCCGTCACCCAGAGGGTGTTGTCCTCCCCGGCCGTCACCTTCTCGATGTACACGCCGCCCTCGGTCCCCTCGGGCAGCGCCGTCATCTGGTAGTTCTCCAGCTTTTCCGCCTCGCCGCCGGCCAGGGGCAGACGGTAGAGGTAGGTTTTGTAGACATAGCTGGGGTAGGTCTCGCCGGTGACGGCGTCCGTCTCCGTGGTCTCCTCCCCCTTGTTGGCGATGAGGTAGACCCAATCCCCCCCTACACAGCCGCCGGCGATGTCGTCCAGCCCCTCCAGGTTCATCTCCAGGAACTGGGGCACGTAAACCATGCTGCTGAGCAGCTGGTCCTCCCCGCCCTGCTTGCCGTCCTTCCCGCAGGCCGCAAGGCCCAGGAGCAGGATCAGCGCAAGCCCCAGGGCCGCAGCCCGTCTCCTCGTGATCTTTTTCATCGTCCATTCCTCCTTATATCCATGATTTGGCCATGGAATTTCTCCTCTGCTACTATAGACGCAGAACCAGGGCAAAAAGTTTCCCACTGTCACATTTCATTTTACAGGCGCTTGCATCATCTTTGCATCTTTTTGGCAACACCTGTGTTTCATTTTCCAAAAAGAGGGAGGATATCGGATTTTGCGGTCAAGAAACGCCCTGAAAGCGTCTGCTTTCAGGGCGTCTTTGCCGATTCAGGCGGGGCGCTGTCAGCTGTCCCGCTCCCCGTCTGCCGCAGGCAGGACTGTGATCTTCGTCTCCGGCGCACTGACGTAGATCTCCTCGCACCGGCGCTGCACCGCAATGCGTATGTTGATTGCCTTCTCAGTCTCACGCATCATCTCAAGATACATCTTTTTATAACCTGGCACGTTATCACCTCGCTTGTGTATTATTTTGCCCGCTATAGTTAATATATTAGGCATGGTCAATAGCTTAAATATGATATGGTTACCGTGGTGATAAAAAATGATTAGTTATCAGCCGTTTTACCAGACTTTGGTGAAGCGGGGCATAACCGAATACCACTTGATTTACAAGGAAGGCATCTCCGCCAACACCCTGCACCGAATGAAGCACGGCAAAAATATCACGCTGAAGACACTGGACACGCTGTGCTTTATCCTGAATTGTGAGGTGTCCGATATTATCCGGTATGTGCAGGAGGAGTGAGACCTCCTGCCGCTGGTATTCCGAAATGGATAAGGGATGATTGGATGCGGGAGCAGTTTCGAGAAAAATATCGTCTGCTGGGCCTGAGAACAGCCTTTTACCGAAAGAAGAGGGGCTGTACCCAGGAGCGGCTGGGAGAGCGAAATTTTTTCGTGCATTTTTCAAAAAAAGGGTGTATCATAGCCTTGGACGATTTTTCCCACCAAGGAGGACGCTTTTATGAACAACTGCTATATTCCCCAGGGCTACCGCACCCCCCTCTACGGCTACGACATGCAGCGGGCCATTGAATTTGTCAAGAGCAGCTTTCAGGAGAACCTAAAGTTCGCCCTGAACCTGCGCCGGGTGTCCGCGCCTCTGTTTGTGGACCGCCACTCCGGCCTCAACGACAACCTCAACGGCGTGGAGCGGCCTGTGGGCTTTGACATCCCCGCCGTGCCCGCCGCCACCGGCGAGGTGGTCCACTCCCTGGCCAAGTGGAAGCGTCTGGCCCTCAAGCGCTACGGCTTCTACCCCGGCAACGGCCTGTACACGGACATGAACGCCATCCGCCGGGACGAGGACCTGGATAACATCCACTCCGTCTACGTGGACCAGTGGGACTGGGAGAAGGTCATCACCCCGGAGGACCGGAACGAGGACTACCTCAAGTACACGGTCCGCTCCATTGTGGGCGCGGTGTGCGACACCTGCGACGCCCTCCGCCGGGCCTTCCCCCAGCTGAACGTGAAGCTGAAGCGGGAGGTGTCCTTCATCACCACCCAGGAGCTGGAGGACCTGTACCCCGCCCTCACCCCCCAGGAGCGGGAGACGGCCTTCCTCCGGGAGCACAAGACCGTCTTTCTCATGCAGATCGGCAAGACCCTGAAGAGCGGGTCCCGCCACGACGGCCGGGCCCCGGACTACGACGACTGGGAGCTCAACGGAGATATCCTCATGTGGAACGACGTGCTGGACCGGGCCTTTGAGATCAGCTCCATGGGCATCCGGGTCAACGAGGAGAGCCTGGCCCGGCAGCTGGAGCTGGCGGGGTGCCAGGACCGGCGGGAGCTGCCCTTCCACCGGATGCTCCTGGACGGCCAGCTGCCCCTGACCATGGGCGGCGGCATCGGCCAGAGCCGGCTGTGCATGCTGATGATCGGCTGCTGCCACATCGGCGAGGTCCAGGTGAGCCTGTGGGACCAGGAGACCCTGGACGCCTGCGCCAGGGCCGGCGTCCACCTGCTGTAAATGAATAGCAAACGCCCGGACCTCCCAGTGGGAGGTCCGGGCTCTTTATGGCGCTCAGCGGTCCATGAGAATCAGATTCTGGATGTTGTTGTGGTTGGGCCCGCTCTGGAGGAGGTACACGGTATAGTTCACGCCGCTGACCACGTCCAGATACAGGGACCCGAAGGTCTCGTGGGGCGGGTAGACCCCCAGCCAGGCGGAGTCCATGGTCTCGATGTCCAGGCCCGCGGGCATGGCCATCAGGTTCGTGTCCGCGTAGAAGAACTGGTACACGCCGGGCCGGATCCGCTTGAAGGCCCCCACCTCCTTAAAGCGCAGATCGCTGTAGACCACCCGGCCGTCGCTCATCAGCACGTCCATGGGCCCGCTGTTGTAGGCCAGATTGCCGATGCGCAGGTTGGCGAAGCCGCCGGTGGGCCTGGAGGTGTTGTCGGTGATTTGCAGCAGGTCCAGGCCGCCGGCGGTGTTGATAATGGCGATGGTGCTGGCCCCGCCGGCCTGGAGGAGCATGGACTTTTGGATGTAGATGTATCCGTCCAGGCCGGAGACGGTGACCGTGTGATAGCCCGGGCGGAATCTGCCGTAGCTGGAGACGGAGGCGTAGTTGAGGGGGCTGACAAAGCGGCCGCTGCCCACGTGGACCCGGAAAGCGGCGTAGCCGTAGGCCGCGTTGAGGAACCGCACCGAGGCGCCTCTGCGCCAGGGGGTGACGGTGGTGCAGTTGGTGCACCCCCAGCTCCCGCCCATGTTGCCGGGGTAGACAGGTCCGCCCTCGCCGGGGTTGGGCAGGGGGATCACCGCCTCACCGCCGCCCATGTCGCCGGGATAGACGGGCCCGCCCTCGCCGGGGTTGGGCAGGGGAATCACCGCCTCGCCGCCGTCCATGTCGCCAGGGTAGACGGGCCCGCCCTCGCCGGGGTTGGGCAGGGGAATGACCGCCTCGCCGCCGCCCATGTCGCCGGGGTAGACAGGCCCGCCCTCCCCGGGATTGGGCAGGGGGATCACGGCCTCCCTGCCCTCCGCCGCGCGGGGGGAGACGGCTCCCGCCGTGGTGGCCGCACACTGGGTGTGGCAGGCAAAGGGAGTAAAGTTGTTCTTCTCCATATAACAGTAAACCGGAACAGATGGCTCCGGCACCCTCCTTTCAGATGATGCTGAGCCATTCTATGCAGAAGGGTCCGCAGCCGTGCGGCCGCGGACCCTCTCATCCGTATACCATTCTATTCCCCGCCCTTGCGGCTGCGCACCAGCAGCATCATGGGCCGGCGGAGCTCGTCCGCCATCCCCGGCGCATCCAGCAGCTCCGCCGGGGGCTGGGCCTCCTCCACCGCCTCCAGGCAAAATCCCGTTCGGAGCAGCCCCATGAGGATCTGGGTCAGGGTGTGGTGCTGCTTCACCACGCTGTGGCCCAGAAAGTTCGTCACCCGCTCCCCGGGGTCAAAATAGCGGTCCACGGGCCAGTGGAGGATCCTGCCCTCCGAGTCCGTCACCCAGGTCTGGTTCACCCCTGCGGTAAACACCGGGTGCTCAATGTTGAAGAGGAACACGCCCCCCGGCTTCAGGGTGCGGTACACGCGCCGGTAGATCCCCTCCAGGTCCTCTATATAGTGGAGCACCAGGTTGGACACCACCAGATCAAAGGTATCCGGGGGATAGCCGTAGTCCTCCAGCCCCAGGACCTCGTACCGGACCCGGGGGTGGGCGCACCGCCGCCGCGCCTCCTGGATCATCCGCCCGCTGGCGTCGATGCCCAGCGCCTCCGCCGCGCCGTGGTCCGCCGCGTACTGACAGTGCCAGCCGTAGCCGCACCCCAGATCCAGCACAGACGCCCCCCGGAGGTCCGGAAACAGCGTCTTCAGCTGCCGCCACTCCCCGGCCCCGTCCAGACCCTGCCGGCTCCGGGACATCTGGGCGTAGTCCTGAAAAAAGTTCTCGTTGTCGTAGATATTTCCCATCATATTCTCCTTAAATAAGCCACCGGCTCACCACCGGAACCCGCCGCAGGCCCAGGTAGGCCAGCAGGCTCAGCCCCAGCAGCAGTGCCGCCTGGAGGGGTACGGACCAGTACACCGGCAGGGCTAGAAAGCGGTCCGGCACAGCCAGATACTGGAAAAAGGGGTGGACCAGATAGACGCAGAAGGAGGCGGCGGAGAGAAATCCCACCGCCCTGGACAGCCGGGTCCAGCGGCCGGCCGCCCACTGGCACAGCCGGAACACCCCAGCCGCCATCACCAGCACGAACAGGCCAAAGCCGTCCAGATAGAACTGGTCCAGGGCCCCGGCCTCCACGCTGCGTCCCCAGGTGCCCAGAAACGTGACCGCGAAGCCCCCCGCAAACAGCCCCAGCCCCTCCGCCCAGCTCCTGGGGGGATGGCAGCGCATGTACCAGCCCAAAAGGCCCAGCCCCGGGCAGATGGCCGCCGCAGGGAGGACGAAGTACAGCAGGGAGGACTGCATCTGGCTGATGGGCCAGAAGTGCTTGAAGAACCGTAGGAGCCCGCCGGCCAGAAACCAGACCGCCAGGATATAGCGCTGCTCCCCGTCGGAGGCGAACCGGGCCGCCAGCCGGGTCAGGGGCAGGGTGAGGTAGAGGGCGAAGACGAAATAGAAGTAGTAGAGGTGGTAGTAGGTGTTCCCGTAGAACAGGTTCTCCGCCGCGCCCCTCAGGAGCGTCCCCAGGGGGGCGGAGCCCCGGAGGGTGAACATGCGGAACAGCTCATAGAATACGCCCCAGGCCGCCAGGGCCGCCAGCAGCCGCAGCAGGTACCGGGAGAACAGCCGCCGGACGGACACGTCCCGGGCGGGATCGTTCATCAGCGCGCCGCTGCACAGCAGGAAGGCCGGCACCGCCCAGCGGCTGACGCTGCCGTAGAAGGCGGCGGCCAGCCAGCGGTTGGACCCCACGCCGTAGTTGGCAAAGTGGCTGGCGCTGCAATGGATGAGGAGCACCGCGCAGATGGCCAGACACTTGACCAGATCCACCGCGCCGTCCCGCCGGGGGGCAGCTTTTCTGTCCATGAAAATACCTCCGTTATTCTTTGGGCCTCTTTTTCCTCTTGAGAAACAGCAGCAGGTCCTCCTGGCGCAGACATGCCAGCGCCAGCGCGTACACCGCCATGGCCGCCGCGCCCAGGCCCACGCACTTCACCACCAGCAGCGCCTTACTCTCCAGCCCCGTGAGGACCAGGCCGGTGACAGCGTACAGGGCCCCGCCGGTCAGCAGGGCGGCAATCGCGCTCTTCACCAGAGGATCCAGCCGCAGGCCCTTCACCCGCCCCAGCAGCAGGCAGGCCATCACCGCGCCCCCCAGGGTGATGGAGACCGCCGTGGCGGCGGCCAGACCCGCCCCGCCCCAGCGGGGCCCCAGCAGCCGGTTGAGGACCCAGTTGCACCCCAGGATGCCGGCGTTCACCAGCAGGGGCTCCAGGGTCCGCTCCATGGTGTAGTAGGCCTTGCTGAGAAGATCCAGGGCGCAGAAGCCCGCCATGGACAGGGCGTAAATGGTGAAAATGGCCCCGGTGGCGGCGGTGGAGTCCGCGCCGAAGTTGCCCCCCTGGAAGAGGACCTGGACAATGGGCGTGCCGAAGGCGGCCAGCAGGGCGGAAACAGGCAGCACCAACACTAAGGTGGTGCGCAGCACGTTCCAGATATAGCCCAGGTAGGCCTCCTTGCCCCCGCTGGCGTACTGGTGGCTGAACTTGGGGAAGAGCACCGTGCTGATGGAGTAGATCAGCGTGGTGGTCAGGGGGGTGAAGAGCTTATCCGCATAGTAGAAGGCGCTCACCGGGCTGCCCTCCAGGGAGGCGGTCATGGCAGAGTCCTGGAGGTAGCAGAAGAGGAAGATGGACGTGGTCAGCACCGTCACCAGGGCGGTTTTCAGAAAGGAGCCCACGTAGTCCGCCCGGAGGTTCAGCGCTGGCCGGTAGCGGTAGCGCTCCCTGTGGGCGTAGGGGAAGGTCATGGCCAGCTGCAACAGCCAGGCCAGAGCCACCGCCGCCACGTATCCCCCCACCCCCAGCCGCCCGGCGAAGAGGGCCAGGAAAGCGATCAGGGCCAGGTTGTAGGGGATGGACATGCTGCCCTGGAGGATGAAGTGCTCCAGGGACTGGAACAGGGCCACCAGCAGGTAGGTCAGCAGGATCACCGGCAGGGTCAGAGCCATGATGCGCATGTACCCCGCCAGCTGGGCCGTCTCCTGGGCCGTGCCGTCCCACATGGTGTCCATCCAGGGGGTGAAGGTGGCAGCGATCCACACCCCGCTCACCAGGGCCCCCAGCAGCACGGTAACGGAGATCAGGTTGCTGGCCGCAGCGAAGCCCTCCTGCCGGTCCCGGCGGAGCCGGGGGGTGAGGATGGGCACGGCGGCCACGCACAGGGCGTAGGCCACGGTGGTGAAGAGGTAGATGGTGGCGTTGTTGGCGGTGGTGTACAGATCCGCCGCCGCCTGGGTGCCGAAGGCCCGGGCCTGGAGGGACTCCCGGACAATCCCCAGCAGCTTGGCGAACAGGGTCACCAGGGTGACGGTGCCGATGAGATTGACTGTTTGGTTCTTTTTCACTTCGCTCGCTCCATAATCTCTCGAATCAGGTCCTCATTCTTATCCAATTTGGAGACCAGCTCCTCCACGGCCCGGGCCGTCTCAGCGCAGATTTGCTCCCGGCTCTCCAGGGTCTCCCGGAAGGCGGCCTGGAATTTCTCCAGGGTGAAGTCCCGCACCGTAAAGGGGGTGGGCCGCTGGATGGAGGACAGGAAGGAGTCCACCTTGGGATCGTAGCTGACGCCGATCATGGGCACCCCCATGACCGCAGCGTAGATGAGGGCGTGGAGGCGGACCCCCACCAGCACGTCCATGCACCCGATGATGGACAGGGTCTGCTCGGAGAGGTATTTTTGCCGCAGGCACCCCGCCTGCCCGTCCAGACCCTGGGCCACGGCGTCGCAGACCTTCCAGTCCTCGTCGTGGAAGAAGGGGATGAGCACCGAGTCCGCGCCGTACTCCTCCCGGAGCCAGCGGATGCACCGCTCCACCTCCTGGAGAAAGGCCCTGTCCGGGCCCCGGGACTTCACCGCCCAGCCCACCGTCAGCCGGCCCGGCCGGCGGGGGCAGCCCTCCTGGGCCAGGATCTCCAGGCCCAGGGCCGGGTCCGCCTTCTTCACCCGGATCACCGGGTCCGCGGTGACGTGGACCAGCTCCCCCGGCACCCCCAGGCCCAGCAGCAGATCCCGGCTCTTGGCGTCCCGGACCACGATGCCGTCGGCCCGCCGGAGGACCCGGGCGGCCAGCCGCCGGTTCCGGGGGGTGGAGATGGGGCCGATGCCCTGGCTGTAGATGAAGGTCTGGCGGCCCAGCAGCTGGGCCAGCCGGAGGATGAACAGATAGTAGAGGATGCTGCGGCCCGAGGTGGCGTCCTGGAGGAGGCTGCCGCCGCCGGAGAGGAGCAGGTCACAGCGCCAGACGCAGCGGAAGATGGCCCACAGGCTCATCCGGGCCGCCGCCTTGACGCCGTATTTCTCCGCCGTCTGGGCCGGGGCGTGGGAGAGGACGGTGATGTCCACGTCCGGCACCTTCTCCCGCAGGTTGTCGATGACCGTGCGCAGGATGGACTCGTCGCCGATGTTGTTGAAGCCGTAGTAGCCCGATATCAGTATGTTATACATTCTCTCTCTGTTCCGTCTCTCCATATTTTTGCCGGACTCTCCGGCAGAGCCGGCAGGCAAGCTCGAAGCAGCAAACGTAGATCACCCCCAGGACCATGCCCAGAACCAGGGAATAGCCGGTGCGGGCAAAGCCCAGGTACAGGGGGGTGCGGATGTGCATGAAGGTGTTGCACACGCTGGTCAGGCCGATGGCGCTCACCAGCCCGAAGAGGCCCGTCCAGAAGGGGAGCCGGCGCACGGCGCAGTATGCCGCCAGCATGGCGCAGGGGAAGGCGGCCAGAAACTCCTTGGTCCGGGGCCGGGCCAGCAGGTTGTTCTCCAGGGTGTTGCGCAGGATGATCTCCAGGCTGGAGATCGTCACATCCGTCTCGTGGCCCGTGCGGGCCAGGTAGTAGTAGCCCACTGCGCCCACCGCGGCCAGCAGCGCCAGGGTCCACACGGGGATGGTCCAGCGCAGGGCCCCGGCCACGTCCCGGATTTGCAGGGTGTTGGACTGCCGGTCCCTCTCAAAGAGGCCGTAGTAGGCCAGAAACAGCACGCAGAAGAAGGCCAGCGGGGCCAGCTGGGCCGCCTTGACCCCCCGGAAGATGCCCAGCTCCAGCATGAAGTCCGTGGACGACAGGGGCGCGGCGGTCATTATGGCCCCGCACAGGGCGATGAACACCGCCCCCGCCAGCAGGAGGGCCGCCCGGGGCAGAATGCGCAGAAGGCCCGCGTCCTGGGGCAGGCTCCGGCCCATCCCCTTGGCCGCGCTGAGGAAGAAGGCCGCAGCCAGACAGGCGAAGACCACCGCGCTGGCGAAGCTGGCCAGCAGACGGAAGGAGTTGGGCGCGGCGTACCACGCGCCGGCCACGCACACGCAGGCGGCCCCGGCCAGCAGCAGGGTCCACCGCCTCTTTATGGGCAGGCAGGTGGCGGGCAGCAGCGCCCCGCCGATCCCCGCCCCCAGGCCCAGGGCAAGCATGGCCAGAGGGGGCACCTGGACATTCTCCAGCACCGAGGCCCGGCCCCGGGCGATGCCGTGGCCGGCCAGCCGCTGATCCAGGCTCTCGAACATGTCCCGGTAGATCTGGGGATCCGTGACGTAGGCGAAGCGGTTGTCCTGCTGCTTGATGGGCTTGAAGTAGACAATGCGGATGTTCCGCTCCACAATGGCCCGGTAGAGGGTGTTCTCGATCTCCTCCGCCCCCTGGTAGCCGTAGTAGCCGTAGCGGAACTGGATATAGTCCCACACGGAGAAGACCCGGACCATATTGTAGTCCGTGGCCCTGGCGATGTCCTCCACGCCGGACTGCATGATGTTCTCCCGCTGGACGTTGGTCTCGATGAGGCCCACGGTGATATTGTTGCTCTGGATATAGTCCAGGGCAAAGGCGTCCTCCCGGTCGTCGTAGCCCACCACGGCCTCGCCGCCGGCGATGATATAGTCCGGGGTGATGCCGTACTTCTCATAGCCCTCCAGCACCGCCTGGGCGTAGCGTGCGTCGTTGCGGCCGTTGTAGCAGAGGGTGCGGGGCACGATGGACATGCCCAGGCTCTGGATGGTCTCCACCTTCTCGGGCATCAGGCCCAGGGAGATGTACATGAGCTTGGAGGCCTGGATCTCCCGGCGCTCCACGAAGCCCTTGTTCATGGTGGTGTAGTAGCTGGCGGCGGCGCTGTAGAGGGTGTCGTTCACCGTGCCGTTGAGGAGAATATAGGCCTCCTCCCCCTGGTCCAGGAGCACTACGTCCCGGCTGTGGAAGCGGCGCTCCACCGCGTCCACCACGAACCCGGCCGCCTCCCGGCCGGAGACCTGGACCAGCACGTCAAAGCGGTCATAGCCGTAGCGCTGGATGTCCTGGACAAAGGCGGCGGGGTAGCTCTCCGCCCAGTCGGAGTCCTGGATCACCTCGTCCATCATGGTGGCGGTGACCGCCAGGGGGGAGTTCTCCATCAGGGTGATGAGGCTCTCCTCTGTCAGGCCCACCTGGGTGACGCCCATGTCCCGGAACTGGGCCAGCCACCAGGACACGTCGTGGTCGCTCTGCTCGGCCAGCAGCTCCAGCTCGTTGTAGTCCAGGACAATGTCGTAGGTCTTATTGTTGGCCTCCGCCCGCCAGCGCACGGCGATAACCGCCGCGCTGACCGCCACGGTCAGGGCCAGCAGGATGAGGAGGATTCGGTTTGTCTTGATGTATTGCTTCATGGGGGCTCCTTTCGTATATGCTGTTCAGTGGGTTCCCTTTGGGCGGTTTTTCTTGTATGGATGAAGAAAAACCGCCCAAAAAACAGGTTCTAGGCCTGGCTTCTCCGGAAGGTGAGATACCCCTCCAGGATCAGCGCTGCGGCCACGCCGTCCACGGTCTTCTTCCGCTTTTTGGCGTTCTGTCCGGCAAAGGCCAGAATCTGGTGGGCGTCGATGGTGGTGCGCCGCTCGTCCCAGAGGCGGACCGGCAGGCCGAAGGCCTCCTCCAGATCCCTGGCAAAGGCCTCCGCCTTCTCCGCCCGGGGCCCCAGGGTGCCGTCCATGTTCTTGGGGTACCCCAGCACCAGCTCCGTGACGCCGTACTCCTGGATGATCCTGCCCAGACCGGCGAGGATCTCCTCCCGCCGCCGGCTGTGGATGACCTGGGTGTATCCCGCCAGCAGGCCTGTGAGATCGGAGACCGCCGCGCCGGTGTGGGCGTCCCCGTAGTCAATCGCCATGATGCGCATGGCAGTCCTCCTTATTTAATGTGTGCTTTTTCGCGGTTTCTATCGCGTTACCCTCCATTATACAATATCTGTAAAGGAAAAAAAAGTGGATTATTTGAAAAATTTATGTTGACCTGGGGCCTGTAAGGTGATATAGTAGACAATACCTGTGGAAATGGGTTTCTTTTTGTGCGCTTTTCGCTTCCGCGCAGCAGGCGGCCCAGATCTCCAACAGGGAGGCAATCGGTACAGGCCTCAGAGCCTGCATACATGAATAAGGAGGTGCCGTTAGGAATGCGCGTGAAAATTACACTCAGATGCAACGAGTGCAAGCAGAGGAACTACAACACGGTCAAGAACAAGAAGAACGACCCTGACCGTCTGGAGATGAAGAAGTACTGCCCGTTCTGCCGGAAGCATACTGTTCACTCTGAGACGAAGTAAGGAAAGGAACATCCAACATGGCTGAAGAAAAGAACGTCAAGAAGGACCGGGGCCGCTGGTTCCGCGAGATGAGAAGCGAGCTGAAAAAGGTGGTGTGGCCCACCCCGGAAAAAGTCGCCAAGAATACGGGCACTGTCATTCTCTACAGCTTGGTGTTCGGCGCCTGCATCTGGGTCTTTGACGGCGTGGCCGCCCTGTTTATCAAGACCCTCCTGTCCGTCTTCTCGGCGTAAGAGGGTCCGGTATGTCCGATAACGCGAAGTGGTACGTGGTCCACACCTACTCCGGCTACGAGAACGCCGTCAAGACCACCATTGAGAAGTTCGTCACCAACCGCCACCTGGAGGAGATGATCGTGGACATCCAGATCCCTCTGGAGACTGTCACGGAGATCAACGAGTCCGGCGTTGCCAAGCAGGTAGAGCGGAAGGTGTTCCCCGGGTACGTGCTCATCAAAATGATTATGACCGACGACACCTGGCATCTGGTGCGCAACGTCCGGGGCGTCACCGGCTTTGTGGGCGAGGCCAGCAACAAGCCCATCCCCCTCAGCGACGACGAGGTCATCGAGTGGGGCATGGAGAAGCACGAGATCGTGGTCAACTACCGGGAGGGGGATCAGGTCCGCATCAACGACGGGCCCCTGGAGTCCTTCACCGGCATTGTGGAGGAGATCGACGCGGAGAAGAACAAGGTCACCGTGGTGGTGTCCATGTTCGGCCGCGAGACCCCCGTGGAGATGGAGCTGGACCAGGTGGAAGTCGTGTCCTGATTGTTTCTTTTGATGCTTTTCTTTGCGTGATAAAAGAAAAGCATAGCTGTGGGAGGGGGAACCCCAGGCGGACCCCGCCACCACCACATTATACAAGGAGGTGCCTGACATGGCACAGAAAGTCGTAGGCTACGTTAAGCTGCAGATTCCCGCGGGCAAGGCGACGCCCGCTCCCCCCGTTGGTCCCGCCCTGGGCCAGCACGGCGTCAACATCGCCGCTTTTACCAAGGAGTTCAACGAGCGCACGAAGAACGACATGGGTATGATTATCCCTGTCATCATCACCGTCTACTCCGACCGCTCCTTTACCTTCATCACCAAGACTCCCCCTGCGGCCGTCCTCATCAAGAAGGCCTGCAACATCGAGTCCGGCTCCGGCGTGCCCAACAAGACCAAGGTGGCCACCATCAGCAAGGCCGACGTGCAGAAGATCGCCGAGACCAAGATGCCCGATCTGAACGCCGCCAGCCTGGAGTCCGCCATGAGCATGGTCGCCGGCACGGCCCGCAGCATGGGCGTCGTCGTGGGTGAATAAAGGAGGGCTTGAGAAATGTTTAGAGGAAAGAAATACCAGAACAGCGCCAAGCAGATCGACCGGGCCACTCTCTATGAGTCCAAGGACGCCTTTGAGCTCATCTGCAAGACCGCTTCCGCCAAGTTTGACGAGACTGTGGAGCTCCACGTGAAGCTGGGCGTTGACTCCCGCCACGCTGACCAGCAGGTCCGCGGCGCGGTGGTCCTGCCCCACGGCACCGGCAAGACCGTCCGGGTGCTGGTGTTCGCCAAGGGCGACAAGGCCGATGCCGCCCGTGAGGCCGGCGCGGACTACGTGGGCGACATGGACATGGTGGAGAAGATCCAGAAGGAGAACTGGTTTGAGTTCGACGTGGTGGTGGCCAGCCCCGACATGATGGGCACTGTGGGCCGTCTGGGTAAGCTGCTGGGCCCCAAGGGCCTGATGCCCTCCCCCAAGGCCGGCACCGTCACCCCCGACGTGGGCAAGGCTGTGCAGGAGGTCAAGGCCGGTAAGATCGAGTACCGCCTGGACAAGACCAACATCATCCACTGCCCCATCGGCAAGGTCTCCTTCGGCGCGGAGAAGCTCAACGACAACTTCAACACCCTCATGGGCGCCATCATCAAGGCCAAGCCCGCCGCCGCCAAGGGCCAGTATGTGAAGAGCTGTGTCACAGCCTCCACCATGGGCCCCGGCGTGAAGGTGAGCACCGCCCGCCTGATGTAATCCATTGTAGATTGATTATGTGGAAAATAGCCAGATCCTTTCGGATCTGGCTATTTTTTGTGTTTTCGTGGGACGGTTCGCCTGTGGAAAACACGGCAAATCCACCTCAAACGCTTGCCTCTTCGCCCGTTTGACGGTCCTCATCTGACATCATACCGTTCCTCCGCAGCACGAATTTCCCGGCATACATGCCATGATCGGCGGCGGAGGCGGCTCCTCCAGGGGGCCCAGGCTGGGAAATTCCCTGCATCCGGCCAGCGCCAGCGCCGCCAGAAGCAGCATGAGCCCCAGCGCCCTCCGCCCAATCCTCCCCTTCATTCGAGTCCCTCCCCTGTTTCTCTCTGCGGTAGGGAATATAAATCCCGGTTACTGCCCATTATATATGCTGTAAATCTTTTTGTAAAGAGAAATATATCCTAATTTTCCTCGTTTCTCGCCGGTCCAGGATTTATACTATATACAAAGCAGGGGGTGTCGTATGGACTACTTAGCGTGGGTGCCAGAGCGGATTGCCCAATTGCGGACGGAGAAGGGCGTGTCGGCCCGGGACATGAGCCTGTCCCTGGGGCAGAGCGAGAGCTATATCAACAAGATTGAAAACCGGCGGACGCTGCCGTCCATGGCCGGATTCCTCTATATCTGCGAATACTTCCACATCACGCCCCGGGATTTTTTTGACCCCGGGGCGCTCTCTCCCCAGAGCGCCGGAGATCTGGCCAGGGAGATCGGCCGGCTCACCCCCGCCCAGGCCAGCCATATTCTTCAGGTCATCCGGGATCTGGGTGAAAAAAACGGGAGAGTGGGCAGATAATGAGGGGTGACGGTCCATCCGGGACCCTTGACAGGGCGGCCCGGCTCAGGTATAGTGGACAGAGAAGCAACCGCCGCGACAGGAAAAGGAGGTTTCCATGGACAGAGACGTTGTCATCATCGGCGCAGGACCCGCTGGTATCTTCACAGCCCTGGAGATGCTGAAAAAGGGCGGCAAACAGAAGATCCTCATTGTGGAGAAGGGCCGGGCGGTGGAGGACCGCCGCTGCCCCAAGAGCAAGACCGGCCAGTGCGTCAGCTGCAAGCCCTACTGCCACATCACCACCGGCTTTTCCGGGGCCGGCGCCTTCTCCGACGGCAAGCTGTCCCTCAGCTTCGAGGTGGGCGGCGATCTGCCCAGCCTCATCGGCCCGGACAAGGCCCAGGAGACCATCAACTACACCGACGGCATCTACCTGGAGTTCGGCGCGGACAGCCATGTGGAGGGCCTGGGCAACACGGAGGAGGTCAAGGCCATCCGCAGGCGGGCCATCCGGGCGGGGCTGAAGCTGGTGGACTGCCCTATCCGCCACCTGGGCACGGAGAAGGCCCAGGACCTCTACTACGCCATTGAGCAGCACCTTCTGAAAAACGGCGTGGAGCTGCTCTTCGGCTGCGAGTGCACCAACCTCATTCTGGAGGGAGACGTGTGCCGGGGAGTGCAGGTGCGCCAGAACGGCCGGGAGGAGGAGATCATGGCCCGCCATACGGTGATCGCCACGGGCCGCCGGGGGGCCGACTGGCTGGAGAGCCTGTGCGCCCAGCACAACATCGCCCACCAGCCGGGCACGGTGGACATCGGCGTGCGGGTGGAGGTGCGCAGCGAGGTCATGGAGACGGTGAACCGGGTCCTCTACGAGTCGAAGCTAGTGGGCCACCCCAGGCCCTTCAAGAACAAGGTGCGCACCTTCTGCCAGAATCCCGGGGGCTTTGTGAGCCAGGAGAACTACGACAACGATCTGGCGGTGGTCAACGGCCACAGCTACAAGGAGCTGAAAAGCGACAACACCAATCTGGCCATCCTCTGCTCCCACAACTTCTCCTATCCCTTCAACCAGCCCATCGCCTACGCCCAGCGGGTGGGGGAATTGACCAACATGCTGGGCGCGGGCCACATCATGGTCCAGCGGTTCGGGGACATCCTGGACGGCAAGCGGACGTGGCAGAAGGAGCTGGCCTTCTCCAACGTGCGGCCCACTCTGCCGGATGTGGTGGCCGGGGACATCACCGCCGCTATGCCCTACCGGGCCATGACCAATATCATCAACTTCATCCAGGCTATGGATGAGGTGGTGCCGGGATTCGCCTCCTCAGAGACCCTGCTGTACTCCCCGGAGCTGAAGTTCTACTCCAACCGGGTGAAGATGGACGAGGCGTTCAACACCAACATCCAGGGGCTCTACTGCCTGGGCGACTCCAGCGGCTGGACCCGGGGGCTGATGATGGCCTCCGCCATGGGCGTGCTCATGGGGCGGCGGCTGGCGGCCGAGGGGTAATTCCTTCTTTTCTTTTGTGAACAAATGAAGAGAAGCACGAGAAAAAACGTTAGAGGCGGTCGCATGACCGCCTCTAAATCATGTAGACACGAGTTAATCGCGGATAGTAGCCTATAGCAACCATCAAAAATCCTAACAATAATCAGAAGCGGCGAACCAACGGAAGCAGTCTAGAGGAGAAACACAAGAGAGCGCGTTTTGGATGACATCCGGGAGGAGGTCCAGGGTGCGGATTTTCCAGCGGCGCAGGATGGCTTTCATCTTGGGCCACATTTTCTCAATCGGGTTGAGATCAGGGCTATAGGGCGGAAGATACAGCACTTTCATGCCCTTTGCCTCCAGAATTTCCCGGACGGCCTTTACATGATGAGAGCGCATATTGTCCATCACTACGATGTCGCCTGGCCGAAGAGTTGGAAGTAAAATCTCTTTCAAATACTGGACAAAGCGTTCTCCAGTTGTTCCGCCTTGGTAAGTTGTAAATGCTTTTTCCCCATCCAGGCGAATGGAGGAAAGAACGGTCGTTGTCTGCGGTGTATTCAAGGGAGCATGGTCCACTGCTCTTGGGGATGAGGGTGCCCGTCCATAAAGACGGGTCAAATCTGTATTTACTCCGCTTTCGTCCAGAAATACTAAGTGTTCCGCCATCTCAGCTTTTATGGTTTCTCTCCATTCTCTGCGCTTTTCCTGCACATCGAACACGGTCACGCTCGCTTGCGTAGAGTGATTTCTTTTTCAGCGTATAGCCCATTGCGTCTATTGCTCGTTCCACTGTTGAATAGCTTGCAGAAAGATTCAGTTTCTCCTGTATTTCTTCTATCGTGATGTCTGGACTCTCATCTATACAATGCTGGATATTTTCTTTGTCCTCTGCGGTCAGAACCGGTTTCCGGCCGCGCTGGCTGGTCCGCAGGGCAACGCTGCCTGTTTTCCGCTTCTGCTCCGCCAGCCGGTACACCGTCCATTTACTCACAGAATACGCCTTGCCAATCCCTTACGCGTCATGGGTTGCTTCATAGCCTTAACCGTCTCCAATCCGACAGAAATCTCAGAGCCTGTTTAAAATCTTTTGACAAAAGGAGGCGGGAGGCAGATAATAGAGAAA
>CANAZG010000017.1 GCA_947365965.1 uncultured Clostridia bacterium
ACCTTCACCTGGGTGCCGAAGATGTTCTTCAGGCCGTTGGCGGACCACTGGTCGACCAGGTCGGCCATGGGGCTGGACGGGGTGATCGGGTAGATCGCCGCAACCTCGGAAAACGCATAGGATACATGCGCCGCCGCGTTGTTGCCGTCCATGGACTTGAACTTTCTTGCCATAGTTTTTTGCTCCTCCTGAATATTTGATACTGCCATGGTGTGAATACACAGCAAGGTACTCATACGTCAATTACTATAGCACGAATTTCCCCCGCTGTAAACGCTATGTTTGCGCCAATGGGGGGAATTTTTTCTTTTTCTCCGATTGGCTCAAAAAGCGCCCCTTTTTTTGGCAATTTTCGCAAATGGGCGGCCTGGGATTTCGTGGTATAATGGGGAAAATCCCTCTGAGCGGAGTAAGGAGAGCAAGAGCATGGTTGTGACGATCACCTCCCTGGGCCTCCAGGGAATCGCGGGATATCCGGTGTCGGCGGAGTGCGCCCTGTCCGGGGGCCTGCCGGCCTTCGACGTGGTGGGCCTGCCCGACGCGGCGGTGAAGGAGGCCCGGGAGCGGGTGCGGGCGGCGGTCCGGTCCTGCGGGGCCCGCTTCCCCGTGTCCCGCATCACCGTCAATCTGGCCCCCGCCGCCCTGCGCAAGGAGGGGACCCTCTACGACCTCCCCATCCTCCTGGGCATCCTGGCCGCCCAGGGGGACGTTCCGCCGCCGCCGGAGACCGCCGCCTTCCTGGGGGAGCTGTCCCTGACCGGGGCCCTGCGGCCGGTGACCGGGACCCTGCCCATGGCCATGGCCGCCGTCCGGGCGGGGGTGCGGGCGCTGTACGTGCCGGCGGAGAACGCCGCTGAGGCCACCCTGGCCGGGGATCTGACCGTGTACCCGGTGACGGATCTCTCCCAGCTCCTGGCCCACCTGCGGGGGGAGGGCCCCATCGCCCCGGCCCCGGCCTGGGAGCCGGAGGAGGAGACCCAGCCGGGCCCGGACTTTGCCGAGGTCATGGGCCAGGAGAACGTGAAGCGGGCCCTGGAGGTGGCCGCCGCCGGGGGACACAACGTCCTTCTCATCGGCTCCCCGGGGGCGGGCAAGTCCATGATGGCCCGCCGCCTGCCCTCCATCCTGCCGGACATGACCCGCCGGGAGGCCCTGGAGGCCACGGAGGTGTGGAGCGTGGCCGGCATGACGGACCGCCGCCGGCCCCTGCTCACCCGCCGCCCTTTCCGCAGCCCCCACCACACCGTGTCCGCCGTAGCCCTGGCCGGAGGCGGGTCCTTCCCCCGGCCGGGGGAGATCTCCCTGGCCCACAACGGGGTGCTGTTTCTGGACGAGCTGCCGGAGTTCTCCCGGGAGGCCCTGGAGGTCCTCCGCCAGCCCCTGGAGGACGGGGAGGTGACCATCACCCGGGCAGCGGGCAGCGTCTGCCTGCCCAGCCGGTTCATGCTGGTGTGCGCCATGAACCCCTGCCGGTGCGGCTGGCGGGGCCACCCCTCGGGCCGGTGCACCTGCACCGACGCGGCGGTGGAGAAGTACGCCTCCCGCATATCCGGCCCCCTGCTGGACCGGATGGACCTCTATGTGGAGGTGGCCTCGGTGGCGTTCGAGGCCATGCGCCGCCGGGAAAAGCCGGAGAGCTCCCAGGCCGTCAAGGCCCGGGTGGACGAGGCCCGCGCCCGGCAGGCGGAGCGGTTCCGGGGCACGGCCGTCAACTGCAACGCCCGGATGACCCCGGCCATGGTGGGGGAGTACTGCCGGCTGGACGAGGCCGGGGAGCGGCTGCTGCAAAGCGTCTTTCAGCGCATGGGCCTCACCGCCAGGAGCCACGACCGGATTCTGCGGGTGGCCAGGACCATCGCGGACCTGGACGGGGAGGAGGCCATTGCCGTCTCCCATCTGGCGGAGGCGGTCCAGTACCGGAACGCGGATATTGTGAGAAGATAGCGGACTGCGGAGGATTTTTGCTGAGAGGATAACCGGACGGAATGAAATCCATTTTCAGACATTGCGGCAGAGCGCCGCTTTTGGGCTGCGCCCTGAGCTGTCCCCTGGCCACGCTGGCGTCCATCGCCTTCGCCATGTCCCTGCAGCCCATTATCGACGTGGGGCTTTCCGGCGATGTCAGCAGGCTTGCGGCCGCGACAGCCGCAGCGGCCGCCCTGGCGTGTACCGACGCGCTGAGCGCGTATATCGAGAACGCGCAGAAGAAGAGGGCTGTCAGCTCCTATGTGAAGGGCCTGCGGCTCCACTATTTCCAGCTGTTTTTTCAGCAGGACACGGCCTTATTTCTGGAGCGGGACAGCGGGGCCCATCTCTCCAAGCTCACAGTGGACGCGGAGGTCATCGGGACGCAGTACTGTGAAAGTATCCTGAACCTCTATGGCGCGCTCTGGAGCTTAGCGGTTTCTTTTGTCTGCATCGCTGCCACGCAGTGGGAGCTGGCGGTCTATGTTGTGGTTATCTCCCTGGTGTCCGCCAATCTGCCCCGGCTGTTTCAGAGGAAGGTCAACGCCTCGGAGCAGGCCTATCTGGACAGCAGCGGCGCGCACATCAAAGCGGCCCAGGAGAGCATCCGCAACTATCTGGTCATCCGCCTGTTCCAGCTGGCGCCCGCCCAGGAGAAGCGGTATGAGCGGGCGGCCTCGGACGTGGAGAAGACGGACAACGCCCGGCGGAAGCGGGCCTTTGCGGTGGACGCCGCTGCCGGCGTCATCAGCTCCATCAGCTTCCTTCTCATCATCGCCCTGTGTATGCTGTTCGTGCTGCGGGGGAAGCTCAGCGTGGGCTACACCATGTCCGTCAGCCAGCTGCTGGGGGGCGTGATGCACCCCTTTGAGATGCTCCCGGGCTATCTGGTGGCCTGCCGGGCGGGAAAGAGCCTGTACAGGTCCAATGAATCGGAATTGCAGGCCCGCCGGCGGCCGGAGAGGGGCCGGCGGCTTCCCCTGTCCCCCGGGGAGAATCGCATGGTTCTGGAGAACCTCTCCTTTGCCTACCGCCCGGACCATCCCCCTGTGCTGCGGGAAATCAGCCTCACTCTGGATCTCAGAAAGAAGTACGCGGTGGTGGGGGAGAGCGGCTCCGGGAAGAGCACACTGGCCAAGCTCATTGCGGGACTGCTGGAGCCCACCTCCGGCGCGGCGTCCTGCAACGGCGTGCCCCTGCGGGAGATCGACCGGAGCAGCCTGTATGATGCCGTCGCGTATCAGAACCAGACTGTGTCCTTTTTCGACAGCGCCATCCGGGAGAACATCCTGCTGGGGAAGCGGCTCCCCCGGCAGGCGTGGCGCGAAATCATCGCCGCCGCCCGCCTGGAGGACGCCCTCCGCAGGCTGCCGGAGGGGGAGGACACGGTGATTGAGGAGAACGGAAAGAACATCTCCGGCGGCGAGGCCCAGCGGATCTGTCTAGCCCGGTGCCTGGCCAGGGAGCCGGTATTCATCATCTTTGACGAGATCACCGCCTCCCTGGACGCCCGGAACGCCCAGGCGATAGAGAGGGCCATTCTCTCCCTGGAAAATGTGGGCGTACTCCAGATCACCCACCGGATTTATGAGGAAAACATGCGGCAGTACGACGCCATTTTCGTCCTGAAGGAGGGACGGCTTGTGGAGCAGGGGACCTGGGACCAGCTGATGGAGATGGGCGGGGCGTTCTGCCGGCTGGCGGGCGGCTTTTCCCTCAAAAATTGACTTCCGTGGAGCCTTAACTTCAATCATAAAAATACCGATATAGCAGGATAAGAAAATCGTTCGAGCTATATCGCTGCTTGTTGCAGTCCTGATGTAGAAAATCTTGACAAAAAGATACGAGAGGCATTTGTTATGTTGCAGTTTAATGTAAAATGTAAAAAGAGTCTTGTCTTTGTTTCTTGCAGCCTTTTTAGCTCTTACGGTTTCTCCTGTTGTCTATGCTGCAGATGTTTCTGCGCAAAATGCTCAGGATACAATTCGTGAGTACATTGAGGCGTTGGATAATAACGACTGGGGTAAAATCATAACGTTGTCTCCTGATTGTGATTATCAGGAAAATGTTTCCTTCTACTACAGCAAAGAAAATGCCGAAAACGGTGTGGGTTTCCACACAATTACTTCGGCAAAGCTTGTAACGGCTATTGAGCTAGACAACCAGGACTTATTAGATTATACAAATGCGAATTATTATTTTGACACTTATAACGCCCTAAAACTTTATTTAGTAGGCGTTGATATGCTTGCCAATAAGGAAAGCAAATATTTCTACAACGGTGTAAACTTTTTCCTGGTAACCCTTGGGCAGGAAAACGGCGTTTGGAAGGTAGTACTTTTTTCTCAAGCACCTGCCACAGTAATT
This sequence comes from uncultured Clostridia bacterium, assembly GCA_947365965.1. Lineage (GTDB taxonomy): Bacteria > Bacillota > Clostridia > Oscillospirales > Oscillospiraceae > Pelethomonas. The sequence continues at coordinate 4,333 of CANAZG010000017.1, forward strand.
GCGTCAGCCACGCCGATATCGGCTCCTATTTCGGATGAAGGCAGCTATGTGAACTCTGCTGATATTGAAAAGGCTCTGAATATTATTCGTTCTCGATATGAAGGAGTTATTTTAGGTAGCGAAGGAAGCGTGATTGAAACAAATATTGCTTCCAGTGAGCAGCTTGCCGAGGAAAAAGGACTATCAAGCGCAGATATATCGGCTAAAATCAACCAATTTTTTATCAAAAACCAGTATGCTTACGGGGGCGCGGCAACGGCGGATTTCCTCAGTATTATGAATGGATATTATCAGGAAATTAAAAATCTGTTTTCTTGCTTGCGTTTAGAACCTGTATTCACAGACGCTGAAATCAATCCGCCGCAGAGGAGCGTACCGGCTCATCTGCGGCGGATTTGTTGTCTGATAATCCTCAAGAGAGATGGCTAAACATAGCTCTTCTCCACCTCCGCCACAGCGGACCAGCCCTCGTCCAAGGTGGGCACCCCCTCCTGGATGCGCCGCCGGACCTCCTGGTCCGGCAGGGGGCACTGGTAGGGCACCTCCGCGTCAAAGATCAGCTTGGTGTGGGTGGGGCCGGGGACCATGCGGAAGTCGTGGATGGTGATGCCCGGGTCAATGAGCCGCACCAGGGCGGACACCCGCTCCCGGGCCTCCCGGGTGGCGCCGTTGTCGTGGACCACCGGGTCCATGTGGATGGTGGCCAGACAGCCCATCTCCTCCCCCAGCCGCCGCTCGGCCGCGTCCACCACGTCGTGGAGGGCCAGGATGTCCCCGCTGGCGGGCACCTCGGCGTGGAGGGAGATAATGCGGCGGCCGGGGCCGTAGTCGTGGACAATGAGGTCGTGGATCCCGATGATCTCCGGATAGGAGAGGGTCAGCTCCCTTACCCGGGCCACGAACTCCGGAGACGGAGGCTGGCCCAGCAGGGGGTCAATGGTCTCCTTGGCCGCGCCCACGCCGGACCAGAGGATAAAGAGGGCCACCGCCCCGCCGCACCAGCCGTCGATCTGAACGTCCCACAGCCGGCCCGCCAGCCCGCCCAGCAGCACCGCCGCCGTGGCCAGGCAGTCCCCCAGGCTGTCCCGGGCGGCGGCGGACATGGCCGCAGAGCCGATGCGCCGGCCCACAGACCGATTGTAGAGAGCCATGTAGGTTTTCACGGCAATGGAGATCAGCAGAATGGCCCCGGCCAGGGGGGTGAAGTCCACCGGCTTGGGGTGCAGAATCTGCTCCAGGGCGGACCGGGCCAGCTCCACGCCCATGAGGATGATGGCCATGGACACCACCAGACCGGAGACGTACTCCAGCCGTCCGTGGCCGAAGGGGTGGTCCCGGTCCGGGGTCTTGGCCGCCAGCTTGAACCCCAGCAGGGTCACCACCGAGGACCCGGCGTCGGAGAGGTTGTTCACCGCGTCCGCCGTCACGGCCAGGGACCCGGTGGCCACGCCGGCCAGCAGCTTCCCCAGAAACAGCAGCACGTTCAGCCCGATGCCCACGCACCCGCACAGGGCTCCGTAGGCCCGGCGTACGGCGGGGTCCTCCACATTGTCACAGTCCCGGATGAAGCGCCTGGCTAAAAATTGAATCATAAATCACCTCGCGGGTCTAGTACTCATCATCTTCGTTGTTCACAAAGAAAAGGCGCAAAAGAAAACTTGAGAGGCGGTGATATAGCTGCTGTTTCCTCCCGTGCGGATGCTGCCGGCTGCTGGCGGCAATGTTGATTCTGCAAGCTCCTCGATAAGCTGGAAGTTACCAACGCGTCATATTCTTTTCAAACTTTGCAGTATACGCCTGTTTTAATTCGTCAGCAGATATTCCATAACACAGCATGACATCATTGTAATACATGAGAACATCAGCCATTTCTTCTACAAGGTCTTTTCTTAATTCCACATCATGAGATGCTTTTATGTCTCCGTGTTTTTTGACAAGATCAATCACTTCGCCAATTTCGCCGATCATCCAAAGCAGCTTGTGCTTACCTGCTTGAGGAGAAAGCGTTTCCCATTTATCTTTGTATTTATCCTGAAGCCTTTTCTGCATATCTAACATTTCATTTACGCTGAAATCAGACATAAATCTTCTCCTTCAAACAGGAATTTTTCGCGCTGTACGCAGAGACGCACAGCGCTGCAAACCGAGCAGCAGGGGCGCTTGTGTGCTTTTTGTGCGCCAATCACCGCCTGAACCCCAGAAACCGTTGCAGCACAAGGGGATCGGTCAGTTGATGCCTTTCGCTTTCAAAAGGCATCGCCGCTACTCCACGCTGTAGTACCGCTTTTTGGTGAAGAGGTAGCACAGGGGAATGAGCCAGAGCAGCAGGGCATAGGGCAGGGCGGACGCGTCCGCCCCCAGCATGGCCAGGGGGATGGAGCAGGCGATGGACCAGGGGATCAGCCCCGCGATGAGGATGCCGGAGTTCTCGATGTCCATGGCCAGCTCCTCCCGGTCCTGATAGGCTTCGCCCAGCACCTGCTCCCCCATCATGCTGGTGACCGCCTGGTTGCACATCACTGCCGCGCACACTGCGGACACCGCGATCATGGCCGGAAACCGGCCGGTCCGGTCCGCCAGGGCCCGGGCCCGGAGGGAGAGGGGCGTCAGCGCCCCCGTGCCCTCCAGAAGGCCGGAGTACAGCCCCGTGAGCACCACGATCACATAGCTGGAGGCCATGCTGGTGATCCCCCCGCCGGAGAGGACCGCCGCCAGGGCCGGGTCCTCCGGGTGGTAGCCGCCCCAGGCGGCGGAGAGGATCTCCGCAGGGGAAAAGCCCTGGACCAGCGCGGCGATCAACGCCGAGAGGCCGGAGCTGATGAGGATGGTCCACTGGATGGGGATCTTGAGAAGGGGCAGCAGGAACATCACCGCCGCCGGCAGCAGGGTCCACCAGGAGAGGACAAACCGGCCCGAGAGGGCGGAGAGCGCCGCCCCGTCCATCTGGGAGAGGGGGTGGCGCTGGGAGAGGAGGGCATAGGCCCCCAGGGTGAGAAGGGTTGGCAGGGCCCCGGTGCGCAGCATCCGGCCCACGTTCCGGTACAGGTCCGTGCCCGTCACCGCCGCCACCAGGCTTGCCGCCGAGGAGGCGGGGGAGCAGCGGTCCCCGAAGTAGACCCCGGAGAGGATCACCCCGGCGGCCACGGCGGGGTCCACGCCCCCGGACCGGGCCAGGGCCATGAGGATGACCCCCAGGGTGCTGCTGACGCCGTAGGAGGTGCCCAGCACGTAGCTGAAGGCGGCGCACAGCAGAAAGGCCAGCAGCAGGAAGAGCCGGGGCGTCACCAGTCCCACGCCCCACACGATGCAGCAGGCGATGGTCCCCCCGCACCGCCACACCCCGGTGATGACGCCGATGAGGAGGATGATCTTCACCACGATCAGGGATTTCCGGCACTTGGCCCAGGCCATCTCCCACAGCTGGCCCCAGGTGAAGCCCAGGCGCAGGCCCAGGCCCCAGAAGAAGACCAGTCCCCCCAGCAGGGCCCAGGATACGCTCCATCCGGCGGCCAGACAGGCCGCCACCATGAGAAAAAACAACCCGAAGCAGACACTTACCATGGGCCCCTCACTTCCCTCCGGGGATGGTCAGGGTATACTGGCAGCACAGCCGGTCCAGGTCCTCGTCCGTGGCCGCCGGCAGGCGCAGCCGGGCCCCGCACTGGCGGCAGACCAGATCCACCGCCCCGCCCTGGACCTCCATGGCGCACTCCCGGGCCCCGCAGGCGCAGGAGACGCCGCCCCGGGCCGCGATGTCCCGCAGCTCGGAAAGGACCTCGTACATGATGACGCTGTCCACGAAGGCCCCGTCTCTGTCCTCCCTGGTCTTTTCCACCGTCAGCTCCAGCTGCCGCAGGGCCCGTTCCACCCGGCGGGGCTCGCCGGCATAGCAGCACAGCTGATGGGTCTTGGGGCAGGCGAGGCCTATGCCCTCCCCCTCCAGCAGCCGCTCCGCCGCCGCCTCAGCCCGGTGCTCCCCGCCGCACAGGCCGCAGGGCACGGTGAGCCGGTAGACGGGGCCCTCCGGCTGGGCGGTGAGCTCACTCCGCCCGCAGTCGCACACCAGCGCCACCGCCGATGCGCCCATGGCGAAGCGGGTCCGCTCGCCGTATACCATTTTACCGCATTCCGGGCAGAGGTAGCCCAGAGCCCGCATTTGTTCAGCCATTGGTCTTCTTCTCCTTTATATGACGCGCAGTTCTACCATGATACACCACTTGCCTGGATTTTTCCAGAGCAAATTGTCATAAATTCCGGAGGGGCGGGTGCAAATATATCAATGGACAGCCGGACCAAATTGGTCCGGCTGTCCATTGATGCAGGGATAGACCGCAGCCGCAAAGGATAACCGTCCTTTCACAGCACCTTGGCCAGGAAGGTTTTCAGCCGGTCGCTCCTGGGGCTGGCGAACAGCTCCGCCGGGGTGTTCTCCTCCACGATGACGCCGCCGTCCATGAACACCACCCGGCTGCCCACCTCCCGTGCAAAGCCCATCTCATGGGTGACCACCACCATGGTCATGCCGTCGTGGGCCAGATCCTTCATGACCTCCAGCACCTCGCCCACCATCTCCGGGTCCAGGGCCGAGGTGGGCTCGTCGAAGAGCATCACCTCCGGCTCCATGCACAGCGCCCGCACAATGGCAATGCGCTGCTTCTGTCCGCCGGAGAGCTGGCTGGGATAGGCGTCCGCCCGGTCCCCCAGCCCCACCCGCTCCAGCAGGGCGCGGGCCTTGGACTCCGCCTCCTCCCGGCTCTTCCTCAGCAGCTTGATCGGGGCCAGGGTCATGTTCTCCAGAATGGTCATGTGGGGGAACAGGTTGAAGTGCTGGAACACCATGCCCATCTTCTGCCGGTGGATGTCGATATTCACCCTGGGGTCTGTGATGTCCACGCCGCCGAAGGTGATGGAGCCGCTGGAGGGCCGCTCCAGCAGGTTCAGGCACCGCAGGAAGGTGGACTTGCCGGACCCGGAGGGACCGATGACCACCACTACCTCGCCCCGGCGGATGTCGGCGGACACGCCGTCCAGGGCGTGGATGGAGCCGCTGCCAAAGTGCTTTTGCAGGTCCCTGACCTGGATGAGGATCTCGTTTTTACCGCTCACTGTTTCTCAGCCTCCTCTCCAGCTTGCCCACCAGCCAGGTGAAGAACACCACCATGACCAGGTAGATGGCCGCCACCGCGATCAGGGGCATGAATGCCTCAAAGGTCCGCCCCCGGATGATCTCCCCGCCCTTGGTCAGATCAATGACCCCGGCGTAGCCGGCCACGGAGGTCTCCTTGAGCAGCACGATGAACTCGTTGGCCAGGGCGGGCAGCACGTTCTTGAAGGCCTGGGGGATGATGATATAGCGCATGGTCTGGATGTAGTTGAAGCCCAGGGACCGGCCGGCCTCAAACTGGCCGTTGTCGATGGACATGATGCCGGAGCGGATGATCTCCGCCACATAGGCGCCGGAGTTGATGCCGAAGACGATGCAGGCGATGACCACGTCGCTGCCCAGGGCCACCAGAATGACGAACACGCCCAGCAGCAGCTGCACCACCACCGGGGTGCCCCGGATCACTGTGAGATAGATCTTGCACACCCCGTTGGCCAGACCCAGCAGGCTCCGGCCTAGGCCGGGACGCATATCGTCCCGGTTCTTGTCCCAGCTGGTGCGGACGATGGCCACCACCACCCCCAGGGCCACGCCGATGAGCAGGGCGAAAAAGGTGATGAGCAGGGTGTTGCCCAATCCCCTTGTCAGATACCGCCAGCGGTTGTCCTCAATGAAGCAGCGGTAGAAGGTGTCCTGAAATGCCGCCATACGCTTCCCTCCCTCTCCCAATTAAAGGATATTTTTCTGTTTGGAAAGCCGGGGGCAGCGGACCGCCCCCGGCCTGATATTACTTGTTGTTGGTCTCCACGTAGGCCTTGGCGGGCTCCTGGTCAATGACCACGCAGTCCACCTTGCCAGTGAGCAGGGCCTGGACGGCCTCGTTGCCGGTCTTGTAACGGACCACACGGTCCTCACCGATGCCGCCGTTCTCCGCTGTGTCGGAGAGATAGATGTCGCCGGTGGTGTCCTGCTGCACGCCCGCCTTATAGCTGGCGCTGGGATCCAGCAGGTCCTCCAGGGTGTTGATGGGGGAGTCCTCCCGGAGAATCACCACCTGCACGCCGGTGGCGTAGCTCTCGGAGAAGTTGACGGAGGCCTGACGCTCCTCGGTAACGGTCATGCCGGCCATGCCCATGTCGTACTTGCCGGTCTGCACGCCGCCGATGATGGAGCCGAACTCGGTGTCCACAATGGTCAGCTTGCGGCCCATCTGGTCCGCAATGGCCGCAGCCATCTCCGCGTCAATGCCCACCACCGTGTCGTTCTCATAGTACTCGTAGGGGGGGAAGAAGGCGTTGGTGGCCATAATCAGCTCCGGCTTGCCCTCGGCGTCGGCCTGGAAGGTGAGGTCATGGGCCGTACCGGAGATATACTTGTCCACGATCTTCTGGGCGGTGCCGTCGGCGGTGATGGCGGCCAGAGCCGCGTTCACCTCGGCCAGCAGATCCGTGTTCTCCTTGGCAATGGCGATGGCGTAATCCTCAATAGCGTACTCGGTGTCCAGGATCTTCAGCTGGACCTTCTTCTCGCCGCAGGCGGCCAGGCTCAGAACCATGACCAGGGCGAGGAGCGCAGTGACAAACTTCTTCATGTTGATGCTTCCTTTCCATATGTAGGTGGACGCGCCACCCCAATTCCACAGCGCCGGGCTTCGCCCGGGTGAGTGGAGCATACTACAATCCGAGGGGATTGTCAATGGATTTCCAGAAAAAATGTATATTTATTGATGCAAAATTATCCATTTTTATCACAACGCCAAACCCCGCTCAAAACGCCGCGCTTTTTTGTGCGATTTGACGGCACGTCTCCTCTGCATAATGCAGAGAATATACATTTCAGTCTCCGGCCTCCCGGCGGAACACGTGGATGTGGAAGGCCATCTCGCACGTCAGCGTCTCCAGCCGCTCCAGCCGGGCCGCCCCCTGCCGGGAGGTCTTCCAGTAGTAGGGCGTCATCTGGAACAGTGCGTGGATGTCCGCCTGGGTGGGCAGGCGGACCGTGAAGGATACGGGCAGGATCTCCTGGTAGGCAAAGCCCTCGTAGGGGGTCTCCCGCTCCTCGTTGGGGTAGGGCCGGTCATAGAGGACCTCCTTGAGCTGCCAGAGGTGTCTGGCGGCGGGGACCACGTAGAGGTACGCGCCCCCGGGGCGGAGCGCCCGCCGGAACTCGTCGATGGCCAGGGGGGAGAACACGTTCAGCAGCAGGTCCACGCTCTCCGACGCCACAGGCAGCCGATAGGCGGAGGCCACGGCGAAGGAGATGCCGGGATACCTCTTGGCGGCCTTCTGGACGGAGAACTTGGAGATGTCGATGCCCGCCACGGCCGGGGCCCGGCCGGCGGACAGGAGGGCGTCCCGGACGGCGGCGGTGTAGAAGCCCTCGCCGCAGCCCGCGTCCAGCACAGCCGGGGCCGGGCCGTGGGCATACCGCACCGCCAGCTCGCACAGAGCGTCCCGCAGGGGGTTGTACCAGCCCCGGTCCAGGAAGGCCCGGCGGGCGGCCACCATGCCCTTGTCGTCGCCGGGGGCCTTGGAGCGCTTCTGTCCCACGGGCAGGAGATGGACATAGCCCTCCCGGGCCCGGTCAAAGCAGTGGCCGCCGGGGCAGCAGAGGCCGCCCGGATTGCTTTGCAGCGGTTCCCCGCACAGGGGGCAGAGGAATGGAAACACGGCCGCCGGCCTCCTTTACAGAAATGGGGATATGCGGGTTATATCCTGGTAATATCGTTGATCCACTTCCCGCTGCGGAAGCGGATGAGCCCCAGGGGGCACTTGCAGAGATTCTCCGCCTGCATGGACACGCATACCAGCCACGTGGGCGCGTTCAGAACCAGCCCCGCCAGGGCCATCAGGGGGATGGACGCCAGCCAGAGGGGGCCGTTGTCGATGAAGGCGGCCACCTTCACATCCCCGCCGGCCCGGAGCACGCCGGTGATGTTGGTGACGTCGAAGGCCCGCATGGGCATAAACACCGCGTAGACCACGGCCAGATACCCGGCCACCTCCGCCGCGCCGGCGGTGAGCTTGAAGAGGGGGAACAGCACCGGCCGGAAGAAGAGGGGCAGCAGCGTCAGCAGCAGGGCCATCACAACCACGCCCACCAGCAGCGACACCACCAGCAGCGTCCAGCCCACGCTGTACACCCGCTCCCGGTCCCGGCCCATGCCGATCTCCTTGCCGATGATGACGGCGGAGGCGGCGGCGATGCCAAAGCAGACCACGGTGGAGAGCTTGTCGATATTGCCGATGAGGGCGTAGGCGGCCAGCATGTCCTGGCTGTTGGACATGTGGCCCATGATGACCGTGAGCATGGAGGTGCCCATGCTCCACAGGGTCTCGTTGCACACCACAGGGGTGGAGTACTTGAGGAAGGAGCGCAGAATGTCCCGGCCCGGCCGGAGGATGCAGGAGGGCCGCAGGGGCAGGCGCTTGTTCCACAGGGCAAAGCCCACGGCCACGGCGAACTCCACCACCCGGCTGGTAAGGGTGGCCACGGCCGCGCCGGTGACGCCCATGGCGGGCGCGCCGAAGTGGCCGAAGATGAGCACAAAGTTGAGGAAGGTGTTCACGCACATGGAGATGGCGAAGAGGATCATGCCGAAGGCGGGATACTCGGTGCTGCGCTGTATGCCGGCGTAGATGCTGCTGACGCCGTTGAAGATGTAGGAGAAGCCCACAATCTGTATGTAGCTCACCGCCAGCTGTACCAGCTCCTCGTTGGGGGTGATGAGCCGGAGCACCTGGGCGGGGAAGAGGAAGGTGGTGAGGGCCACGATGGTGGAGAAGCCGGTCACCGCGTACAGGGCCACGCCCATGCAGCGGTTGATGTTGTCCGTGTCCCCCCGGCCCCAGTACTGGCTCACCAGCACGGCCATGCCGCTCTGGAAGCCGAAGATGACCAGCTGGATGATGAAGATGGGCACATTGGAGGCGGTGACGGCCGCCATTTCCGCGTTCCCCAGCAGGCCCACCATGAAGGTGTCCGCAAAGCCGAGGGAGGTGGTGATGATGTTTTGCAGGACAATGGGCAGCGCGAGCACCCACAGTCTGCGGTAGAAGCCGGGCTCCCGGCGCAGGGCGCGAAGCATGGAAATACCTCCTTATATCCTTCGGTAGTCATTTTTAGCTGATATTTTACAGCTACAGCATGGGAAATCTCGTATTCCTGTGTTCCAGCAGGGCCGCCGCCAGAGCGTCGATGTCCTCAAAGGCGGTCTCGGGGCCGAAGCTGACCCGCACCGTGCCGGCGGCGGTCCGCTTGTCCAGTCCCATGGCGGTGAGCACGTGGCTGGCCTTCCCCCGGTGGCAGGCGGACCCGGCGGAGATGCAGATCCCCTGGCCGCTGAGCTCGGTGACAATGTTCTGGCTGGGGTAGCCGGGCAGGGACAGGGCCAGAATGTGGGGCGCGTCCGCCGGGCCCACAAAGCGCAGATCCGGTATGGCGCTCAGCTTCTCCCGGGCATAGGCCTTGCAGGCCTCCATGTGGGCCCAGCCCTCCTCCAGGCCCGCCAGCCGCAGCTGTACGGCCCGAGCGAATCCGGCGATCTGGGCCGTGGCCTCGGTGCCCGGCCGCAATCCCCCCTCCTGGCCGCCGCCAAAGAACAGGGGCATGGTGTTTTTCGCCCGGCCGCCGATGTACAGTGCGCCGACGCCCTTGGGCCCCCCCACCTTGTGGGCGGAGATGACCGCGTAGTCCGCTCCCAGGCCTGCGGCCGTGAAGGGGACCTTCAGAAACCCCTGGACCGCGTCGGTGTGGAGCAGGGCCGGCCGGTCCCGGAGCAGGGCGGCGATCTCCTCCACCGGGAGCCGTGCGCCGGTCTCGTTGTTCACCAGCATCACGCTCACCAGGGCCGTGTCCTCCCGGAGGGCCGCTCTCACCTGCTCCGCCGTGATCCGGCCCTCCGGGCCGGGGCGCAGATAGGTGGCCGTGCAGCCCTCCCGCTCCAGCTGCTTCACGCACTGGAGCACCCCGCTGTGCTCCATGGCGGTGGTGACAATGTGGCGGCCCACCCGGCGGTTCTGGTGCAAAGCCGCCCGGATGGCCCAGTTGTCCCCCTCCGTGCCGCAGGAGGTGAAGAAAAGCTCCTCCGGCCGGCACCCCAGTGCCCCGGCGATCACCGCCCGGTCCCGGTCCAGCCGCTCCCTGGCGGCCCGGCCGGCCTCATACTGGGCGGAGGGATTGGCGAACTGCTCCGTCATCACCTCCACCATGGCCTGGGCGGCCTGGGGGGAGACGGGGGTGGTGGCGGCGTGATCCAAGTAGTGCATAGAAATTCTCCTACCAGAAATTTTCCTTGCCCTGGGGCAGGAAATGTAATATAATGAGATGAAATATCCGCCGGCGGAGCTGCGGACGCGCCGGCCAGTACAGGAGGAGCCGCCCCATGTCCTACGCCATCCGCCCCATCCAGCCCAAGGACGACCCATTTGTGGAGGGGGTCATCCGCGCCTGCCTGATCGAGTTCGGCTGGAACCGGGAGGGCACCGCCTGGTGCGACCCGGACCTGGGCCGGTTCTCCCAGGTCTACAGCCGGGAGGGACACCGCTACTGGGTGGTGACGGACGAGGCGGACCGCGTGGTGGGCGGGGCGGGGATCGGCGCGCTCACGGACCAGATCTGCGAGCTGCAAAAGATGTACTGCCTGCCCCCGGTCCGGGGCACGGGCATGGCCCGGCAGCTGATGGCGCTGTGTCTGGACTACGCCGGCCGCTTCTACCGCCAGTGCTACATTGAGACCCTCCACAACATGACCGCCGCCAACCGCTTCTACCAGAAGCACGGCTTCCGCCGCCTGGATCGGCCCCTGCTGGACACGGGCCACTTCTCCTGCGACGTGTGGTATCTCCGGGACCTGCCCTGAGACGCGGGACGCTCAACAGTCTAATTTTTTATGTTATCATATTCTTTTGAAAAAAGCAAGGGGGGCCGCCGTTGAATATCGCCATCTATACCCTGGGCTGCAAGGTCAACCAGTACGAGACTGCGGCCATGGAGCGGATCCTGACGGACCGGGGCCACGTCCTGGTGCCCTTTGACGGCCCGGCGGACGCCTACATCGTCAACACCTGCACCGTCACCGCCGTCAGCGACAAGAAGTCCCGGCAGATGATCCGCCGGGCCCGGAAGCGCTCCCCGGCGGCGGTGGTGGCGGTGTGCGGCTGCTACGCCCAGACAAAGCCGGAGGAGGTCCGGGCCCTGGACGTGGACCTCATCGCAGGCACCGGGGACCGGCTGGGCTTCCTCCGGCTCCTGGAGAGCGCGGTGCGGGAGCGGGAGCCGGTGGTGCGCCTGGACGAGGCCCTCCGCCGCCGGCAGTTTGAGGTTCTGCCCGCCGGGGGGCTGGCCCAGCGGACCCGGGCCATGCTGAAGGTGGAGGACGGCTGCGCCAACTTCTGCGCCTACTGCGTCATCCCCTACGCCCGGGGGCCGGTCCGCTCCCTGCCCCTGGAAGCCGCTGTGGAGGAGACCCGCCGTCTGGCCCGGGAGGGGTACCGGGAGATCGTCCTCACGGGCATCGAGATCTCCTCCTGGGGCCGGGACCTGCCGGGCAGGCCGGAGCTGACGGATCTGATCGAGGCGGTCTGCGGGGCCGCGGAGGGGATGCGGGTGCGGCTGGGGTCCCTGGAGCCCCGGACGGTGACGGAGGACTTCTGCCGCCGGTGCGCGCCCCTGGCCAATCTCTGCCCCCACTTCCACCTGTCCATGCAGTCCGGGTGCGACGCCACCTTGGCCCGGATGAACCGGCGGTACACCACGGCCCGGTATCTGGAGAGCGTGGACCTGCTGCGCCGGTTCTTCCCGGACCCCGCCGTCACCACGGATCTCATCGTGGGCTTTCCCGGGGAGACGGAAGAGGAGTTCTCCGCCACCCTGGACTTTGTCCGCCAGTGCGCCTTTGCGGAGATGCACGTCTTTCCCTACTCCATCCGCACCGGCACCCCGGCGGCGGAGATGGCGCAGGTCCCCGGGCCGGTGAAGGAGGCGCGGGTGGGCCGGGCGGGGGCGCTGGCCGCCCGGCTCCACCGGGAATATCTGGACCGATGCGTGGGCCGGGTCTTTGACGTGCTCTATGAGCAGGGCGAGGACGGGCTCTGCCGGGGCCACGCGCCCAACTACATGGCCGTGGCCGTCCAGGGGGAGGCGGCCGCGCTTCACAACCGGGTCCTGCCCACCCGCATCACCGGGGTGGAGGACGGGCTTTTGCTGGGGGAGCTGGCGGAGCGGTAGGGCCCGCCGGCCGCAGAGATCTCCCTTTCCCGGAGGGCGGATTTCTGCGGCGCCCCAAAATTCCCTCTTGCAATCCGGCTGTTCATCGTGTATAATAAAGTCAGCACCATGAAATATCCTCCGCAGGCATTCGTGTTGAGGTTCCGGTCTCGCGCAATGGAAGCCTGTGAACCATGTCAGGCGGGGAACCGAGCAGCATTAAGCGGGACGAAATGTGCCGCGAGGGCTCCGGTTCGGAGCGGATGCTTGCGGAGAGTATTTCATGGGGCTCATTTTTTGTTTTTCCGGGAGGACACTTCCATGTATCAGGCGCTCTACCGCAAGTGGCGGCCCAAGACCTTCGCGGATGTGGTGGGCCAGGAGCACATCACCCAGACTCTGCGCCGGCAGGCCGCCCAGGGCCGTCTCTCCCACGCCTACCTCTTCACCGGCACCAGGGGCACCGGCAAGACCACCTGCGCCAAGATCCTGGCCAAGGCGGTCAACTGCCAGAACCCCTCGGACGGCGATCCCTGCGGCCAGTGCCCGGCCTGCCTGGGCATTGACAACGGCAGCCTGCTGGACGTGATGGAGCTGGACGCGGCCTCCAACAACGGCGTGGACCACGTCCGTGCCCTCCGGGACGAGGCCATCTACTCCCCCGCCAGCGTGAAGTACCGGGTGTATATCATCGACGAGGTCCACATGCTCTCCGTGGCCGCCTTCAACGCTCTTCTGAAGATCCTGGAGGAGCCCCCGGCCCATCTCATCTTCATCCTGGCCACCACGGAGCTCCACAAGGTGCCCGCCACCATCCTCTCCCGGTGCCAGCGGTTCGCCTTCAAGCGCATCATGCCCCAGGACATCGCCCAGCGCCTGCTGTACGTGTCCGCCCAGGAGAACATCGCTCTCTCCCCGGACGCGGCGGAGACCCTGGCCCGCCTGGCCGACGGGGCCCTGCGGGACGCGCTGAGCCTGCTGGACCAGTGCGCCGCCGCCGGCGGGACCATCGACGGCAGCCGCGTGCTGGACGTGCTGGGTCTGGCGGGGGCGGTGCAGACCGCCCAGATGATGGACCTCCTGCTGCGACGGGACGTGCCCGGGGCCCTGATGCTGCTCCATCAGCTCTACACCGGCGGCAAGGATGTGGCGGCCCTTCTGGGGGAGCTGTCCACCCTGGCCCGGGACCTGCTCATCCGCATGACCGCTCCCGCCGGGGGCGCGGCCCTGCTCTCGGGGACCTACGACAGCGGGACCCTGGAGAGCCTCGCCCAGTCCGCCAACGCCACCCGGCTCATCTACATGGCCACCCAGCTTCAGAGCGCCCTGGCCGCCCTGCCCCTGAGCCCCAACCGCCGCACGGACGCGGAGCTGTGCCTGATGCGGCTGTGCGACGAGAGCCTGTGCGGCGACGTTACCGCCCTGGCCGCCCGGCTGACCCGCCTGGAGGAAGGCACGCCCCGGGAGGCCGCGCCCCGGCCTGCTCCAGTCTGCCGGGAGCCCGCGCCCATTCCCCCCATGCAGGAGGTCCCGCCCCCTGTGCGGCAGGCCGCGCCTCCGCCCCCGGAGCCCGCCCCCATCCCACCATCTGACCCGCCCCCCTGGGACGACACCCCGGGGCCGGAGGACGGGCCGCCGCCCTACGGCGAGCCGGTGCGCCGGGAGGCTCCGCCGCCTGTGGAGCGCGAAAAAAAGCCCGCCCCGCCGCCGGCCCAGCAGGGAACCGGCGGACAGCTGTGGCGGAACGTGGCGGAGATCTGCAAAAATCAGCTGACCCCCATGTACTGGTACATGCTGGACGACGCCAAGGGGACCCTGGAGGGGGACGTGCTGGTGGTTCACTGCGGCGACGAGCTGACCATGGAGACGCTGAAGTCCCCGGACGCGGCGGCGGCCATCCGCGCCGCCGCCGGGGAGCAGCTGGGCCGGAATGTGGCTGTGCGGTTCACCCTGGGCGGCGGCGAGCCGCCGGCCCAGGAGGACAAGCTGGAGGAGCTCATCCGCCAAGGCAGCAGATACGACAGTTTTACGGTCAAGGACTAGCATGAAACGATTGTGCACAGCCCCTCGATGGGGCTGTGCATAATTTATATCGGAGTATGGCGGAAAAAGGTCTGCTGTCTGGGCTTCTGCTCGCACTTTACTCGGGCAGACCGCATTGCGTCCAAAATTCCTCTATCGTCTTGTTGAATATTTGGGGGGTGTCCATATTTACACAATGCCCCGCATTTTCAAAAATCACAGCTTTACATTGTGGTTCTCGTTCCTTCCACATTTTGATTACTTCCAGTTCCGCTGGTATATCAAACTCCCCGCACCCGATCAGTAAGGGATACGCTCTCTGCCCTGTCTGACAGACGTTTACCATATTGCGCAGGGACGCCAAGTACAGAAAGGATTTCCTTGGGAATTGAACATTCATATCGTAAAAATCATTTTGGGCCTGCAAGGTAAATGCGGATATTTTCTTATTTGATTCTGCAAACCACTTGATAGAAAACAGCGCTTTTAACATCATAAGCATGTGTGACGCACTATTTTCCTTCTGCATTTTCGTATCGAAGTTATTGATATCATATCCGCCGAAGCAAGCAAGGGACTTGACCATATCTGGATAACGGTTTGCAAAATCCTGCGCTAAAACAGCGCCCAATGAAACCCCCACAATATGTATTTTCCTGATCTTTTCCGCCGTCATAATATCGTATATCCATGCCGGCATTTTATCTATGCTGTCACCCTTTTTTGTATTGATTGACTTCCCATGACCGATCATGTCAACGGCCAACACATTGTATTTGCCGCTGAAATATTCAATCTGTGTTCTGAACATATTATGATCGACAAAAGCGGCATGGAGGAAAAGCGTCCATTCATCGCAGTCCCTCCCGCTAACATAATATGTGATCGGTGAATCATCTATTTTGAGCTGCTTCATATTGTTCACCCCGTGTCTCCTTCAGAAAAATTTTATGCCAATCAATGTCCATCTCGTCCACAGCGGGCGGCCGCAAACTGACCCAAACTCTATTCCAAGAGAGAATTTGTCAGGGGGAATTTCGCCAAGTAAATCCCCGCGAAATGGGAACCTGTTGGCTATTGATTAGCCCTTTGTTTTCGCTTCTAAACACCAAATGATGAAATAAACTGCAAAACAGCTAATAATACCAGACAGATGGAGGCAGGTTGATATCCAGCCCGTAATCATTGGCAGCAGCATAATCACCGCTAAACCGATCAAAATTGAGTATACTATGCGCAGCTCTATAGAGTAATCTTTCCATCTATCCCGCATATTTATAATGCCGCCTACTACAAAAGCATACCCGACGGCAGAAATGCCACATCCCAGTTCATCCTGACCATATAGCAGGACCTGAAAGGTAATAGAAGACAGGAGCATAGCGGCAGCAAACACGATGAACGCATTTTTTGAGCCTGCATTCGCCTCTAACACACAGCCAAAGGGGATTATCATGAGATAATTCATGAATAAATGAATCCATAAAAACCATAAAGGCGCGCCTTTGCTTCCATGCATGAAAGTTCCGCTGAAATATTGCCAAAAGCACGTTGGTTTGGAATGAAATGCGAATAAATCATACGCTTCCTCGTGAAAAGAGGTGACGATGGCAAGCAATAAGCATACCAGCGTCAGCGTAATGACAACTGGATATTTTTTAAGCGCATTCCCCATAGACATAGCCTCCCAAAATAAGTTAGAACTTACCTGACCTTCTTGCCAATCAAAAAACCGGCAGCCGCACCAACCAAACATATTCCCGCAGGAATTAAAATAAATGAGGCAAAATACTGATTTTCAGCAAGTTCACTCTCGGACACGACGCCCATGCTGTAAGTAATCAGCGCATAAATGTGCAGCCCAACAGCAAACACACAGCCAGCGGAGGATATCAGCATTGGAATATACCGAATGACTTTATACGCTGCGTTTTTGGTGCATAACAACTGAGCCAACGCAGAAGCAGCGAACAGAACAATACATAAAAAGGTACTCACATCATCACCCTCCTTGTTAACCTCCTGCTTGCCGGGCTGCTATCCGTCAAGGCGGCGGCGCTGCCGCCCGATGAGCCGCACCAGCCGGACCGTCAGACGCCACAGCCCCTGACCCGCCAGGAGCAGCAGCGCCCCGGCCACCACGGACAGCTGAAAGGCCGTGGCCGGAGGGGGCATATAGCCGCCGAACTGGAACATGATGAAGGGCAGGTCAATCCCCGCAAGCGAGGCCAGGAATTTGGCCAGCCCCGCCGCCGGAACCAGCGCGCCGGATACCAGCAGACTTACCGCCAGCACGCTGGTGAGGGGCAGCACAAACATGCCTCCCAGACCGGCCAGACCCCAGAAGGCCGCCACAGCCCCCAGGCGGGAGAGGCTGAAGGAGGGCTTTTTCGAGATCGTGTCCCCCAGGTAGGCCGCCGCCAGATCTCTGGCGTCCCCCAGCCGGGAGAGAATCTCCTCCGGGGCTGCGCCCGCCGCCTCCAGCTCCAGGATCTCGCTTCGGATCTCCAGAATGATGTCCGCCCGCTCCCCGGCGGGCAGGGGCCGCAGATGGCGGTCCACCTGATCCAGATAATTGCTGAGTGTCTTATCCATGTTGTGCACCCTCCTTGATTTCGTTGATGGCCGCCAGCAGACTCTCCCACTCCCCGCTCATGGCCTCCAGGTATTCCATGCCCCGCTCTGTGACAGCGTAGTATTTCCTCGGCGGCAGGCCCTGGCTGCTCTCCTGCCAGGAGGAGGTCAGATACCCCTCCCCCAGCAGGCGGCGCAGAAGGGGATAGACCGTGCTCTCCTTAGCCGCCAGGATGGGCCGCCGCTCCAGGCGGCTGATAATTTCATAACCATAGCAGGGGCCCTGTGAGATCATCAGCAGAATGCTGAACTCCAGGGTCCCTCGTTTGATCTGGGAACGCCAGTCGTCGATGTTCACAGCGGTTCACCTCCTCGCCGATACATCGTACCACATAGTACCTTCTTTGTCAACAGTATATAGCCATACGAAATCCCCGCCCGGAGACGGAACCGCCTCTGGGCGGTCCGTCCCTGGCGGGGACGCCTGAAAATGATCTTTGTACCGCACCGCGGGCCTACACGCCGAACAGCAGCCGCACCGACCAGGCCGCGGCCATGAATCCAGTGAGGTCCGCGATGAGGGCGGCGGGAATGGCGTAGCGGGTTTTGTGGACCCCGGCGGAGCCGAAGTAGACGGCGATGGTGTAGAAGGTGGTCTCCGTGCTGCCCAGCATGACGGCGGCCACCCGGCCCAGGTAGGAGTCCGGGCCGTGGGCTCCCATGAGCTCGCTGCCAATGGCCAGGGCCCCGCTGCCGCTGACGGGGCGGATGAAGAGCAGGGCCGCCGTCTCCGGCGGGATGCCCAGGCGCACCAGGAGGGGGGCCAGCAGGTCCCCCAGCAGGTCCAGGACCCCGCTGGCCCGCAGCATATACACCGCCGTCATCAGCCCCACCAGATTGGGCAGGATGCGCAGCAGGATGGTGAGGCCCTCCTCCGCCCCCCGGGAGAGGGCCTCGAATACGTTCACTCTTCTGCCCACGCCAAACAGGGCCGTGAAGGCCAGCAGCAGCGGCACCAGATAGGCGGAATAGTCCACGGAAACCCTCCTCTTTTCGTCTTTTTGTCATCATTCTTTGTCTCTTAAAAACAGATGACTCCCTATGTCCTCCACACGCTCCCCAACGCCCAGGCGGCCAGCAGGCCCGCTGTCACCGACAGCGCCGAGGCCAGCCACACCGCCGGCAGGATGTCAAAGGCGCTCTCCGCGCCCAGGGCCGCCCGCACCCCGGCCACCGTGGTGGGCAGCAGCTGGACGGAGGCCGTGTTGAGCACCACCAGCCGGCACAGCTCATCCGTCGCCTGGCCGCCGCTGCCCCGGGCCATCCGGGTGGCCGCCCGGATCCCCAGGGGCGTGGCCGCGTTGCCCAGTCCCAGCAGGTTGGCGGACACGTTGCCGGACAGGGCCGCCAGGGTGTCCGGGTCCCGGCAGGCCTGGGGCAGAAGGCGGCAGAGCGCCGGCCGGAAGAGCCGGCTCAGGCCGTCCATCATGCCGCTGGCCTTCATCACCGCCATCACGCCGTTCCACAGGCACATAATCCCCGCCATGCTCAGACACAGCTCCACCGCCGCACCCGCGCCCTCCATGGCCGCTCCGCTCACCGCGCCGATGGTCCCGTTCACCAGCCCGAACACCACCGACGCCGCCACCATTCCCGTCCAGATCCACGCCATCGCCATCGCCGCCACGCTCCTCTCCCAGATGGACAGCCGGGGCCGTCCCTCTATTATATAGCGGCCAAAAATGAAAATATGAAGAAATTTCCTCGCATTTTTTGTCAAAATTTATTGAAAAAGGATGTACAGGTGTGGTAAGCTAATCTCAGGGCCGGCGGCGAAGGCCAAAGCGCCCAAATCTATAGAACAGGAGGCCGCACAATGAAATCTACTGGTATTGTGAGACGGATTGACGAGCTGGGACGGATTGTGCTCCCGATTGAATTGCGCCGTACCCTGGACATTGGAGAGCGGGAGACCATGGAGATTTTCGTGGAAGGTTCTTCTGTTGTTTTGAAGAAGTACCGCCCTACCTGCATCTTCTGCGACAGCGCCAGGGATATCGCCATCTTCAAGGGGAAAAACATCTGCCCCAAGTGCCTGTCTGAGCTGAAGAGCGCGGCGATCAACTAAATCCACGCGGCAAAAAGTCCCGGAACCCCATAGCCATGGGATTCCGGGACCTCTTTTTTTGGGGGGACCGCCCCCTCAGCCCCGCCGCCGGAAGGTCACGGCCAGAGCAAGCCCCGCCGCCAGAAGGGCCCCCGAACCCGCCAGCATGGTCAGGCCGGTCCCGCCCGCCTCCTGGGGGCTCCCCTCCTCCCCGGGGCGGCGGAATCCCTCCGGCCGGTCCTTGGCAAAGACCTCCGCCGCGTCCTGCCGGGGCTGGAACCCGCCGTGGCCGCCGCCGTCTCCGGACATGGAGCCCATGGCGGACAGGGCCAGCCCGGATGCGTCCACCAGACCGGCACTGTGCTCCGCCTGTCCCTGGCTGGTGGAGGGGACGGTCCCCGCCAGCTGGCCCCGGACGCTCTCCGCCCGCAGTGCGCAGAAGGTCCTCAGGGCCTCCACGCCCTGCTCAAATTCCTCGTAGGTGCAGAACATGGTGGGGTCCTCCGCCGCGTAGGGGGCGATGAGGGCAAAGGTGCTGTCAATAAGCGCCTGACAGCTGCCGCTGTCAAAGAGCTCCTCGATGAACTGGGCGTAGTACTGGTGGTACAGGTCCGTGTACTCCTGGCTGCGGAAGATCCAGGCGACCATGGGCCGGTCCTCCAGATCCCCGGAGGTGACCGGATCGTCAATGGGCTCGTTGACCGCCGCCTCCGCGCTGCCGGTCTGGAATCCGCCGAAGGCCAGATTGTAGTCCCACGGGATCATGGCCAGCCGGCCGTCCTCCTCGTAGAGGTAGTAGTTGTGGACCATGCCGCCGGTGTAGCTGTCCCCGTTGCAGACAAAGCCGTGGACCACAAAGTAGCGCAGGACCTGTTCCACGTCCACGGCCCCGGCGGCCTCCTCCCCGCCCAGCGCCTTCAGGGCGGCGATGAGCCGGTCCTTGTCCTGATCCGTAACGGCGGTCTTGGCGTTATCAAAGATGTTGGGGTAGCTGTCCGGATCGTCGTCCGCATACTGGAGCTTCACGTCCCCGCTGCCCATACCGCCCATGCCGCCGGGGCCGCCGCCCCTCGGTCCGCTCTCCTGTCCGCCGCCGGGCGGGGTGAACTGGCCGCCGTCCTCCCCTTTGCCGGGCCGCTGGGGCAGGTCCTCCCCGGCAAAGGGCGGCGCACCGCCGTCATCAAAGGCGGCCGGATCAAAGTCCCCGGCAAAGTCCGCCGGGTCAAAATCTCCGGAAAAGTCCGCCGGGTCAAAGCTGCCGCCCCGGTCCCCGCCGAAGCTGAGGCTGTCGGGCTTGTAGAGCTCCCCGGCGTCCGTGCCGTAGTTCCGGCGGAGGAACGCGTCCTCCACCCCCTCCACCGCAAGATACAGGCCCCAGGGCTCCCCGTTGACGGTGATGGAGACATAGCTGCACAGGGGCGCGGCCACGCCAAAGGCCCCCATGAGCTGATAGCAGAGAAAGTCCTTCATCAGGGTGTTGTCCTGGATGAGGTTGTTCAGGCTCAGTTTGTCCAGGCCGTAGTAGGTGTTGGCGTCGTCGTAGTGGTCAAACTCCACCTTGAAGCTGTAGCGGTTGTTTCCATAGGAGGACACCGTGGACAGGGAGGAGTTGCCCTTGGCCCGGATGGCCACGTTCCGGCAGGCCTCGCCGTCGATGACCAGGGTGCAGGCGGCGTACTCCTTGTCCTCGCATCCGCTCAGGAAGTCCTCCCAGCCGTCCATGATAATGTCCAGGGTGTGGACCCGGCCTGCGTCAAAGAGGCGCTCCTCGTACCCCAGGCCCCCGGCCGCCGGCTGGAGCCCCAGGGCCTCGCCGCCCATGAACAGAACCGTCACCGCCAGGGTCAGGGCCAGCGCCAGGGCGCAGAATCGGTCAATATACTTGTGGGTGGACATGGCGCTTACCCCATGTAGTCCCCGTTGTAGCTCACCAGCGCCGCGCTGCGGACCCCCTCCATGGAGGCCAGGGTGTTGACGAAGCCGGTATCCTCCCCCAGGAGGCGCAGCTCCAGCTGGAGCTCCACCTCCCCGGCCTGGACGGTCTTGCTCTTCACCACCAGCCGCTTTACGCTCCGCTCCAGGCAGGAGCGGGCGGCGGTCTCGCTCTCTCCTCCCTCGCAGCGGAGCACCATGATGTAGGGATTCAGGTGGGACTTCCGGTTTACCAGAGCCAGCAGGACCGCCCCCACGCACACGCTGCCCGCCACGGCCAGGGGGATCAGCCCCGCCGCCAGCACGATGCCCGCAGCAATGGCCCAGAAGAGAAAGGCGATGTCCAGGGGTTCCTTGATGGCGGTGCGGAAGCGGACGATGGACAGCGCACCCACCATGCCCAGGGACAGCACCACGTTGCTGGTCACCGCCAGAATGACCAGGGTGGTAATCATGGTCAGGGCAACCAGGGTCACCCCGAAGCTGGAGGAGTACATAACCCCGGAGAAGGTCTTCTTGTAGACCAGGAAGATGAACATGCCCAGTCCAAAGGACAGCAGCAGGGCCAGGGCCATATCAAAGAGGCTCACCGAGGCCGCGTTTTCCAGAAAGCTGGACTTGAAGATGTCTTGAAATGTCAGCATGGCAGGTTGGATTCCTTTCTCAGATCGTCAGATATGGATGCCGGCTCAGCCGTACTGCCGGCAGGCCGCGTACTTGGAGAAGGCCTCTGTCCGGCGGCCCGGCAGCTGCACCGCGTCCCGGATCACGTCCGGCAGATAGGCCCCCCACTTTACCTCCAGGAGCAGGGGGTCCCCGGGCACGGGGACGGTGACGCAGTCCGGGTCCAGGAGGTCCGTGGCCGCCAGGCCGGTGCGGATGCCGTAGTCCAGGGTGATCCGCACGTCCCCGGGGCCGAAGACAAAGGCCTCCCGGGTGTAGTCCACAATGGTACGGGGCCGCAGAAGCGATCCGGTCATGCGGGCACGGAGCTCCCAGACCAGGTCCCGGCCGCCGCCCTCCATCCAGCCCAGATCCCCGGCCAGGAGGGCGCGGACCTCCCCGGCGGAGAGATGGGCCGCCTCCTTCCGGCACAGGCCGTTTGCCTTGCTCTTCTTCTCCAGGCGGATGAACGATGGGTCCAGATCATAGCAGCGGATGCGGAATTTCTCCCGCCGGTCCACGCCGTCGATCTTCTCCCGCAGGGCCCGGTCCGAGGGGGTGTCGAAGTACAGGCTGCGGACCAGATACCGGCCCTGGCTGCCGTGGCCGTCCGGCCGGGCCATCAGGCGCAGCCGCCGGCGCAGGACCAGCAGGTCCCCCGGCGAGATGGGGTGCTTCCACTCGTGGCGGAATGTCATGGGCGCTCCTCCCTTCTGCGGCGGTTCTCCTCCGCAGGGAACAGTGTACGGCCTGTGGCTGAAATGACGCTGAAAAATTTGTAAACAAATCGTGTTCTCCCCTCTTTGCCCTGGAAAGGCGGGAGCGGGTGTGGTATACTGCGAAAAAAAGCGCCCCCGGCGGGGCGCGGGAGGGCGGATACTGTGCGGATACTCATTGTGGAGGACGACAAGCTCCTGGCCGCGGCTCTGGCGGACCTGCTGGAGGCCAGGGGGTTTGAGACGGAGACGGTGTGGGACGGGGAGAGCGGCGCGGCCTACGGGGAGCTGGGGGTCTACGATCTGGTGATTCTGGACGTGATGCTGCCGAAGATGGACGGCCGGCAGGTGGCCCGGCAGCTGCGGGAGCGGCGCTGCGGCGTGCCCATCCTCATGCTCACCGCCCTCTCCGGTGTCTCGGACCGGGTGGAGGGCCTGGAGGCGGGGGCGGACTACTACCTGCCCAAGCCCTTTGACGCCCGGGAGCTCATCGCCTGCGTCAACGCCCTCCTTCGCCGCCAGGGGGGACAGGTGGACGAGCTGCGCTGGGGCAACACGGGGCTGGACCTGGCCGCCGGGACCCTCTCCTGCGGGGACCGGCAGGTGAGATTGTCCGCCAAGGAGTTCGGGGTCATGCGCCACCTGATGGGCTCCGGGAGAGGGAACGTCTCCAAGGAGGCGCTGCTGGAGCGGGTATGGGGCTTTGAGTCCAACGCCGTGGAGAACCACGTGGAGGTGTACGTGGGATTTCTCCGCAAAAAGCTGCGGAGCATCGGGTCAGACGTGCGCATCGCGGCGGTGCGGGGCCTGGGATATCATCTGGAGGTGGAGGAGACATGATCCGGCGGCTGCGAATAAAGTTTGTGTGCATCAACATGGTCCTGGTGACGGCCATGCTGTGGGCCATTCTGGCCGTGGTCCTCCACTCCACCCAGGCGGGGCTGGCCTCGGAGAGCATACGGGCCATGGAGGCTGCGGCCCTGCCCGGGCCGCAGCGGCCGGCGGGTCCCGGATGGGGCCCCCGCTGCTTCACCCTGGAGCCGGGCCCCGGCGGGGATCTGATCGCCTCGCCCGGGGCGGACAGCTTTGGCGGCGAGGCGTGGCTGCGTCAGGTGTGGGAGACGGCCCGGGGGCGGCAGGAGGGCCTTCTGGAGGCGGAGGGCCTGCGGTTTCGCCGGGTGGGGCCGCCGGAGCGGCAGAAGGTGGTCTTTGCCGACGCCTCCGGGGAGCTGGCCGCCATGGCCAGCCTGCGGCGGAGCTGCCTGCTGGTGGGCTGCGGGGGCTTTCTGGCCTTTCTGGGGCTCAGCATCCTGCTGGCCCGGTGGGCGGTGGGACCTGTGGACCAGGCGTGGCGGCGGCAGCAGCAGTTTGTGGCGGACGCGTCCCACGAGCTGAAGACGCCCCTGACGGTGATCCTGGCCAACGCGGAGCTGCTGGCGGACCCGGGCTGCGCCGGGCAGGCGCGGCTGGCGGGGAACATCCTCACCGTGGCCCGGCAGATGCGCTCCCTGGTGGAGCGGCTTCTGGAGCTGGCCCGGATGGACGTGGGGAAGGGGGAGGCCCAGGAGCCGGTGGATCTGAGCCGACTGGTGGGGGACGCCCTGCTGCCCTTTGAGCCGGTGTTCTTCGAGGCGGGGCTGACCCTGGAGAGCCATGTGGAGGAGGGGATCTGGGTCCGGGGCAGCGGGGTGCAGCTGGCCCAGGCGGCGGACATCCTCCTGGACAACGCCAGGAAGTACGCCGCCCCGGAGAGCGCCGTATCCCTCCGGCTGGAGCGGACGGGGCGGTGGTGCCTTCTGCGGGTGGCCACCGCCGGGGAGCCCCTGACCCGGCAGGAACGGCAGGACGTGTTCAAGCGGTTCTACCGGGCGGACCCGGCCCGGGCCCGGGAGGGGGGCTGCGGCCTGGGCCTGTCCATCGCCCAGAGCATCGCCGCCGCCCACAGGGGGCGGATTTGGGCGGAGAGCGGCCTGGCGGGCAACGTCTTTCTGATCCGGCTGCCGGTGTGCCCGGGGCCGGGGGCGGCTGGGGGACGATAGACGGACTGCGGGGGCGGGCGCCGCTCCGGATTGCCAAAGGCCGGCGCAGCCTCGCTGCGCCGGCCCTCTCGATTCAATTTACGGCAAACGCCGTCCAATCCGCACGGTTATACACCATCACGTCCCCCGCCCTCTCCATGCCCAGCTTCTCGTAGAAGGGGACGGTGCTCTCGTGGGCGCAGGTATACAGGATGATGTTTTCCTCTCCTCCGGCAATCTCCAGAGCCCGCTTCACCAGGGCCCGTCCGATTCCCTGACCAGTGCGCCCCCGGACCACCCCCAGGTCTGTGATGAAGAGCCAGTAGGCGAAGTCCGTGATGGCAAAGCAGACCCCAACCAGCGCGCCGTCCCGGTCCCTGGCCGTCAGGCTGATGGCGGCTCTGTCCACCAGGGCGGCGATCCGCTCCTCAAACCGCTCCCTGGGATACTGGGACCCCAGATCCGTTTTTCGCAGGAAATCAATATACGCCGCCGGCGTCAGCCGCTCCTCCTGAATGAGATCATCCATGACATGTCCTCCATTTTCTCTTCTTTTCTTTGTGAACAAAGAAAAGAAGCAAAAGAAAAACTTTATTTTCCTTCGGGCGGCGTACCGTGGGCATCATGCGGGGTTTGTCTGATGTTCTTTCCCTATTTCTTTGTTTTCCTGTCGCTCATCGGGCCAGCCACTGGGCGGTCATCTCCCCTGCGCCGCTGTCCACATACCCGATGGACAGCCCGGCCCCCGGGTACAGGGACGCGATGGCCTGGGCCATGTCCGGCGGCAGCAGGGCGGCGGTCTCCTCCAGGGCCGTATAGGCCCGGCAGCGGTAGGAGAAGGCCGTAATGGCTCCGCCGGTGATGATGACAGACAGGGCGTCCCCCTCGTCGGAGAAGTAGACCGGGAGCCCCTGGGTCTGGTAGCGGAAAAAGATGGTCCAGCCGTCCTCGCGCTCCTCCACCGCCCGCAGGCGCAGCGGCGACGCGCCGGCCCCCTCGGTGAGGGCCTCCGCCAGTCCCCAGGCAGCCCGCAGGGCCTCCCGGGCCTCCGGCTTGTCCCCGGCCGAGGCGCGGACCTGATAGAGGGGAGCCGCCGCCTCCCCCCGGCTGTTGAAGCTGACCGCGCCGTCGGGGCTGATGCGCAGGGTGCGGGGGGACTCCTCCACCACCTCCGCGCCGCTGCTCTCCGTGTACCGGAAGACGGTGTGGGGGTTGAAGTCCAGGGCCGTCAGCAGGTTGTAGGTAGAATAGGCCGCCGGCAGATCCCCCTGGACCGCCGGCGCGTCCTCCGCCTCCGCCACCAGCACCGTATAGGGGGCCAGGGGAGCGTAATTGGTCTCATAGGCAAAGGTGCTGCCGTTGGGGGACAGGCCGGCGCAGACCTCCCGCACTGCGGAGGCGGGCAGGGCGGTGGCGCAGCGGAAGATCTCCCCGGCCTCGCTGCGCAGGTACAGCACCGCGTCCTCCTCCTCGCACGTCAGGGCCATGCTGCGCACGTCCCGCTCCAGCTCCACCTCCTCCCCCAGCCACGCCGCCGCCACCTCCAGGGGCAGCTGGCCCGTGAGATCCAGATAGAGCCCCGGCTCCTCCAGGGCGTCCCGCAGGGTCTTGTCCGCCGCCGCCCCCAGCTCCGTGGCGGAGCCCAGGGCCTCCTGGAAGAGGGGGATCAGCTGATCCAGCAGGGGATCCGCGCCGTCCACGTGGAGCTGGCCGTACCGGCCGTACTCGATGTCGCTGGTGACCATCACGTGTACGGCGGGGAACATCTCCTCCGGTCCCCCGGCCTGGGTCTGGTCCCCGTCCGCCGGCCGGGGGACCAGCAGGCTCTGGACCTGGGCGGCCCAGCTGGTGTGGAACAGGGGCAGGCGGGAGATGAGAAACAGGGCGGAGAGGCTCAGAAGCAGGATGGCCAGATTTTGCAGCGCGTTTCGCAGGTGCTTATTCACCATGGCCGTCCTCCCGCTCCTGGCGGATGGGCAGCACGATGCGCACCGTGGTGCCCGGTCCCTCGTGGTCCGTCAGGCCGATGGAGCCGTGGTGGCGCAGCACGATCTCCCGGGCGATGGAGAGGCCCAGGCCCGTGCCGCCGCTCTCCCGGGAGCGGGCCTTGTCCACCCGGTAGAACCGATCGAAGATCCGTTCCCGGTCCTTGGGGGGGATGCCGATGCCGGTGTCGGACACCTCGATCCACACCTTCCCGCCCCGCACCCCCGCGTCCACGGTGATGGTGCCACCGTCGGGGGTGTACTTGATGGAGTTGCCCACCACGTTCATCATCACCTGCTCCAGCCGGCTCCGGTCCCCGGTCAGCATGGGCAGGCTGCGGCCATACTGGCGCACCAGGGTGTGGCCCCGGCGCTGGGCCTCCAGCTCCACGGCCTTGCACACGCTCTCAATGGCCTCCAGCAGGGAGAAGCGGACCATCTTGATCTCCGCCCGGCCGGAGTCCAGGCGGCTGAGGGTGAGGAGGTCCTGGACAATGCGGGTCATGCGGTCCGTCTCGCTGATGATGATGTCCAGAAAGCCGCTCTCCGTCTCCCGGGGGATGTCCTCCACCGTGCGCAGGGTCTCGGCGTAGCTGCGCACATTGGTGAGGGGGGTGCGCAGCTCGTGGGAGACGTTGGCCACGAACTCCTTGCGCATCTCCTCGTTCTTTCGCTGGACGGTCACGTCGTGGAGCACCGCCATGGCGCCGCCGTCCTCCCCGTCGGACACCGGGGCCAGATACAGCTCCAGGGCCCGCTCCCCCACGCTCAGCTCCCCGGACAGGGAGTTGGGCCGCTGGAGCCCCATAACCTTCCACAGGGGGAATTGCTGGCCAAAGAGCTCGTCGTAGTCGTAGAAGGAGACCTCCCGGCCCAGCATCTGGCTGGCCGCGGGGTTGCTGGTGAGCACGGTCCCGTCGCTGGCAAAGGAGACCACGCCGTCGGACATGTGAAGAAAGAGGGTGTCCAGCTTGTTGCGCTCGCTGGCCACCGCGTCCAGGGTCTCCTGGAGCACGGAGGCCATGTCGTTGAAGGTGGTGGTGAGGATTCCGATCTCGTCGGTGGACTCCACCTCAATGGTGGACCCGAAGTCCCCCGCCGCCACCTGCTCCGCCCGCTCGGTGAGCCGCTCGATGGGGATAATCATGGTCTTGCTGAGCAGAAAGCTCAGGAGCACGGAGATGAGCAGCCCCACCAGCAGGGCCTGGACGATGATGAGAAAGAGCTGGCTGTTGAGGGCGCTGACCGTGTCCCGGTTGTCGTAGATGTAGATGATGAAGGCGTTGTCCCCGCCGGTGATGGGGATGGCGATGTCCATGTAGTTGGCGGTGATGTCGCTGTCGTCGCCCACCTCGTCCGTGCCGCCGGCGATGCTGTTGCGGGCGGCCAGGAGGTTGGGGGTGGCCTGGAGGCGCTCATAGCCCGCCTGATCCTGGCTGCCGGCCAGGAACGCGCCGGTGCGGCCCTCCAGGATGTAGTAGTTGCGGGTGCTGGAGTTGAGGCCCAGGTCCAGGGCCTTGACCTCGATCATCTCCTGGAGCTTCTGGGCGCCGTCGTCCTGGGCGGCCTCCCGGCGCAGGGAGCTGACAAAGGCGGCGTTGGCGGGGTCGGAGTCCCCGAACACGCTCTCCATGCGCTGGTAGAACTCGTCAATATAGAACCCGGTGATGCTGGTCATCATGAAAGCGCCGACGATGGTCATCAGGGACGTGATGAGCAGCAGCATGATGAGCACCAGCTTCATGTGCAGGCTGCGAAACAACGGACTCCCCCCTTTTTTCAGTAGTCATCCTTTTTCTTGAAAGAAAAAGGATCAAAAAGAACTTTAGAGGTAGGATTCTGTGGCTGCCGACGGATCTGACGGGCTGTAAACGCCTCCGTCAGACTGCCGGCAGCCCTGGATAACTCCTTGAAAGTTTTTCTTTTGATTCTTTTCTTTGTTCACAAAGAAAAGAATGATTACTCCCGGCTAGGGCGTGTTGACAATTTTCAAACATGCCCTACTGCCCGGCGAAGTAGTACCCCACGCCCCGGCGGGTCAGGATCAGGGACGGGCTGGCGGGGTCATCCTCGATCTTCTCCCGCAGCCGCCGCACCGTCACGTCCACCGTGCGCACGTCGTCCCCCACATACTCGTAGTTCCACACCTGCTCCATCAGGTCGATGCGGGAGTAGACCCGGCCCGGGTGGCTGGCCAGGAAGGTGAGCAGCTCGTACTCACGCTGGGTCAGGTCAATGGGCTTGTCCTGCTTGCAGACCTGATAGTTGTCCGGGTTGATGGTCAGCCCGCCGCCGGCGCTCATGGCCCCGCTGGCGTCCGCCGGACCCGCCTGCTGCATGGCCGTGCGGCGGATGTTGGCCTTTACCCGTGCCATCAGCTCCCGCATGGAGAAGGGCTTGGTGATATAGTCGTCCGCCCCGATCTCCAGGCCCTGGACCTTGTCCGCCTCCTCCTCCCGGGCAGTGAGGATGATGACCGGCACGCTGCTGCCCTTCTCCCGGAGAATGCGGCACACGTCAAAGCCGATCATCTTCGGCAGCATCACGTCCAGCAGCACGATGTCCGGGTTCTTCTCCAGGGCCATGGCGAGCCCCGTCTCCCCGTCGTAGGCGGTGAGGGTGGCGTAGCCCTCCTTCTCCAGGTTGAAGCGGACGATGTCCACGATGCTCTTCTCGTCCTCCACGATCAATACGGTCTTTTTCTCTTCCATAGCGGTCCCCTTTTCCGTTTGCGCCGGCCGCTCACAGGTCCAGCAGCAGCTTCCCCTTGAGCACGGCGGCAATGGTTTTCGCGTCCCGGATCTCCCCCTGGAGCACCTGCTCCACCAGCTCCCCGAAGGGGATCCGCTCCACGTTCAGAAATTCGTCCTCGTCCAGATGGGTCTCCCCGAAGGTGAGGTCCCTGGCCAGATACATGCGGATGATCTCCCCGCAGTAGCCCGGGGAGGGGTACAGCTCCCCCAGGGAGCGGAACTCCCCGGGCACGGCCCCGGTCTCCTCCTTCAGCTCCCGCAGCGCAGCCGCCCAGGGGTCCTCGCCGTACTCCAGTTTGCCTGCGGGCACCTCTCGCACCACCCGCTGGTAGGGGTAGCGGTACTGGCTCACCAGCAGGGCCCGCCCCTGGTCGTCCAGGGCCAGCACGCACACGCCGCCCGGGTGGTCCACCACCTCCCGGACGGACCGCCCCCCGCCGGGCAGCTCCACCTGATCCCGGCGGATGTGCAGGATCACGCCGTCAAAAATCTTCTCGCTGGACAGTGTCTTCTCCGTCAGCTCCATGGTCGTCTTCTCCTTCCTCAGCAGAGGCCTGATTTTCCGCCCCGGTCTCCGGCTGCTCCGCCAGATCGCCGGGGGTCAATTCGTCTGTGTATACTGCGCGCACGCCCTCCGCCAGCAGGGCGAGGGCCTGCTCCGGATCGTTGACCGTATGGACGTAGACCTTCAAACCCTTCTCCTGGGCGATGGAGGCGTAGTCCTCCCGCCACCAGTAGTCCCACATGGTGATGCCCATGATGCCGTTCTCCCCGCAGAAGTCCGCCTTCTCCCGGAAGTCGGCCTCCGTGCGGGCAAAGCCGTCGGTGTAGAGGGTGTAGATATAGTGCTTGAAGTGGCGGACGCTGTCCGCCACCCGGAACATCAGCGGATCGTAGACCTGGATAATCATCCGGTCAAAGAGGTAGCTCAGCCCCAGCTCCGCCCCGTCCCGGACCATGGCCTCAAATTGCAGCTTCACGATCTCCGCGTCCGTGAACTTGGTGTCCGTGACCACGCAGATATCCGGGTACTGCTCCATGAGCATCAGCAGGTCCTTGAAGCACAGGGGGGTGAACCGGCCCAGCAGGGGCTTGTCCAGAAACTGCTCCAGGGTGGGCACGCTGGTCTCGCTGACGCCGGCCTGCCAGCCGGCCCGCCAGTCGTGGCGCAGCACCACCTGCTGGTCCGCCGTCAGGCGCAGATCCACCTCGAACACCCGCACACCCTTCTCATACTGGGCCTGGAACCCCTCCAGGCAGTTGAGGGTGGCCCGGCCGGCGATGGCGCCCATGCCGTGGGCGATGATCCGCTGCTCCTCCAGGATCTCCGCCGCCGTCCGCTCCCCCGGGGGCGGCTCCTTCTCCTCTGGCAGCTCCTCCCTCTGGGGCGCAGGCTCCAGCCAGGCGGGCATGGCCTCCAGCGGCTCCGGCTCCGGGATGGCCTGGGCCTCCCCGCCGGCCAGCACCGCCGCCAGAACCACGGACTCCAGCGCCGCCAGGGCCGAGAGCAGGTAGATGACATACGTATATTTCCCAAATCGCGCCATAGGCAGCCTCGCTTCCCACCGTTCTCCTGTGTAGTATACCATGGTAAGGCGAAAATTTCCACAGGAATTTCATCATATCTCCCCGCGCCCGCCCACTGTCACCGGGGCCCCCCGCCGCATATTCTGGAGGGAGAATCTGAAGAGGTCAGGAGGAGGAACCATGACACAATCTACGCACTTCTTTCTGGGCGCCAACAGCGGACGGGGCTTTCAGAGCCTGTTTGACCGCTTCTGCGCACCGGAGAACTACCGGGACCTGCTGGTGCTCAAGGGGGGACCCGGGGCGGGGAAGTCCACCATGATGCGAAAAATCGGCGCGGCCATGGAGGAGCGGGGGGAGCAGGTGGAGTATCTCTACTGCTCCGGAGACCCCCAGTCCCTGGACGGGGTACATATTCCGCGAATCAAAACCGCCATCGTGGACGGCACCGCGCCCCACGTGGTGGAGCCCCGGTACCCCGGGGCGGCGGACCGATATGTGAATCTGGGCCGGTTCTACGACGTGGACGCCCTCAAGGACCGGCGGGAGGAGATCGTCCGCCACACGGATGCCTGCTCCGCCGCCTACAGGCGGGCCTACCGGGCCCTGGGCGCGGCCCGGCAGATGGGGGACAGCGCCGCGGCCCTGGCGGCGGAGGGGCTGGACGGCGGCAAGCTCCTCCACCGCACGGACGGGATCATCGGCCGGGAGCTCCGGGGCCGTGGGGCCGGCGGAGAGGACGTGTACCGCTTTATGGGCAGCGTGACATGCCAGGGACCCGTCTGGCGGTTTGAGAGCGCAGAGGCGCTGTGTCCGAGGATCTACCAGCTCCAGGACACCTACGGACTGGCCGCGCCCATGCTGGAGCGGCTCCACGCCGCCGCCCGGGCCCGGGGCTTCTCCGCCGTGGTCTGCCCGGACCCGGAGCATATGGAGCGGATCCAGCACCTGCTGCTGCCGGAGTTGGGCCTGGCCTTCGTCACCAGCCGGGAGGGCATGGTCTACGACGGCGGTGCCTACCGCCGCATCCGGCTGGACGCCATGATCGCCCCGGCCCACCTCAAGCGGTGCAAGACCCACCTCCGCTTTGTCCGCCGGGTGGAGGCGGCCCTGCGGCAGGAGGGACTGGACGCCCTCCGGGAGGCCAAGGCCTGCCACGACGCCCTGGAGGCGGTCTACCGGCCCCATGTGGACTTTGCAGGCGTGGACCAGTGCGTGGACCAGGAGCTGGCGCGGCTGGAAGCGGCGCTGTAGGGGCTCGAAAAAGCCGGACCCGGCGGATACTCCGCCCGGGTCCGGCCTTCCGTTTACCAGCGTCCGCTGGCGCTGCCGTCCATATTTCCGTCCACGTCGGTGACGCGGGCGTTGTCCAGCATCCGCTGGAAGCTGGTGGCGCCGGCTGTGCCCCGGGTCACGTCATCCACCGCCCGGCGGCCGCCGTCCCACATGTCCTCCACCGCGTCGCCCACGTCGTCCAGCCCCCGGCGCACGTCGCTGCCGATGCTGCTGCGGGCCTGGGTGCCGGCCCGGGCGCTGTTGTTGGCGTTGACGCCGTTGTCGGAGCTGGTGGAACCGTTGGTGACGGCGCCGTTGGCGTCGTTCCGATCCTGGCTGCCCTGGCCGCCGCAGGCGGTCAGAGACAGCGCCAGAGCTGCGGCTGCCGCAAAAATCACTGCTTTTTTCATCCCTGGTAATCCTCCCTCCTTAGAGCCTGTATCATATCTCCCCACGCCCGTCTTGGCGGCGTATTTTCCGCCTTGACTTCGTTATAGATTCTGCAACGGCCCCATCGAGGGGCCGTGCAGAATTGGATTGTGCATGACCGCTCGATGCGGTCATTGCACAATCGTTCCTTGCCATCCGATCAGATTCTGCACGGGCGCATCGAGCGCCCGTGCAGAATAATCGTGCATGACCCCTCGATGAGGTCATTGCACGATATGGATGCCTGCGGATTTTTGCCTTGCAAGGCAAAAAATCCACTCACCAATCCGCACACGTTGAGATATGAAACAGGCTCATAATTTCCAGCGCGAATATGCGCTGGTGGTAGTATTTACGGCCAGACGTATTTTACTGCTCTCTTTTCCTGCAAATTTTCCGGAAATTCGGAAAACTCTTCCATAAAAACAGCCCTGCCTCTGGCCTGTGTGGTATGATTTCCCTGACCGTACAGAAAGGAGGACGCATTCTTGACAAATACATACGGCTATATCCGGCTTGTCCATCGCTCGAAAAGCCTTGATTTTCCAGTGTTTTCAAAAGTATCGTTATCTGACGTCAGCTTTTGACCGGCCGGCCGCCCAGGCCCCTGCCGGAGAACTGCCACAGCGCCTGCCAGCGGCGGAGGGCCGGCGCCATCTCCGGAACAATGGCCGCCCGGGAGTGCGGAATGCCCCTCTCCACCTTCCGCTGCTATTCCAAGATTTGCGAATAAGTCCAGGTTTCTCTGCCCGGTGCGGCGGAGCCCGGGAGGTCCGCTTTTCCGCCCCCGGCTCCGATTTCTAAAATTTTCCACAAATGTATTGAAAATGGGCGATTTTTGTGGTATTCTAATCTCGTCAAATCAGCAATCATTTTCAAGAAGGTGATATGCTTTTATTTGTGTTTTGAAGAGATCGGAGGGGGAGCATGAGCGAGGCGGCAAGACAGGGCAGGATCGGCTCTGCGGGAGATACCCAGTCAAAAAGTATGCTGACAGGGCTGTATTTTCCATATGCCTTCATGGAGGAGGCACGGCGGTTCATATGGGAGGCCACACCCAGCTCTTATTGCATTGTAGCAATTGATATCGTATATTTTAGAATGTTTAACAAGATCCACGGGCGCACTGTGGGGGACAAGCTGCTGCGCTACATCGCGGACTGTCTGGAGACTGTCCGAACCCAGCAAGGCGGCGTAACAGGATACTTTGAAGGGGACAACTTCTGTATCATCATGCCTTGGCAAATGGAGCGCGTACAGCAGCTCCTGGACGATATCCGGGGAGGGATCGAGGTGCTGGGAGGCATGGCGGGAGTGGTCCCCCTTTTCGGCGTATGCCCTATTGACGATCTGGAGCTGCCGCCGGAGCTGTACTACGACAGAGCCACCCTGGCCCTGTCCCAGGCCACCGGCCACAACCAGGTCTCCCTCTATGACCCCCGGATGGAGGAGAGACTGGAGGAGGACATCCGCACGCTCTCGGAGATCAACGCCGGCATGGAGCGGGACGAGTTCACCTTCTACGTCCAGCCCCAGTGCGACATCTCCACCGGCAAGGTGGTGGGCGCGGAGTCTCTGGTGCGCTGGCAGCACGGGGACGAGCTGATCTCCCCGGGCAGGTTTGTGCCCCTTCTGGAGCGGACGGGCATGATCTACCTCCTGGACCAGCGGGTGTGGGAGAAGGTTTGCCAGTGGCTGCGCAGCTGGATTGACCGGGGGTACCATCCGGTGCCCATCTCCATCAACATCTCCCGCATCGACGTCATCTCCATGGACGTTCCCGCCTACCTGTGCAAGCTGCTGAAAAAGTACAACCTGCCCGCCAAGTACATCAAGGCTGAGATCACCGAGAGCGCCTGCACGGAGGAGGACAGCATTGTCAACCGGACCGTGGACCGGCTGCGGGAGGCCGGGTTCCTGGTGATGATGGACGACTTCGGCAGCGGCTACTCCTCCCTGAATATGCTCAAGAGCATCTCCGTGGACGTGCTGAAGATCGACATGCAGTTTCTGGCCATGGACGAGCTGGAGGAGCAGAAGGGCGTGAGCATCCTGGAGTCCATCGTGAACATGGCCCGGCTCATGGGCCTGCCGGTGATCGTGGAGGGCGTGGAGACCCTGCGCCACGAGAACATCCTGCGGAGCATGGGCTGCCGGTACACCCAGGGGTACTACTACTGCAAGCCCCTCTCTATGGCCCAGTTTGAGGAGATGTTCGCCGACGAGCGGCGGCTGGACTTCCACGGCCTTCACTCCAAGCAGATGGAGGACTTCCACATCCGGGAGTTCATGGACGGGAACCTGTTCACCGACACCCTGGTCAACAATATCATGGGTCCCGCGGCCATCTACGATGTCTATAAAAGCCAGATCGAGATCTCCCGGGTCAATGAAAAGTACTACCACATGACCGGCCTGGAGCGGATGGATGACCAGACGCTGGACCGGAAGGTGTGGAACAGCGTCCGGGACGACGACCGGCCGGTGATGCTGGGCCTCTTCAACGAGGCCTATGAGAAATACCCCATCAACGCTGAGGGCTATATCCACTACCTGCGGGTGGACGGTCAGGTGCTGTGGGTCAGCGTGAAGGTATTCTTCCTCCAGGAGCAGGGGGAGCACCGTCTGTTCTACGTGTCCTTCGTGGACATGACCGCCCTGGAGGAGAAGCGGAACGAGCGGATCATGCGGCTGCGGCCCAAGTCAAAGAGGACCGGCACGCCCAAGCAGGAGTGGCTTGACCAGTGCTATGGCTCCCTCCCCTGCGGCTATGGGCTCTTCCGGATCCTCCCGGAGGAGGAGGCGGACGCGGGAGCCTATGAGGTCCTCTACACCAACCGGGAGCTGGAGAAGATGTGCGGCGGCGACGCCCGGCGGCTCCCCCTTCTGCTCCAGCAGGCCTTTGAGAACGACATGGCGCTCCTCCGGCAGCGGGCCCGTCAGGTGGCGTTCCTGGGGGACACCTTCACCCACTGCGCCTACAGCTCCGTCTCCCGGCACTATTTCCAGTTCACCCTCTACCAGCACTGCTACGGCTGCTTCGCCTGCCTGACCCAGGACGTGACCCACATGCAGGTCCAGAAGCGGGCCCTCAACAGTCTGGTGAACGCCTACCGGGAGGTCTACTATATCCAGCTCCAGGACAACTACTGCCGGAAGATCCACCCGGAGGACGACCTCATCATGGACCGGGGCAACTACGAGAGCATGGTGGAGCGGCACTTCGGCACAGGCCGGATTCTGCGCCACGACGAGGAGAACGTGCGCCGGTTCCTCTCCCTGGACCACCTGCGCGCCGCGCTGACGGAGGAGGACTCCGTGTTCTACCGCTACCGCAGGGGCTCTGAGGAGCACCCCGACGAGTGGTGCATGGTCAGCATCATGGTCAGCGAGCGGCGGGACGGCAAGCCCCTGACGGCGGTGATGACCATCCAGAGCATTGACAAGGAAATGAAGCGGGAGGAGGAGCAGCGCCAC
This sequence comes from uncultured Clostridia bacterium, assembly GCA_947365965.1. Taxonomy (GTDB): domain Bacteria; phylum Bacillota; class Clostridia; order Oscillospirales; family Oscillospiraceae; genus Pelethomonas. The sequence continues at coordinate 40,121 of CANAZG010000017.1, forward strand.
ATGCGCATAGCGGACTCTCTGGCCAGCATGTCCGACGGCTTCTTCATCTACCGCGCCATGGAGGACGAGCGGATCCTCTACGCCAACCCGGCCCTCATGGACATCTTCGGATGCGAGAGCATGGAGGAGCTGATGGACTGGGTGGGCTGCTCCTTCCGGGGCATCGTCCATCCGGAGGACCTGGAGCGTGTGGAGTGGGAGATCAACCACCAGATCCAGAGCTCCGAGGGGAATATGGACTACGTGCAGTACCGGATTATCCGCAGGGACGGGCAGGTCCGCTGGGTGGACGACTACGGCCACCTGGAGAACTCCAAATGGGGAGAGGAGCACCGCCTGTTCTATGTATTCCTCCAGGACATCACAGATACCATCACCCAGGCCCAGAAGGAGAAGCTGCTCAACGCCAACCACTTTTATGCCCAGGAGGAAGAAACCGCATTCCCGGTTATGGATACGGATCCGCAATGATACAAAAAACGCCGGAAGGGAACAAATTCCCTTCCGGCGCTTTTGCGCGGGAAAATCCCGGCAAGGTCCGTTTTTGGAGAGCGCTATTTCCACTCCCTGGGGCTCCGCCCGTAGGCTCCCCGGAAGGCCCGGAGGAAGACGGAGTAATCCCCGAACCCGGCGTCCCCAGCGGCCTTGAGAATGGGGACGCCCCGGCGGATGTCCTCGGCGGCCCGCTGGAGGCGCTTCTGGCGGATGTACTGGTGGACCGTGCAGCCGTAGACCGCCTTGAAGCGGTGCATCAGGTAGTAGCGGCTGAGGAAAAAGGCGCCGGACAGGCGCTCGATGGTCAGCTCCTCCCCCAGGTGGTCCCGGATGTAGCGAGTGACCTCCTCCATCTTGGGATCAAAGCGGTAGGTCACGTCGTCCGGCTCCGCCGGGGCCTCCAGCAGGTCCCGGTTCAGGGCAATGAGCAGCTGGAGGACGCAGGTGTCGGCCAGGAGTCCGGCGGCAAAGCCCCCCTCCGCCACCGCCGCCTCCACCCGCTCGAAGAGGCCCCGGTACCGCTCCCGGGCCTCGCCCCGGGGCCGGTAGAGGTGGAAGGCGCGGCTGGCGGACAGCTCAAAGCAGGCCGCCAGATCCGTTTCCGGGCCGCTGAATCGGGCCAGAAAGCTCCGGTCCATCCACAGCACCATCCGCTCGTAGACCTGCTCCGGGTCCACCACCGGCAGGTGGATCAGGTTCCGGCTCACCAGCAGGATGTCCATGGGCTGGAGGGGATAGCTCTTGCCCTCGATGCTGTAGGTGGCCCGTCCCCCTAGCTGGAACACCAGCTTGTCAAATTCGTGGTAGTGGTAGTCCAGGGTCAGGGCGCGGCTGTCCCGCAGGTGGAAGAGCCGGTAGTCCTCGTTGAGATAGCCCCGCTTACCCACTTCGCTTCTGTCCAGCATGGCGGTCCTCCCTGTTGTGTCACGTCAAAAAAGAGGCGCGAAGCGGCGTCTCGCCCAGAGGAGCGGGCGAACCGGAGCTTCGCGCAGACCCGTGCCGCGGCGGTTTACTCGCCCATGGGCGCACCGCAGTGGGGGCAGAATTTGCTGTCGCTGATCTTGCCGCACACGGGGCAGACCGTGCCCTCGGCCTGGGCGGAGGCCTCCTGGCTCTCGGCGGCCTCACGGCTGGCCTGGAGCTCCGCGATCTTCTCCTGGGAGGCCCGCACGGCGGCGATCACATCCGCGATGGCCTCGGGGACGTCCTCCTTGTGCTCGCAGGCGTACCACTGTCCGATGGCCCGGTAGTTCTTATCCAGCTCACGCTTCTCGGCGATGATCGCGGCGGAGATTTTTGCCGAATCGGCCGCGCCCCTGGCCTTCTCGGCGGCGGTGGCCACAACCTCCCTCGCCTTCTGGGTCATTTCCTCAAAATAACTCATGCTGTGCTCCTTTCAAGCCCGTTATTTTCACGCAGTCCATCTGCGCTCCATACCCCCTGCTTATCGCTCTCCATTATATCGCTTTTCGTCCGTTCCTGCAAGCTCTTTTTCCGGGACCCAGGGTGACGGTTTGGCTGAATTGTAAAAAAGAGCGGCTGGGGGAGCGCAGAAAGATGGACCTCCGGGATTTATGGGAAAATTTCAAGTTTACTCTTTACAATCGGGCAAATATCTGCTATACTATGCAAAGCCTCAATAGAATAGGCGATACGTGCCAGTGGCGCAGCTGGATAGCGCGTTGGACTCCGACTCCAAAGGTCGCAGGTTCGAATCCTGTCTGGCATACCAAACCCCCGGAAAATCAAAGGATTTTCCGGGGGTTTGTCCTGTTCCAGCCGGCCCTTTGACGATATGCGCCAACGTCTCTGCGGAGTCTGCGTTTTTTTGCAGGATTGATTTCCGCGAGCTGGCCTCCGGGCCTCTTGTATTCTGCCCCGGGATATGCTATCATGGCAGGAATGCGGCGGCGCCTCCACACCGCCGCCCATAAAGTCATCAGCTCAAACCAGGAGGTTTTCCATGAGTATCTACTACCACGAGAACACAAAAACCTTTCACCTCACCAACGGCGCGGTCAGCTATCTCATGAAAGTGCTCCCCAACGGGGCGCTTGGCCAGCTCTACTTTGGCCAGGCCATCCGGGACAGGGAGGACTTTGACTGCCTGCTGGAGCTGCGCCGCCGCCCCATGTCCTCCTGTGTCTTTGAGGGCGATGGAGCCTTCTCCCTGGAGCAATGCAAGCAGGAGTACCCCGTCTACGGCTCCTCGGATGTCCGCCGCCCGGCGGTGGAGCTGTGCCAGCCCAACGGCAGCCGCATCAC
>CANAZG010000018.1 GCA_947365965.1 uncultured Clostridia bacterium
CAGACCGCCAGGACTTCCTCGCATAGGTCAGTTTCCAGCCAGTAAATACCGTTGGACAGCGTCCAATGCCGGGTAGTGTATCCTCTGGGGGTATGGAGGGGAACGGGATACGCGCCAAAGTATTCCGGGTGGTATTCAGCGGCATCCAGCGCAATGTTGTGGAGCGTCTGCTCCTGGGGCAGATGATTCTTTACGCGGTACTTCCCCAGCTCATAGTCGATGATCCGCCAACCGCCGGCATCGTCCTGCATGGAGAACAGCCACCAATCAGAAATCCGTTTGCCATATGCCTTTGCCTGCCGGGATATGATAGACGTATCCGCGACCGCATAATACTCTTCTGCAAATGACGCACCGTCCTGTTGTACGGTCAAGTAGTAGATACCAGGAGCTTTTTCCCCTGTGATAAGTATTTCCCCCAACTCATTTTCAAGTTTAGATAGCAAGGCGTTGATCTCATTATAATATCTGTTGTCCATAGATTTTTCCTTTACTAATGGAGATATTTTCTAGGGGTGCTACTTCTTGCACAAGACTTTCTATATCTTCTTTAGGCATTCTATCAGGGGTACACTATGTTTGTCAAATCCTTTTTAGATGGGGTGTCTTTTATGGAGCGATTCGGTACAATCAAAATCAATCTTGCAAAACTGATAGAAGATAGAGGCATCAGCAAGAATAAACTCGGTCAACGCGCAGAGATGCAGAGGACACAGATCAATCACTATTGCAACAATACAATTACCCGTCTGGATATAGATGTTCTCGCCAGACTGTGTACCGTTCTTGAATGTGAAATCGGAGATTTACTGGAATTTGTTCCACCAAAGCATGAACAGAACAAGGAGGGCGATACACCGAATATTTGATGTATCGCCCTCTGTTGTTATTTAATCTGTGCAAGTGAGGATAGAATTTTCTGTGCGGCTCCCCACAGCTTCTCATAGTTCTGCTGCAAATCCTCCATATCCGCGTCATAATACAGCCCTGTCTCATGGACGCGGCGGGCAAGCCGGTTGAGATTGCTGCTGGAGCGGCGGGTTTCCCCGCCGCTTCTCCCGCGTCCGGCCAGCCGGCGCTCACTGGAGGTAGGTCTGGAACCAGGAAAGGATCTCCCTCAGCCTGGTGATTCGATTGTCCGGCCGCCCGCTCCTGGACAGCTCGTGGTTCTCCCCGTGGAACAGGCAGAGCCTGGCGGGACAGCCGGCCCGCTTCAGGCAGCTGAACATGGCCAGCGCGTCGGGCAGCGGACAGCGGTAGTCCTCGTCGGAGTGGATAAACAGGGTCGGCGTGTTGCAGTTGGGCGCGTACTTGAGCGGCGACTCATTCCAGAGCGCCATCGGATCCTCCTCCGCGGAGCCCATGTGCTCGCTGCGGATATTGGTCAGCCCGATATCGCTGAGATACTCGAAGTTAATCATATTGGCGAAGGATCGCTGGGAGCAGGCGGCCGCGAAGCGGTTCGTGTGACCGATGATCCAGTTGGTCATAAATCCGCCGTAGGAGCCGCCGCAGACCCCCAGCCGGGTGGAGTCAATGTCCGGGTATCGGGAGAGGACCGCGTCGGTGAAATCCATGAGGTCTGTATAGTCCACCGTGCCCCAGCGGCCCCGGATATCCGCGAAGTCCCGGCCCCGCCCGTCGGACCCCCTGGGATTGCAGTAGAACACAAAGAAGCCGCCGCTGGCCCAGAGCTGCATCTCGTGGTGGAACACATCGCCGAATATTGTCTTGGGTCCGCCGTGGATGTGCAGGATGCCGGGATACCGCCGCCCCGGCTCATACCCCCTGGGCTTCATGCAGAAGCCGTGGAGGGCCGTCCCGTCCCTGGCAGTAAACACAATCGGCTCCGGCTCGCTGACGGCCCGGCTGCTCAGGTACGCGCCGTTAAAGTCCGTGACCTGCCGGCCGTCCAGATAGAGTTCCGCCACGCCGCCGCGTACCATCTTCGCGCAGACAATGGAGCCCCCGTGTATGTCAAAGCTCTCCACGGATCCGGCAAAATCCGCCTCCTCGGTGACGTTGCGCTCCAGGGCGCCGTCAAAGCGCATCCGGTTGATACAGGTCCCGTCCATCACAGGGGCGAGGAAGTAGACGCCGTCCTGCCCCAGGCAGATTCCCTGGCCGCCGCCATACTTGGCGTCGGACCCCGTTCCGCCGTAGCCGATCTTCATATCAATATCGGCAAAGGGGCGGATCTCCCCGCTCTCCAGATCCAGCGTATAGAAATCGCTGTTCTGCCCCATGCTCTTTCCCGGACAGTTCTCGATTCCGCTGAAGAGCAGCTCGCCGTCCTTCCAGAAGCAGAGGGCAAAGCTGTTGATCCGGCCCACATTGGTCAGCCGCCGCGCCGTATCCGTCTCCACGCTGTAGGCATAGAAGGCGGGGCTGTAGAGGTAGGGGCGGTAATTCTCCCAGGGGGTGGCCTGGTAGATGAGCGTTCCGGAGCGGTAGACGAACCCGTCCACGTCCGTATGCTCATCGGTCAGCTTCCTCAATTCGCCGGAGTCCGCCCGGTAGAGATACAGCCCCGTGCGCCGCCCGGCGACGATCCCCTGTCCGTTGCTGCAGTAGGGCGCCTCCTCCAGTATGTGGTATCTCCGGGGCTCCTTCTGGGTGTCCGATGCGCTTGTCAGGACGTAGAGGCCGTTCTCGAGGGCCCGGAGTTTCCGGATCGGAAGGGGGAGTGAGAACAGCTCCCGCTCCTCACCCGTCCCGGGGTCCGCCCGGTATACTGCGGTCGCGTCCTCCCGCCGTATCCAGTAGACCAGAGCGTCCCCGTCCCAGAAGTAATCTCTGACCTGCCCGCAGTCAGTCACCTGCCGGGCGTCCCCGCGCTCCGGGTCCAGCGCCCACAGATCACTCCAGTAGGCGTTTTGATCGGTCCGGATCTGGGTCAGCAGGAAAGAGACGCTCCTCCCGTCCGGCGAAAATCTGGGGTCGCTTACATACTTGAGCTCTGTAAAATCTCCAATTTCCACTGGCTTACGGTCCATTGCAGCGTCGAGGGGGGCTCTCTCGACGTTCACCTCGCTTTCCCCCGTTTTTGTCTGTTGTGAACTGTGTCAGAGGGTGCTGCTCTGGTCGATGGGGGGCAGGGAGACCAGAGCGCCGTCCTTGTAGACCCGCTCCACCTGTCCCAGGGTGCGGATATTCTTGACAGGGTTCTCCCCCAGCACGATAAAGTCCGCGTGCTTGCCCGGCGTGATGCTGCCGGTCCACTCCTCCACGCCGCAGACCTTTGCGGACTGGATGGTGCCGGCCGCCAGGGTATCCATGGGGTCAAAGCCCATGTCCTCCACAAACAGCACAAACTCCATAAACGTTCCCCAGTGGGGGTTGTAGGGCGTGCCGGCGTCGGTCCCGATGGTGACGGGCACCCCCGCCTTCCACGCCTTCTCCAGGCCGATGTGCTGGGCCTCGGCGGCCCGCTTGCCCTTCTCCACCTTCCAGGGGGCGATTCCCGCCTCCACGCCGAACTTGCAGGTGAAGTAGTGGGTGGCCAGGGTGGGACAGAGGGCCGTGCCCCGCTCCAGCATCAGATCGATGCACTCGTCGTCGATGTAGCTGCCGTGCTCCACGCTGTCGATGCCAGCCAGGACCGCTGTCCTGATACCGGCCTTGCCGTGGGCGTGGGTGGCGGTCTTCTTCCCGGCCCGGTGGGCCTCCGCGATGGCGGCGGTCATCTCCTCCAGATCCAGCTGGGAGAACTCCGGGCGGGTGTCGGAGTTGACGCCGCCGGTGGCCATGATCTTCACGAAGTCGGCGCCGCCCTTGATCTGCTCCCTGGCAGCCTTCCGGCAGTCGATCGCGCCGTCGCACTCCCGGCCGGTATTGCAGCCGTGTCCGCCGGTCATGCACAGGCACTGGCGGGCGATGAAGTAGTTCGGCCCCGCAAAGAGGCCCTGCTTGAGCGCGCTTTTCAGATCCACCTCCGCCAGCTTCCGTCCGTTCATGTCCCGGACAAAGGTCACGCCGGACTGCAGGTGCTGCTGCAAATGCCGCAGCCCCCGCAGGGCGAACATGCCGGAGGTCTCCCAGTTCAGGGACTCCGGGGCCGCGACGGGGGTCGACAGGGCGTGGATGTGGCAGTTGAACATGCCGGGCATCACCGTCTTGCCCGCCAGATCGACGGCTCCCTCCGCAGCCTCCCGGGGCAGGGACGCCATCGGGCCCACCGCCTGGATGATGCCGTTCTCCACGGTCATGAAGCAGTCGTCAACATAGCGCTTGCCGATCACGTCGACAAGGCCAAAGCGGATGTAAGTCTCCATCAGCAATCTCCTTTTGTCGAACGCCGCGGGAGGAGCGCCTCCCGCGGCTTCGACTGTCCGTTTCTTGTTTATCTTACCGCAGCTCGCCGCCGGTCCACTCAACTGTATTGAGCATGTGATCCGCGGCGTTGCCGCAGTCAGGCGCCCAGAAGAAGTTGATATACTCCGCGCCGTGGGGCCGGGCGTAGGCGTACTCCACGTAGTTGTAGCTGGGGATGTCCTTGGCGAAGTGCTCCTGAATCTCCTTGTAGAAGGGGGCCCGCTCCTCCTGGGTGGCGTACTTTGTGCCCTCGTCAAACAGGCGCATGACCTCGTCGTTGTAGTACCTGCTCTTGTTGGAGGTGGAGGTGCCCCAGGTGTTGGCGAAGGAGCTGGGGTCGGGGCCCCGGGAGCCGCCGGCGGAGCACATATCCCACTCCAGGTTCTCGTCCAGATACTCCGTACGGACGGCCCACTCGTACTTCTCGACATTCAGCTTGATGCCCACGGCGTCCAGGTTCTGGGCCACCAGGGTGGGGATGTCGGTGGTGCCGAAGATGGAGGTGGAGAAGCAGCGGTAGGTCAGCTGGAAGCGGTAGCCGTCCGCGCCGCGGGGATAGCCGGCGTCGTCCAGGATCTGGTTGGCCTTGTCCACGTCATAGCCGGGGTACGCCACGTCCCTGTTGACCGCCCACTCCACCTTGGAGGTGTACCAGTTGTCGCTGGGATCCACGTAGCCCAGGTAGAGGATATCCGCAATGCTCTGGTTGTCAATGGCCCAGCAGATGGCCTCGCGCACCCGCACGTCGCTGATATAGGGGCGGGCCGCCTCCTCGCTCATGTTGAACTGGGTCCACTGGACGATGTTGGTGCTCTGGCTCTCCACGGTGATGCCGTCCGCCGTGGCCAGCCGGTCGGCCTCCGCGAAGGAGGGCGTGGCCGTCATCCAGCCGGCCTCGCCGGCCTCCATGGAGGTCATGGCGGTGGTCTCATCGGGAATGAAGTTATAGATCACGCCGTCCAGGTAGGGGCCGTCGCCGTAGTAGTCCTGGTTGGCCTCCAGCTTGCAGTAGCTGCCCAGCTTGGCCTCAACGAACTTGAACGGGCCGGTGCCCACAGGGGTCTGGTTGGCGGGGTTGGTGAAGGGATCCGTCCCCTCGTAAATGTGGGCGGGCAGGATGTCGGGGCCCTGATAGTCGCCGACGCTCTCCACAAGGGTGCCGCAGGGGTAGGCCATGTGGAAGACCACCGTGTAGTCGTCCGGGGTCTCCACGGAGTCAATCATCTTCACATAGCTGTAGGTGTATGCCTGGTCGCCGTACTCCAGGATGCTGTCAAAGGTCCACTTGACATCCTTGGCGGTGAAGGGCTCTCCGTCGTGCCACTTGACGCCCTCCCGCAGGTGGAAGGTGTAGGTCATCAGATCGTCGGCGATGTCCCAGGACTCGGCCAGATCCGGATAGATGGTCTTGGTGTCCTCGTCCCAGGCGCAGAGCTTGGAGAGGATGTTGTGGCTGATATAGACCACGCCGCCGTCCCACTGGTAGTTCGTCTGATAGAAGGTGGGCTCAAGCTTGGTGGCGACCACCAGCGTTCCGCCGTAGTAGTGGCCGTCAGTCACGGCGGGGGTGGCCGGGGTGGAGGGCGCGGGGGTGGTGGAGTTCGCCGGGGGGGTGTTGCCGCTGTCGCTCGGCGTACCGCCGCAGGCCGCCAGGGCGACTGTCATGATGAGCGCCAGTAACAATGCCAATACCTTTTTCATTGCGATTCTCCTTTTCGTTTGATATTCGGGTTTTACGGTCAGCTTAGAACCTGTATTCATAAGCCGGGGACGTGGGATTGGTGGAGGATTTTGCCGCCAATCAAGGCGAATTTTCGCCGGCATCCATATTGTGCAATGCCCCCATCGCGGGGTCATGCACGATGATTCTGCACGGGCGCTCGATGCGCCCGCTGAAGAATCTGACGGATGACAAGAAAATTTAACGAAGAGCGGCGGCAAAAGCCCCGCCAAGACGCGTTCAGCGGTTGTGAATGCAGGCTCTTACTTCCAGACCTCCTTGAAAACGCGCATCAGGCTTCCGCCAAGGATCTTCTGGATATCATCATCAGAGAACCCCAGCGCCACGAGGCCTCTGGTAATGTTGATGTACTGGTCCACCCGCTGGACGTCCCGATTGAATACCGTCTCGAACATCCAGGGGCTGTTGTAGAGCAGCTTGGTCTTGCACTCCCAGTACTGCTTGGTATAGTACTCATAAATGTCCGTTCCAATTCCCATGTGGTCGGGACCGACCAGCTTGCCCAGGTACTCAAAGTGGGCCATGTAGTCCTCCAAGGTGCCCTGGACGCCCACCTCCTTGTGGCAGACAAAGCCGTGGGCGTTCAGGCAGACGACGCCGCCCTTGGCCGCGCAGTTTTTGATCATCTCGTCCGTCAGGTTCCGGCTGGAGGAGGAGCAGACCGTCAGGGAGTTGGAGTGGCTGAAGATGCAGGGGTTGGCGCTGTAGTCGATGGCCTCCAGGCTGGTGCGCTCGCCCACATGGGACAGATCCACCACAATGCCCTGCCGGTTCATCTCCCGCACCGCCTGCTCGCCCCAGTAGGTGAGCCCGCCGTTGGCCTTGTCCAGGCAGCCGCTTCCGTACAGGTTGGGCTCCATGTAGGTCAGCTGGCAGATCTTGAGGCCCAGCTCGGCCATGATGGACCACTTATAGAAATCCTGGCCCATGGCGGTGGAGTTCTGGAGGCTGAAGATCACGCCGATCTTCCCGGTCCGCCTGGCGGTCTCGATATCCTCCACGGTCTTGATCTGCATGACCTTGTCCGGGTGGTACTTGAAGAGGTTGTAGTACCCGTACATATCCTTCAGCACACCCTCAAAGCTGGCCTGGGGGGACGAGAGGGTGATGCTCTGCACGTTGGCGCCGGACTGGAGCACTCTCTCCAGATAGGGGACGCCGTCCCGCTCAGGGGGCTCGGGATTGACCAGATTTCCGCACAGGCAGTCGATAAAGAGATACTCGTGGTGCAGCTCCTGGGCCCGCTCCTCCTGAGCTTTGGTGAGTGTAATCGATTTCATTTGGAATTGCTCCTCCTTGTATTCGTTTACTCCATATTGTAAAGATTTGAGAAATCTTTAGAAACCTTGTGACAGGCGACGAAATGGCGGGGCTCGTACTCCGTCAGCTCCGGGACCTTCTCCCGGCAGACGTCCTTCGCGTAGGGGCACCGCGGGGAAAACCGGCAGCCCTTGGGCGGCGCGACAGCGCTGGCCGCCTCCCCCTCCACCTTGATGCGGTTGCTGGTATCCGTAAACAGGTCCGGCGCCGAGGAGATCAGCAGCTGGGTATAGGGGTGGAGGGCGTCCTCCACCAGGGAGGTCGGATCGGTGATCTCCACAAACTTCCCCAGGTACATCACAATAATGCGGTTGCACAGGAATCTGGCCGTGGCCAGATCGTGGGTAATCAGGAGAACGCCGATCCCCTTCTCCCGGTTCATCCGCTGGAGCAGGTTCAGAATTCCCGCCCGGAGGGAGACGTCCAGCATCGACACCGGCTCGTCGGCGATGATGAACTCCGGCTCCACCACCAGGGCCCTGGCGATGGCCACCCGCTGGCGCTGGCCGCCGGAGAGCTGGTGGGGGTAGCGGTCCTGATAGAGCTCCACGGGCGTCAGCTCCACCAGGCTCAGGGTCCTGCTCACCCGCTCCTGGAGCTCCGCGCCGGAGCGGCAGAGCTTGAGCGCCTTGAGGGGCTCCGCCACAATCTCCCGGATGGTCATCTTCGGGTCCAGGGAGTCGTAGGGGTCCTGGAAGATCATCTGCACCTTCTTGCGAAATTCCACCGTCTGTTTTCTCCCCCGGACGGAGGAGATGTCCAGTCCGTCAATGCAGGCGCTGCCGGAGGTGATATCCTCGATCTTCAGCAGCATCTTGCCCAGGGTGGTCTTTCCGCAGCCGGACTCGCCCACCAGACCGATGATCTCCCCCTCCTCCATCTGGAAGCTCACCTGGTCGACGGCGCTGACCACGCCGGCTCTTCCGGACAGCTGGGTGAAAAATCCGGCCTTGAGAACGTACTTCTTGGAAAGGTTATCCAATGTCATATTGCTCATGCGCTAACCTCCCTTCTTGTTGAAATCCAGTTCCTCCGCGTAGTGGCATTTGCACAGCTTATTCAGCCGCACCCGCCGGGAGTCCGGCTTCTCTCTTCCGCACAGCTCTGCGGCGTAGGCGCACCGGGGCGAAAAGGGACAGCCGGCCGGCATGTCCGCCAGATTCGGCGCGCCGCCTGGGATCTGGGCCAGCGTGGAGAGGGGCTTGTGGAGGGAGGGAAAGGATCCCACCAGGGCATGGGTGTAGGGGTGGTTGTTCTGGATCAGGACGTCCTTGGACCGGCCCTGCTCCATGATCTCCCCGCCGTACATCACGGCGATGCTGCGGCAGGCCTCCGCCACGGCGGAGATGTCGTGGGAGATCATGACAATGCTGATGTTGAACTCATCCTGGAGCCCCGCCAGCAGCTCGATGACCTGGCGCTGGGCCACCACATCCAGGGCGGTGGTTGGCTCGTCGGCAATGAGGATCTTCGGGCTGCAAATCAGGGCCAGCGCAATCACCGCCCGCTGCTTCATGCCGCCTGAGAACTCATGGGGATACTGCATCAGCCGGGATTTGGCGATGCCCACCCGCTCAAACAGGTACTCCGCCCGCTCAATGGCCTCCTTTTTGCTCACATCCTCGTGCTCCCGCAGGGCGTTGATGATCTGATCGCCGATCTTCTGAACGGGATTGAGGGCGGTCATCGCGTTCTGGAAGATGATGGAGATATCCTTCCAGCGGACCTTGCGGATCTCGTCGTAGGAGGCGGCCGCCAGATCCACGCCGTTGAGCAGGATCTGCCCCTCGGAGATGGACCCGTTGCTGGCCAGCAGGCGCATCAGCGCGAAGGCTGTGGTGGATTTTCCGCAGCCGGACTCCCCCACCAGGCCCAGGCTGTCCCGCTCGCCCAGGGAGAAGCTGACGTTGTTCACAGCCCGCAGGGTCTGTCTGCCCACCTTAAAATCAACGGACAGATTTTTTACTTCAAGCAACATAGCGCGTCCCCCTCTCTATTCCATTGCGGCCTGCTTCACGTTCAGCGTCTTATGCAGGGCCGTTCCAATCAGGTTGAAGGCCAGCAGCAGCAGCGCCAGGGCGATGCCGGGGTAGATGACAAGCCAGGGCGCGGAGTTGATGTGCTTCTGTCCCGCGTTAAGGATCAGACCCCAGGAGGCCCGGTTGGGATCCCCCAGGCCCAGGAAGGACAGGGAGGCCTCCGTCAGCACGGCCTGGGCCATCTGGAGAATGGAGTTGGAGAGAACGGGGCCCATGCCGTTGGGCACGATGTGCTTGAAGAGGATGCCCAGCTTGGTTCCGCCCGCCACATTGCCCGCCTGGACATAGCCCCTGCTCTTGAGGGTCAGCACCTGGGCGCGCATGATCTTGGCGTTGGAGGGCCAGATGGTGATGCCGATGATGATGACCATCAGGCCCACGGAGGACCCGAAGAAGGCCACCATCAAAATGACCAGGAACGTTCTGGGGATAATGTAGAACAGCTCAAAAATGCGGCACATCAGATCGTCAAACCAGCCGCCGATATACCCGGACAGCGCCCCCAGCACAATGCCGACAATCAGCGACAGCAGCGACGCGCCGAAGGCGAAGATGATGGAGATCCTGCTGCCCCACACCAGCATCGCCCAGACGTCCCGGCCCAGGTAGTCCGTGCCCATGATAAAATCTCCGCCCGGCGCCTGGAGGGGCTTTCCCACAGAGAACAGAGGGTTGCCCGGGCAGATGACGGGGGCCAGCGCGGCCAGTCCCAGCATAATCACCAGGATCACCAGCCCTGTCACCGTCTGCGGATTCGTTAAGAATGACTTCAGCTTTTTCATTATTCTGCCACCACCCTCGGATCAAGATACATGTAGATGATATCTGTGATAAAGCCTCCCACAACAACCATGATCGCGGACACCAGGAACCCGCCCATAATCACCGGGTAGTCCCGCCCGGCGATGGCGTCGTAGACCATGCGCCCCATGCCGGGCCAGGAGAACACCGTCTCCGTCAGCAGTGCGCCGTTGAACAGGGTGCTCAGGCTCATCCCGGCCTGGGTTACTGTCGGCAGCAGGGCGTTTCGCAGCGCGTGCTTGCGGTAGACCACCCGCTCGGAGTAGCCGATGGCCCTGGCGGTGTTGATGAAGTCCTCCTGCGCCACCTCCACAACGGAGGACCGGGCCAGCTTCAGATACGTGGGAATCCGGATCAGGGAGAGGGTCAGGCAGGGGAGGAACATATGGTGGAGCATGTCCATCAGCGGACTGAGGGGCGTGTTGAAGCTCTGCATGCCAGAGGTGGGGAACCACTTCAGATTGATGGCAAAGAGCAGCATCAGCATCATACCGAGCCAGAACGCAGGCATGCAGTAGAGCACCATGGAGAGGTTGGAGATGATGTGGTCCTGAATGCGGTTTTCGTGCTTTGCCGCCGTCATCCCCAGCAGGGTGCCGAGGACGATGGCGATTATCTCGCTGAGCAGCACCAGCGCCAGCGTGACCTTCATCTTCTCCGCCAGGAGCTCGCTCACCGGGAGCTTAAGCAGGAAGGAGTTGCCCAGATTCCCCTGGAGAGTGTTCTTGACGTAGATCAGCAGCTGCTGCCACAGGGGCAGGTCCAGCCCGAACTGGGCCTTCAGCTCCGCGATGTACTCGTCCGTGGCCGTTTCTCCGGCCATAATCGTGGCCGGATCACCGGGCGCCAGGTGGATGATGAGAAAGCAGAGGCAGATGATGGTCAGAATAACCGGCACCATCTGCAGGAGCCTCCGCAGGACGTACTTACCAAATTTCACCTTTCAGTCTCTCCTTTCTGAGCTCACAGGATTTGCGGCGGATCGGTCAGGTTCTCCTTCAGATACAGCCGGATGTGCCTGGCCGCGTACATGGAGGCGGCCTCCGCGTCCCCCGCCGCGATAGCGTCAAAGATCTTCTGATGTCCCTTCATGGAATGCCTCATGCTGGTGACGGTGCGCCAGGACAGGCGGCGGAAGGAGGCGGTGAGATCCAGCAGCTGCTTCACATAGCGGACCGCCACCTTGTTGGGGCAGCGCATGAAGATGAGGGAGTGGAACTTGTCGTCCTCGGCGGCAAAGCCCACTGCGTCGCCCGCCTCGATGCAGTTCTCCATCCGCATCACACAGCTGCGGAGCTGACTGATGATGTCCGTCGTGATGTGCTCAACCGCAAGGCCCACCACAAAGGACTCCAGCACACACCGAAGATCGTAGATATTGCGGATCTCCTCCAGGTCAATGTCTGAGATGAACGCCCCCTTATAGGGCTCTATCTGGACAAGACCAGCTGACTCCAACTGTTTGAGGGCCTCCCGAATTGGCGTCCGGCTGACAAAGAACTTTTCGGACAGCTCCTCCTCGATCAGCCTCTCCCTGGGTTTATAAACTCCCGCGATGATCTCGTCGCGCAGAGTCTGGGCAATCTCTTCACTGATTTTCAAAGCAACCTCCTGTTCTGCGGCAATGCGGGAGAGGATTGTATACAATACTGTATACGTTCTGTCCCCATCTGTCAATGGTTCGCCGCGCAGATGACATCGAAAGAACACAATTGTATTTTACAGGAAAACCCATCCCGTCTGTATTATGTGAAAAAATGCAAAATCGGTCTATTTGGGGCAGGAACCTGTCTTTCTCCGGCTGGGCCGATAAAAAAATTGTATCAACGCCGCCGGCTTTATTGTCAACATGCCCACCCCCCATACGTTATATTCCCTTGACGGGACATACCGCCGCCAGAGGCCGCCGTTCACCCCTTCGGCCGCTGGCGGCTGACCGGGCAGACGCCCCGCTCACATCCCATCCGACGCCGCGCGGCTTCGCCCTCTCCCCTGTCTGTCCCGGCTGGCTCCTCAAAAAAGTTGTGAATTCTTCTGTAGATTCAGCAATTTTTCCACAAAAGCATCCCTCTGTTTGCGGTGAATGATTGTGCCGAGGAAGAAGTGTACTTGCTCTGGAGTACATCTGCCCGCATATGACAGAGCCTCCGCGCCCCTTTCCTCTTTATGCCAAGAGGTCCATTTCCGGAAACGCATGTTGATTCAATTCAGCCTCACGATTATACCTGTTTTTCGGATAGAAATTGTATTTTTCATGAATGAACGGAATGGACCGCTGGAACCTTCCGGGGCGATCACAATGACGAAGGCGGCGCTGCCCCGGAAGGAGAAGCGCACTGCCGTGCCGGTGGCCAGATCAAGCTCCATGAGAAAGGAAAGAAGGACAGCTCTACCGCTGTAGTCAGGGCCAGTGTTTCCTCATCTACCAACTTGCTGACATATGTGCGCCGGTGGCCGATCACTATCTCATGCCCTCCGTTCTCCCGGGGGCGGACAATAGCCGGTGTAAGTACGCCGTATGCCCGACGCTCTCCACAATCTCATGCATCGCCCGGTCCTTCCGGACCTTGATAGGCTGGTTGGGGAAGGGATGCAGCTCTGACAATGGGATATAGACTACCACCTCGCCTTGAAACTGGCGGATGGCTGGGGTGTTTTGCTGCTTGATGTATGATGCTGACATTTCCTGCCTTTCCTTTCTTTGTTGTTGGATATAAGAAATGGGAGAATGCGATCTGATGCTGCATTCTCCCTGAAGAAACCATATGGACTTGTCGTTGAACATTATATATAAAAACACTGCCCATAGTCTCCATAGGGCGGCGCTCCATATAATGTGATAGTTTTTATTGTCATATTGTGAAATTTTTCGCAGTTTAATGTACTTTCCTATTAAAAACGTCCCATATCAGCTTGCCGATATTGGGGAATTGCCGGAAAGCAGCCAGGAGTGGATTTTCCACATTAACGCCATTCCCAACTTCTTGCTTCTCGGCCTGGAGCCACTCAATAGCTTCTTCCAGAGCCTCGGTCTGACGCTCATAATCCTTAGCGATAATCAGAGGGGGAAATCTCGCCGTCTTTCCAGTCCTGATAGATGGCCTGCTTGTATCGGACGGTTTGGGCAAGCTCACGTTCCTTTTGCTATATCGCATCTGTCAGCTTTTTTGTCTGGCTCTTTACAAGTGGTGCTCAGTTAATCCACTCTATCGTTTTCGAGTAGTCCACAACAAGATAAACCTGCTGCTAGATCGCATAGAGTACCGCCCGCCAGACAGTCATGCCAGATTGGGCCTTTTCTTGCATTGTGCTTTGGTGTTGACACGTGCTGCTGTGCATCAACAATTTCAAGGGAATAGGTTGTATTCTCGCACGCTCGCCACCGGCTCCTGCATGCCCCTATCATTCCGGTCCCTGATTGGCTGATGGAAAGCCAAAATCTCCATCCATACAATATCAAGGCGTACAACCACGAGCCCGCAAACGCTGTTACCATGGTCCCACGACCAGCCCAACACCTACAATAATCAAAAATAGCCCCATGATCTTGCGCTGTGTAATGGGTTCTCCCAAAAATTTATGGGCAATTATCATCGTCCAGATATATGTAAGAGAGCCTATCGGAACGATAATTGAGTAGGGCAGCTTTTTTAGTAAATACAAATTCATCAACGCAGAAAATACGTACAATAATCCACCTAAATAAAAATATGGTGACCAGAGCAGATTCCTGATGTTGATGCCTCCAACAGTGGATTTTTTCAAAAAGAGGCTGGCCACGGAGGCGAGCAGTCCCATCATAATAATAGCCAATATAACAATCATGATACACTCTCTTCCTGAGCCAGAAGCACAACTCCTGCTATAATCGCCAGAATGCCTATCACCTTCCCCGCAGAGATTACCTCATCAAAGAAAATGTTTCCCAGCACAGCTGCGGCAACATAACTGACACTGTTAATCGGCTGCAATACAGATACACTACCAAACTGGTAAGCACACAGCATTGCTAACGCGCCTAGTCCATATATCCCAAATCCAACAGCCAGTGAAAAAATTCCATCATAATATTTCCATATAAACTGTCCTATACAAAGGCACATGGCACACATCAACATCAAGAAAATCCCCAATATGCCACCCTTCTGCTCTTTCATCGTCTATATCCTTCCTGCTTTAAGCCATTTCCCTTTTAGAATATTAACATGATGGTTCTTTCCTTGCGATTATTACCATGTTCCAACAAAGCCATTTTAGAAAAGGAAATCATATAATTTTAATAAAAATTTTTTAATTATTTAGTATTTCCTATGACATAAAACGCGGCCGTTTTTTTGCCTCTAAAATATTCTCCCTGTATATTCGCCAATCACTCCTCGTGAAAACAAAAAATGACAGCGGTTTCATGTATGGCCCCCCTCTGAGTTGTATGGCCGGCAACAAGAAATAGGCAAACTAGAAAGAGACGCCCTCTCACATAAGCGAACCTATTTTTCCTCAACTAATGTTACGCGCCGCTCTCTGATATGAACTAATTCCATCTCAAAATCCTGTCGATTCTTCTGGTTGATCGTTTCCAAAATCATGCCGGAGAAAAACGACTGTATTGCAGCTATCACCGTAAACCCGCATACAATTAGAGTTGGCAAACCGGGGACTTCTCCTGTATTCAAATATTTGATAAAAATCGGAACAAAGAAAGCGACCGCCAGGATTGTCAGCAGCAGCGCCAGAACTCCAAAAAACAATAGTGGCTTGTAGTTCCGGAATAATTTCCCAATCGTTTTCAATACCTTAAGCCCATCAGAAAGTGTGTTCAGCTTCGACTCACTGCCTTCGGGCCGGTCACGATAGTCAATAATTACATTCGCCATCTGCATATTTTTGTCTACTGCATGTATGCTCATCTCCGTCTCAATTTCAAAGCCTTTTGACAAGACCGGAAAGCTTTTAACAAATTGATAGCTAAATGCCCGATATCCGGTCATAATGTCCTTGATGTCGCTTTTAAACAAAACATTGATGCTTTTTCTGACAAGGCTGTTGCCAACGTTGTGAAAAGGCCGCTTGTTTTCCTCAAAATATGTGGAGGATAGCCTGTCTCCAACCACCATGTCAACTTTTTGATTCAGCACTTTCTCGATCATCTCAGGAGCATATTCAGCCGGATAGGTGTCATCGCCGTCTACCATTATGTAGCATTCCGCGTCAATTTCCCGGAACATCCTGCGGATTACATTTCCCTTTCCCTGCTGGTACTCATGCCGTACAACAGCCCCAGCTGCCTCAGCAATTTCCGCTGTGCTATCTGTGGAGTTGTTGTCATATACATAAATAGTGCTGTCTGACGGGAGTATGGCTTTGAAATCACATACCACCTTACCAATCGTTAACGCTTCATTGTAACAGGGAATTAATACTGCTACTGTGTCCACCCCGCGCTGCCTCCTTCTACTTTTATTAGGCACAGAGTATCTGTACATGAAATAAAATCTGCCGGAAAACATCGTATCTCTTCTGTTAACGTGATCCCAGCCTCTGCGGCCGCATCCAACGTATATTGCATGCCGCTCTGTGTTGTGACGATATAAATATTTTGATATCGGGAAAGTATGTCGTGAAACTGGATCTCTCCATGTCTGTTGGTATACCAACCGTTTAAAGACACAACGGGTATATCATCGCTCAAAAGCGCCCCCATACTAGCGTTATTACGGATGACTCCGATGCAGTCTACACCTTCCAGGAAATCGTTATAATCATACTCTGTAAACACATGTTCAAAATTGATTTTCCAGTAGGCTCCATCAACAAGAGCACTATTCCGCCAGCCCGGCTCTTGCGGTGTAAACAAACTGATATGAAGGGATTCTGAACACTGAACGGTGAGCATTAGGCATAAAATAGTAGCTATACATAAATAGAGAGACTGCTTCATTTGATACAGTTCTCGAATTACGAGGAGCGTGGTAATACCTCCCCACACCTCCAAAATCAGTGCATACCGTATCATCCCGCTCATAAAGGGGCCCCAAATCAGACAACATATGATATAAAGTAAAGAATTCTGGAATAGAATATCTCCGTTACCATTTTTCCTACGTATTTGATAGAAACCACGACATGTCCATAGAATAGCGCATATATACGAGAGAGAAAGTCTTCCCCAATAAACAGACGTATCATAGGCCCGCAATGGTTCGAAAAATACTATGACAGGCCAAAATAGCACTTCAATCAATGATTTGGGGCCAAAATTTTTATTAATTCCATCTATGCTATCCAAATATGGCGATCCAAATATCGTATTATAGAATGGAAATATAGGATTTCCTGTTTGGATATACGTATTAATTGCATAGGGCAATATTGTAGGGGCTATGACAAAGACTAGACCACACAGAATAGTTTTGAACTTGATTGATTTTAGATTTTTGGCAAGAAAAATGATTGCAAAAAAAGAAACTAAGACTAAGTTTGATAATTTAAGTGCGACTGCAAACCCTCCAAGCGCACACAAATATAGACATTGCTTATTGGCGCGAAATTTTTCCTGTATTTTTATTAGGAGTTCCAAAAACAGGGGGATTGCGAGCAAATCCACGTAGTAGATGCAGAGTTGAGTAAGTATTTGTTCTGTTAAAATCGAAATACCCGCAATTTGTGATAGCACGGGTTCCGATATAGTTGGCTTTAGCCTTGTTATCAAGTGTTTACATTGATAAAAAGTTAGTACCAACACCAGCGCATTGAAACTTGGACCCAAACGATATCCGAAAATTCTTCGAAAGGGAAAAAACATTCTGTCAGCTAGCGGGAGACTATAACTACAGACCCAACTACTTGGGAAAAAATTCTCTGATACATTATTCGCAAACGGCCTCTCCTGCATATAGATGTGATAATTCATAGTATCATATGAAGTATCAGGTATAGCAATTCTAAGAGCACATACGGAAAAGATAGCAAGGATGAATATGATATCTATCGCGTGGAAAAGAGGCGGTTTAAGCCGAATTTTTTTCAAAGAACTGATAGAAATCGCTGACACAATCAAAATTGAAACTATATATGTAATATTATTGCCATTTGTATTTATCACAAAGCAAAGAATGTCATGGACCCAAATGAAAACAATGTAAACTAAATATACAAATATTAATGTATTTACTTCCAATCGATTTTCATCTTGTCTCCATCTCGATAAAAACGCCACGCGTGTACCTCCTATCAGCTGGAAATAAAGTGTTTATACTGTTTTGAATCCGCAAAATTTCCGTAGTTTGGCCTTAATTGCTTTTCCACGCCCCTCCGTAAAGAATTGCATCTTCCCAATCCGAACAGTAAAATGGTTATATACCAGCCGCCGAATCTTCATGCTGGATTTGAACTTATTTTTCATTCGGTCCTTAAGATGGAGCAGTTTGACGCTCAATGACCGCTTTACCCGATCATAATCAAATCCATATCTTCTGGCAATACGAACCATGGGGACGCTTTTAGCAACCCATCTTGCCAATTCCGGATCAGTTTCCCTCAAAAACGCATCAAATCGTTTTCCTATTTCATATCCGTGCTTTTTATCTTCGTCATATACCATAAATAAAGCGTAGTGTGTGTATAAGTGCCGTTTGAGAATTGCATTATAGTATATTCTCTGCGCCTTAGACGTTGGATGTTCCTGCTTATATTTCAATACACTTTTCATGACGCGTTCGTGGTGATCATATCGTTTTACCATTGTGGGAATATACACACTCTGCTCTGTATTCCCGCGACAGTACTTATAGATGCAGTATTTTACAAAAGTCACGTCTTTCAGATATGGTACAGGAAAAAGGATATACTCTACATCAACATAGAACGTATGCTCCTGAAGAGATTGATTAACCTGACGGAGTACCGAGAGTTTTATAAGCGTACTCGCCAAAGTAAAGTATATATTCTCAAGGTCTAATTTCTCGAATGGTACAGCCTCGAAATACTCCACTTGGACCTGCTGCTCGCACAGAGTACAAATACCGGTTTCCATATTAATCTCATGGTAATTTGACGAAATGATATCCGTATCAATCTGCCGGATCTTAATTTTCGCCAATAGCTTTTCAAACTGTTCGCTGTCAACCCAGTCATCCCCATCAACAACCATGAAATATCGCCCTATACCTTCTTTTATTGCACGATTAATGGTAGAACCATGTCCCCCATTTTCTTTTTGAATCAATCGCACAATTCCAGGATATCGGTCTTCAAATGCCTTTGCGATCTGGGCTGTATAATCCTTGGACCCATCATCAACCACCAGGACCTCAATATCCGCTGCATATTCATGATTGATTAGCGTTCTAAGGCAGCGTTCCAGATACCGTCCCACATTATATGAGGGAACACAAATAGTCATTAATTTCTCCGGGTTGGACCGTCTGCATTGAGGCCACTTTCTAACACGGGGTTCCCAACAGGACAAACCGCATAATTCTTCGACCTTTTTGTCAAACAATGCTGCTGCATGGTCCGCAGAATACTGCGTTACATATCGCTCATTTATCTCTGGTTTTTCTTCTGCTGAACTCAGAATTTCCTCAAGTCTGTTCGCAATCCCTGCAGTCTCCCACGGGACAACACTGACGCCACCGGCTTTTTTAACAATCTCGTCTGCCGGAGAGCCAGCCCCAGTTAATGCAAAAATCGGCTTGCCAGCTCCCATATAATCAGCCAGTTTACCGGCAAAGAAGATGGAGCCGCCCGGAGTAAGCTCCGGGAAAAAGGCATCTACATGGAGTAGCCAATCAGATCCCTGCATCAATGCAAGACTTTGATAATAATCCACTCCCTCTTGAAAATGTATGACATCATCCAAATAGTAGTTCAACACCATATCCTGAATGGCCCGAGGATTATTACCAATAAATCGCATATCCAAACGCTTAAGGAAGGGACTCTGATTTTCTTTCAGGTATCTGACGGCCCGGACAAATGGCTCCAAGGAGCGCAAAAAAGTATCGGAATATCCTATAAAGGAAAACACGAGTTTATCTTTTACGCTATTGTTTTCTTTTTTATAGAAACCTGGATCGAAGCTATGGGGAACCACCAGATATTTAGGCTGCCATCCTCGCGGTCCGGACATATATCTCAGTTGTCGGCCAGTAGGTGCAATAATCATATCTGCCTGCTGGATGACAGTATTTTCCCAACGCTTTAATTTGCACATCAGCCGGATCCCTTCCTCGGGACGTTTTTCCCATAGGCGAAGTAGTTCCTCATCCGTGCTCCATAAAGCAGCCTTTAGGCCTGTCTTTTCCGCCTCAGTTAAGGTCTGGCAATCATTTATGTACGCTTTGATCTCGTAAGGATTGTTGGCAATAGGATCACCCAGGCTGGCAATCCATTTAACTTGTGGATATTTCTTTTTGATCTGCATACCAACCAGAATGCTTTCCGGCGGCATACTCCTTGTCATTATGCAGGTATACTTTTGCTTTGGATAAAGGCGTTCAAATTGCTCCACACCGGCCTTTACCCACTCGTCAATGTCATCCGTAGCAATCGTATAACAATGGATATTTTTTTCATCCCCAAATTCCATCGTTGCTTTGTAGCCCCACTGCCTACTGGTGGAGCTAAATACATCGTACTGGTATCTGGAATTTCGTAATAGTTTATAGGTGACAATTCCCTCCGAAGATGTTGCCGGCGGAAAAAACCAACTTGCAACAAAGATATTCACAACACAACCTCTTTTCTCTATAGAGATACTCTTATTCAAAATCAAAAATATATGATCCACTAAACAAACTCGCGCTTAAATCGGATTTTGACCAATATTCTGCCAACTGTATAAACACTTCCATGCTCATACAAACATTCCATCAGACGCCCCCACCAATGCGTGCTCTTTTTGTAAACGGGAAGTGGTTGTTTCCCCGTCCACTCGCACACATCCCGCAGGAATCTCTGGATTGACTGCGTAAACATATGCGGCCTATACTCCTGTTTTTCTATTGCCACCCGGAGCTCCTCTGAAAATCTCCTGGTCATTTCAATCTGCCCCGCAGCATCTACCTTGGATAGAATAAACATGTAGATGCAGACTTTCCGCTTAAACAGGTAGGGTGCAAATCGGACACACAACTCCCGGTCCTGCTGTAATCTGGCATAATTGTCCGCATACTCCTCACATATTGCGGAAAATTTTTCTGTCTGCATCATGGATGAACCCGGGTTGTCCCTGCGGATATTATAGAATTTACGCGGAATAAACATGCAGTTCTCCGCGTTGATAAATATCTGAAACCACATGCCCGTATCCTGATAAAGCGCCCCGGGAGTTTCTCTCAATACAATCCTTTTGTCCAGAAGAAACTTCCGCCGGTAAATGCCCGTCACATTCATCATTTCTGCATCAAGCAGCCAGGGCATTTTGCAGGGATGGAGAATGCGCCCATACCAACTGAGCCTGGGACAAATCATCACTCTTTCAAAAATGCGTTTCTCTGCGTCTCCCCTGAAAAACGCGCAGTCAGCCTTGACAAAGTCCAGCGAGTGCCTGCTTGCCGCTGCATACAATTTTTCAAACATTTGGTTTTCAATGTAGTCATCCGGCTCCACGATGGCGACATACTCGCCCCTGGCTTCTTGGATCCCCACATTGACCGCCCGGCCATACCCTGCATTTTTCTGATCGATTATCCGTATCCGCCTATCCCTCGCCGCATATTCCCGCAGGATGTCCCCGGAGCGGTCCGTCGAGCCATCATTGACGCAAACCACCTCGATATCGGTCAGGCTCTGGTGTATAATGCTATTCATGCATTCCCGGAGATATCTTTCAACATTATAAGTTGGAACTATGACAGAAATCTTACACATCATGCCCCCTGTTAACGTGCAGATTCCTCACGCGCAAGGGACAGCGCCGAACGTATCGTA
This sequence comes from uncultured Clostridia bacterium, assembly GCA_947365965.1. Taxonomy (GTDB): domain Bacteria; phylum Bacillota; class Clostridia; order Oscillospirales; family Oscillospiraceae; genus Pelethomonas. Next base: position 21,148 of record CANAZG010000018.1, read on the forward strand.
TCCTGCATATCATAGTATCGGTATTCACCCAGCCGCCCGCCAAACAGGACATGCTTCTCCCGCACTGCTAACTGTGCATACTGCTCATATCTTGCCTGATTTTTTTCATCATTGATGGGATAATACGGCTCGATGTCCCGGTTCCACTCCAATGGATACTCTCTGGAAATTACTGTTGTTGGCTGTGTACCAAAAGCGAAGTGCTTGTGTTCAATAACCCTGGTATAGGGTGTTTCCCGGTCAGTATAGTTGACAACAGCCACGCCTTGGTAATTATCCGTATCCAACTCCTCGTGTTCAAACCGCAAGCTTCTGTACTCCAAAGGGCCATAACAGTAATGAAAATAGCTGTCGATTGTTCCTGTATACAGGAGTTTCCCTGCGAGCTTGCGGTATTGCTCCGGAGAACGCGTGAAATCCGTATTCAAACGGATTTCACAGCCGCTGAGCATCTTCTCGATCATCTGCGTATAACCCTCAATCGGAATCCCCTGGTATGGATCATTGAAATAATTATTATCATAAGTAAAACGGACCGGGAGCCGGCGAATAATGGAGGCTGGAAGCTCCGAACAGGGCCTGCCCCACTGCTTTTCTGTGTATCCCTTCACCAGAATATTGTAGACGTCCTGGCCAACCAGACTGATTGCCTGCTCCTCCAGATTTTGGGGCGCTCCGATAATCTCCGCCCGCTGGCGGGATATTATCTCTCTGGCCTGCGCCGGCGTGGATATATTCCACATTTTGCTGAAAGTATTCATATTGAAGGGCATGTTGTAGATCTGCCCATGATAGTTTGCAATCGGACTGTTGATAAAATGATTGAATTCGGTAAACTGCCGGACATATTCCCATATCTCTTTGCTTGAGGTTCGAAAAATGTGCGCACCGTATTGATGTACCTGGATTCCGCTCCAGTCCCGGGTATAGCAGTTGCCGCCGATATGATTCCGCCTCTCCAGCACAAGGCACGTTTTCCCGGCCTTCACCATCTCATGTGCAAACACCGCGCCATAGAGCCCCGCTCCGACAATCAAATAGTCAAACATTATGTTCCTCCCTTTATTCCGGACCATTTTCTTAATCCGCAGTACAATTTGGGCCACAGCGCCACAAAAGAGTACTTCAGCTTTATTTTGACAGGTAGCGGGGAACGCAGGACTTTCCACATACCGAAGCGCATTCTGCATATCAGTCTTTTGCTCTCATCCCGCATGGCTCCCGCCCTCAGCAAACGAAGCAGGATTTCCATACATTCCGTTTGCTCTCTCGCGCCGCAGAGTCTGACAGCCGCAGCGGAATGACACACTGTGCGCACCCCCTTCAGCGCCTCAAACGCTGTCATTCTTCTTTGGAGCCATTCCATGGAAACAGACAGGCTCCCCACGGTGCTTGCGGCATGCTGCCGGTAGTGGTAGGTTGCCTGATTGATGCAAAAAAGTGTTTTACACAGGTTGAAATAGCTTGCGCAAAACAGCATATCCTCCATATAGGTTACATCTTCTCTGAACTGGATTTTTGCTCCCCGGATCGTAGAAAGCCGGAACATTTTATTGCATACAGATCCCAGGATACCAAACGGTGAAAGCAGCTGCTCCATAGCTGTATCCGCAGAAAATTCTTCTGATTTTTCCGCTTTTTGCGCTATAGAAGATTTCTGCTCCTCAACCCAATACCCGCAGATGCTGCAATCGCAGTTTTCGATTCCACGCACTAAAATTTCAACGTGCTCAGGCGCTACCCAGTCATCTGAATCAACAAACGTAACCAGCTGCCCGGCCGCACTTTCTATCCCTGCGTTTCGCGCACAGGAGACCCCTCTGTTTTCCTGATGGATCACCCGCATTCGAAAATCTCTTTGGACATATTCCTCACAGATGGAGCCGCTCATATCCGGCGAACCGTCATCAATCAGGATGATCTCCATCCTCGTGTAGCTCTGCGCAAGAATGCTGTCCAGGCATTTACGGAGAAACGGTTCCGCCTGATAAACCGGAACAATTATGCTGACCAACGGTTCTATCACTCGCATCGCCTCAACAACTTTTTTAGCTTTCGTGTGTTTTCCACGCCAATATATTGGGCAATTTTTGTATGGAATCTCTGCCTGGGCGTCATCCAGGACCCTGCAAAGTGGTGGATTGCCGCAGATTGTTCTGACAGGCGCAGCTTTCCGGTCTGCAAATCCAACGGGCAGAATACATCCGGAGGATAAATGGTAATATTCGAAACACACTGCGTTAATCCGTTTTGGCGAAGTCCTCTGCGGCACAGTATATCCGTCAGCCAGGTGGTGTTCGTTGTACAGTCACAATTGCCATCAGCCGTACAAAAAACTCTCTTATCGTACTCTCTGGCTGCCCAACTGAAAAAGGGGTGTCCGGGAACACACCCCATCACGCATGTCGCAACATTCTGCCGGCTTTCAAAGCCTATAAATCCAGCCTGATTGATAAATCTGTCCAGCGGCTTCAGCAGCTCCACATCTGTATCCAGGTAAACGCCGCCGTATTCTGACAGAATCCGCAGGCGTACATAATCTGAGACAAACGCCCACTTTTTCATGCGGTAAGCCTCTTTAACATAGTCATTATCATTAACCGGAGAGTTCGTCTCATTCCAAAATACAATCTCATAGTCGGGACAAGCGCGAGACCAGCTTGCAGCGCAGCTTTGCTCCAGTTTTCCCAGGGGGCGGCTGCCAAACCAGCAGCAATGAATTTTTTGGGGTATCATAGAATCTCACCACAATTTGTGCAGACTGCATATCTTTGCCTTGATTTCCCACTGCCACTGTTTCAGAATCCTCATAAAGCATCGAGGGATTGCGCATAAAATCATCGGTTTCATTAAATAGATGTAGTCGCGCAGGGGGGCCTTCATTTTTCGCAAGCCATATATCCGCACACAAATCTCATACCATCTGGTTTGAAAAGTATGTTTCCGATAGGCATCCGCCGGTTCATAGACATAGTACAGGCACTCCTGTAAATTCTTCCCAATCATTCCCTCTGCCGCCAAACGCATTACAAGATCATAATCCTCTGTACGCCGGGTTTCTTTGGCAACCCGATATCCGTTAGCTGAAGCGATAATTGCTCTTTTGAAGATCATTGTAGGATGAAAAAAGGGATTGTACTGCGCAATCATGTGTTTTGTAATGACCTCTGGAAACATCCGCTTACTCCAAATGGACGTATCATCAAATATGCAGACTCCACAGCCAGCATAAGGGCAGTCATTTTTCCTCAGATACGCCAAAGTCTTCTCCAGCCTGTCCGGTGATGATATGTCGTCGGCATCCTGCCGTGCAATATACTCTCCTGACGCGAGCCTGAGGCAATGATTCAGAGAGGCCGCAAGCCCCAAATTCTTTTCATTTCTGAACGCTTGAATTTTTTCACTGCCGGCACTATAGCCGGAAATAATATCCCAACTGCGGTCACTGGACCCATCGTCGCAAATGACAAACTCAAAGTCCTCTTCAGTCTGATTTAAGATAGATTCAATCGCCTTGGGCAAGGTTGGTTCCGCATTGTAGACACTCATCAAAACGGAAACAAGCGGCTTTTTATCCTCCCTCATAGGCGTCGCACACTTCCTGTGCTTCTCCTCCCATCTTGACCCGTCCATACTCCAGCCAGACCACGCGCCCGCACATTTCCCGCACCTGACTCAGGCTGTGGGACACAAAGAGCACCGTCGTTCCCCCGCCCATGAGCTCCAGCATCCGTCTTTTGCTTTTCTCCTGAAACGCTGCGTCCCCTACTGCCAAAATCTCGTCCACAATCAGGACCTCCGGCTGCACCATCGTAGCTACCGAAAACGCCAGCCTTGCCAGCATTCCAGAGGAGTAATTCCGAATGGGTGTCTCAATGAAGTTCCCTAGTTCAGAAAACTCCACAATTTCGTCATATTTGGCGTTCAGAAAGTCCTCGCTGTATCCCAGGATCGCGCCGTTGAGAAAAATGTTCTCCCGTCCGGTCAGGTCAAAATCAAATCCCGATCCCAGCTCCAGCATAGGCACCACATTCCCGCAGCATACTACATTTCCCTCCGTAGGCTTCAAGATCCCGGAGATGATTTTCAGCATCGTGCTCTTTCCCGCGCCGTTTCGCCCGATTAACCCCAGTGTCTCGCCCCGTTTCACTGTGAACGACACATGGTCCAGTGCCGTAAACTCCTGATATTGCAGCTTTCCCCGCATCGCGGTGGTCACAAATTCCTTCAACGACATAATTTTATCGCTGTTCATCCGGAACCGCATGGATACGTCCGATACTTCAATCACAGTTCTGCTCATTACATACCCTCACAGATACAGGACAAACCTGTCCTGACTTTTCTGGAAAACCAGCGCGCCAATCAGCAGGGAGCCTAATGCCATCAGCGTGCACTGGACATATACCGACGGCTCCGGCGAAATGCCGTTCAGAATGCAAAGCCGGATGTTTTGCAGAAAATGATACATAGGATTAACCCGCAGAATAAACCTAAAGTCCTCCGGCAGGATGCTCTCCGGATAAAAGATCGGCGTCACATACATCCATATCATACTTAATACGCCCCACAGGAATTGGGTATCCCGGAAAAATACCATTGCCGCCGACAGGAGCAGTCCCACGCCCAGGCTGAAAATAATTACACAGCAGAAGAAAAAAAGCGACAAAACCGCAGATTTCCTGAATTCAATTCCTGTTGCCAGAGAAACAAGCACCAGAGGAATCAGGGAGATCCCCAGATTCACGACGGAGGACATGACACGTGTAAGCGGATAAATATATTTAGGCATATAGACCTTGGTAATTAGGCCGGCATTTCCCACGATAGAGCTCAGCGCCATACCGCTGGCTTCCGTGAAGAAGTTAAAGGTTACAATGCCGATCAGCAGATACGCCGGATAATTGGGAATGTCGCTTTTGAAAATGGTGGAGAAGACAAAATACTGTACAAACATGGTCAGCAGCGGGTTAAGAAAACTCCAGAACATTCCCAGGACAGAGCGTTTGTACTTGGTCTTAAAGTCTCTGGATACCAGCTGACGAATCAGAAAACGGTACTTCTGCACCGCAGCCACAGCGTTGACCACATAGCTGCGCCTGCCCTGTCGCAGGCGCAGCCATATCACGCCCAGCCCCGCCAGCAGCAGCAGCTCTCCTGCTGCTGCAAACTCCCAGTAGTGCAGGCCCGTCCAGATATAATCCGTACCTTTGACCGCAAAGCAAAGCACACCTTCTGACGGCTCCCCGTTAAGGGTCAGACTGCCGCCCTCCAGCTTCTCCTGCGTATTCATCAGCGGCGAGGCCGCGCTGCCGACCGCACAGTCCGGAGAGGTAATCCGCAGCAGCAGCGGAACATTGTATAATCCTTCTATTGGTTCCTCCGCTGTCAGCGTGGTCAACCCACCCTCGGTAATGGCGGCGGCATCGAAAGCACCCGACAGCAGCACGCTGCTGTCCCGCAGGTCCATCAGCTCCAGCAGAACAGTTCCAGCATTCGGCCGGTAATAGGTCCCCCATTGCACGTCAATCTGCTCCAGCCGCTGAATCGTTGTTATGAAGCTTTGCTCCACAACACTTCCCGCTGTCAGCTCCACTGTCCCGCTGTCTGCTGCTGGCAATTCCCTGTTTCCTCTTGACTGACGCAAATGTAACTGTTCTCCAACCAGAAAATAAAACAGGATAATCAAGGCAGCGTATCCCAGGAGGAGCATGACAGCCAGCCGCCGTATTATCCGAAGATTTTCTGCTGCTTCGTTGTTTACTGATTTATTTTGCAATAATCTCACCGCTCTTCCCACCCAATTTCCAACTGCTCCTGCTCCAGCAGGCGACTGTGGGCCTGCTCCACCAGCAGGGCGATGTTGTCCTCAATCCCCGCCCGGGTGGTCTGATACAGCCGCTTTAAGCACCGGGGGTTGCCCTTCTCCTCCGGCACCTTCGCCGCTGTGCACAGCTGACGGATGATGGTGCTCACGTAGGTGCGGCTCATGGGCGTGCCGTCCTTGGTGAGGAAGATGGGGCCGGAGAGGCAGCCGTTTCGCCGTGCGTAGTCCAGCAGTTCCGCCTGTAGGCCCTCCGGGATACGCAGCACCTGTTTATTCCGGCTGAAAGTGACCGTCAGCTTACCCTCTCTCACCGACTCCACTGTTACCTTCTCTAATTCCTGCACAGTCAACCCCGTGGTACCGAACAGCTTCACCAGCAGGTACACCCTTTCCCGGCCTAACGCCCGGGCCGTTTGCAGCAGCCGCAGGTACTCCGTCCGCGTCAGCTCCGGCTGGAGCTCCGTCTCCAGCTTCAACTGATTAGCCAGCTGGTACTCCCGGTGGCCGACAAAGTCCAGATAGGCGTTGTTCACTGAGAGGTAGCTGTTGATGGTACTGGGGGCGTAGCCCGCCTTCACCAAATGCTCACGCCAGCGCTCCAGGGTACCGTGGCAGATGATTTTGTCCTCCGGGAGGTCATCATAGAGGCGGTTCAAGCCCCGGCGATACCATTTTAATGTGCCCTCCACACGTCCTTCGTTCTGGCAGACAGTCATAAACCGCTCTATGCCATCTCGGGTCAAACGTACGCCCGCATCCGGCACTTGGCTATGCCGATGCCGTTGCTGGCTGTAGCCCCTCTGAATGTGCTGTCTCGTTTGCGGCATAGATACCTCCCTCTTGGTTCATCACAGACTTAATAGACCGCCCTGTTTCTTCATGGATTTTTGGGGGCTACAGGCCGCAAAATCCCCGCGCAAAATGCGCGGGGGTAGAAAAAGGCATAGAAATATAAGCCGGTCATCCAGTATTGTTGACCGGCAGGATTTGTTACGCGAAAAAACAGGGAAATGGGCTTGCATTCCCCTATCTTTTGTGATAGGATACCTACAGTCCTCAAAGTTCATCATAACTGAGGATCTGTTTTTATTACCTTTTGAGGCAACTTATTAATTTTGTCTATTTTGGGGGTTAAGAAATAAGTCCCAATCTCTCTAACTGACGAGCGTGCTCCACGCCAGTGGAGATGAGGTAGATACGGGTAGTCTCGATACTGGAATGGCCCAGTACATCCGCCAACTTCGCCACATCTCGACAGACCCGGTAGAAAGTTCTAGCAAACAGATGCCGCAGGTTGTGGGGAAATACTTTCGAGGGAACCACGTTGGCTTTTTTGCATAGCGCCTTCATCTCTGCCCAGATTTGACGGCGGGAGATGCCTTTGCCGCTTCTGGTGAGAAAGAGCTCGCCGGAAGTGATTTTTTCCTTTTTCGCATATTTTTGCAGCTTACGGCACAGCTTGCCAGGCAGAAGGACGGTACGGATTTTTCCTTTCAATGCAATATCTGCACGACCTGCACGGACCGCCTCTGCTGTTATATATCTCACCTCCGATACGCGGATACCCGTGGCGCAGATGGTTTCGATGAGTAAAGCAAGCCTTTTCCTACCTAAGTGATTAGCTGTCTCCAATAGGCGAAGATATTCCTCTTTGGTCAGTTCTTTCTCTGTATCGCGAAATAGCTTTCTCTGAATTTTTAGGTACTTTATCCGCAACTCCTGCCGCCCCACACTCTTGAAAAACTTATTCAGTGCGGAGAGCTTGGAATTGATGGTTTCCGGCTTATAACCTTCATCTCGTAAATAATTTTTCCAATTAGCCACCATCTCTGCTGTTATCGGCCTCCCCGCCAACCAGTGCGTGAAGAATCGCACTTCACGTATGTATTTTTCTATCGTACTCTGTTCGCGTTCTTCTGACCTTAACTGATGCTTGAATGAGATGAGTTGTCCGCCTGTCAGGGTGTGACTGTCCATTGTGTAAGCTGCCTCCAATCAAGTAAAATGGTATGTCCCATTTTACTTGATTGAGGATTTTATGTAAAATTCTTCTCGGTGTGTCTCTTTCCTTGGTACGGTTAAAGGATAGCCGGAGTTGGGAGGCGGGGCCTGAGAAAACGTAGTAAGCAGGGCGGATGTTAATACATCTGCAATTTGCTTGTTGGGGGCAGCAACCGCATTCCTCATACTCATTTGCTGGGCCCGGGAGATGGATGGTACGGCCTTCTCCCGCACCATCGCCTCGTCCACTCGTATTTGTTCGTCCGGCATCAGGTAGGACAGCTTTACCGCTGTAGTCAGGGCCAGTGTTCCCTCATCTACCAACTTGCTGGCATGTTTGCGCCAGTGGCCAGACACGATCCTCATTCCTGGGGGCGGACAATGGCCGGTGTAAATACGCCGTATGCCCGGACGCTCTCCACTCTGTGTTTTGGATATAAGAAAAAGGGAGAATGCGGTATGATGCTGCATTCTCCCTGAAGAAGCCATATGGACCTCGTTGAGTATTATATATGAAAACACCGCCCATAGTCTCCACAGGGCGGTGTTCCGTGTAATGTGATAGATTTTATTGTCATATTGCGATATTTTTTGCAGTTTTATGCATTTTCCTATTAAAAACGTTCCGGTGGGGCCGATCGGACCGGCAGGGCCAGCGGGACCCGTTGCCCCAGTCGCGCCCGTAGCGCCGGTGGCTCCCGTCACACCGGCAGGACCGGCAGGACCAGTGGGACCTGTCGCCCCAGTCGCGCCCGTGGCGCCCCTTGCGCCGGTAGCTCCCGTGGCGCCTGTCGCGCCGGTTGCCCCCGTAGCTCCCGTTGCCCCGGTGGGGCCAACAGGACCAATCGGACCCATAGGTCCCATGGGACCGGCGGGACCGGGCAGACCCCGGGGACCCATGGGTCCCGGAGGGCCGGGGACGTAGCAGACCGTATCGCAGGGGTCGCAGCAGGGACTTCCGCAGCAGCGGTCGGATTCGTAACGATTGTATCGCATAGAGACAGATCCTCCCTTGTCTCACAGTGACGCGGCGCGCCGCCGCGCCGCGTGGGCATCCGTCTCCGCCGCGCCGGAAGAGACGGGTGTCCGTTTTTATCCTATGCGCCGCCGTGAAAAAGGTGACGGGGGAGGCTCCCCGCCTCCCCCGTTCCCTATGCCATCTGCAATTGGTACAGCTTCTTATAGATGCCGTCCTGGTCCAGCAGCTCCTGGTGAGCGCCGCTCTCCCGGATGCGGCCCTTGTGCATGACGATGATCTTGTCCGCGTGCTGGATGGTGGAGAGCCGGTGGGCCACCATGATGGTGGTGCGTCCGGCCATCAGGGTCTCCAGGGCCTCCTGAATCCACTGCTCCGTCTCGGTGTCGATGTTGGCCGTAGCCTCGTCCAGAATGAGGATGGCCGGGTCAAAGGCCAGAGTCCGGGCGAAGCTGATGAGCTGCCGCTGTCCGGCGGAGAAGGTGGAGCCCCGCTCCGTAACCCGCTCGTCGTAGCCCGCCGGCAGCTTCTCGATGAAGCGGCCGGCGTTGACCTGCCGGGCCGCCCGGACCACGTCCTCGTCGGTGATGGTCTCGCTGCGCAGGCGGATGTTGCTCTTGATATCCCCGGTGAAGAGGAACACGTCCTGCTGCACCTGTCCGATGGAGGAGCGGATCTGGTCCCGGGTCATGTCCTTGACATTGACGCCGTCGATGAGAATCTCCCCCCGCTGCACGTCGTAATACCGGCCGATCAGGTTCAGGATGGAGCTCTTGCCCGCGCCGGTGGCCCCCACGAAGGCCACCTTCTCCCCCGGCTCGATGACAAAGCTCACGTCCCGGAGGATATAGTTCTCCCCATCGTAGGCGAACCACACGTTCTTGAACTCAATCCGCCCCCGGATCTCCGCCGGACCCCTGGGCTCTGCCGGATCGTGGATCTGGGGCTCCTCGTCCAGGAGCGTGAATATCTTCTCCGCCGAGGCCACCGCCGACTGGAGGGTGGAGAGCTGCTCCGCCAGATCCTGGATGGGATCGAAGAAGGTCTTGATGTACTGTAAGAAGATGTACATGGTGCCGAAGGACACTGTCCCCGCCAGCACGCCCCGGCTCCCCGCGGCGATGACAATGGCCATGGCCGCCACGGAGCACATGACGATCACCGGCCGGAACACGGCCCCCACCAGGATCTCCCGGCGAAAGGCCTGATGGAGCTCCTGACTGCGGACCCGGAAGGCGTCCAGCTTCGCCTCCTCTCGGTTGAAGATCTGGATCACCTTCATGCCCGATAGGTTCTCGGAGAGGAAGGTGTTCACCTCCGTTAGCTTGGTCTTGCTCAACTGATAGGCCCGGCGGGAGAGGGTGCGGAACACCACGGTCAGCGCCGTCACCACCGGCACCATCACAAAGCTCAGCAGGGCCATGCGCACGTCCAGCAGCAGCATCACTACTGCCAGACCGATGATCTTCACCACATTTTTGAAGAGCTTGGCCAGGATGTTGGCGTACAGCTCGTGGACCGCCTCCACGTCGTTGGTGACCCGGGTGACGATCTTGCCCACCGGGGTGAGATCAAAAAAGCGCATGGAGAGGCTCTGGATGTGCTCAAAGAGCTGCCGGCGCATGGTGTAGACGATCTCCTGGCCCGTCTTTTGCAGCAGCAGGAACTGGGCCCGGTTGCACACAAACAGGATCGCCAGTACGGCCACATACTTCCCCGCTGCGGTCAGTATGCCCATGAACCGCTCCTCCACCGCCTCCCCGGGGGCGTAGCCCCCATCGATGAAGAGATCAATGGCGTCGCCGGTGAGGATGGGCTTGTAGAGCTCCAGCGCCGTGATAGCCAGCGCCAGAACCAAACAAGCCGCCATGGCTGCCATGTGGGGCCGCAGGTAGGAGAGCATCCGCACCACGGCGTTGCCACGGTAGTGGACGTCCTCCTCCGTCTTTTTGAGAAACAGCTTCACGCCTCCTCGCCCCCTTCCTCCCGCAGCTGCTTCTCCAGCTGCTGCTTGTCGTGGATGCTCCGGTAGATGCCCCCCAGGGCCATCAGCTCCTCGTGGCTGCCGTACTCCGCCGCCCGGCCCTCGTCCAGCACCAGAATGCGGTCCGCGCTCTGGATGGTGGAGATGCGGTGGGCGATGATGATGGTGGTGCGGCCCGCCCGGCTGCGCCGGAGATTTTTGAGAATCTGCTCCTCCGTGTCCGTGTCCACCGCCGAGAGGGCGTCATCCAGGATGAGGATGGGCGCGTCCTTCAGAAGGGCCCGGGCGATGGCGGAGCGCTGCTTCTGGCCGCCGGAGAGGGTGACCCCCCGCTCCCCCACCACGGTGTCGTACCCCTCGGGGAAGTCCATGATATTGCTGTGGATGCAGGCGTCCTGGGCGGCCCTTTGGATCTCCTCCCGGCTCTTCCACTCCGCGCCAAAGGCGATGTTGCGCTCCAGGGTGTCGGAGAACAGGAAGCTCTCCTGGGGCACGTAGGCGATGTCCCGCCGGAGCACGGACAGGGGAATCTCATAGATGGGCCGGCCGTCGATGCGGATCATGTCGCTTTTGGCGTTGTACAGCCGCAGCAGCAGGCTGGCCAGGGTGCTCTTGCCGCTGCCGGTGCGGCCCAGAACCGCCAGGGTGCTCCCCCGGTCCACGTGGACCCGGATGGCGTCCAGCACCGTCACGTCCTCCTGGTCCGGGTAGGCGAAGGTCAGCCCGTTAAAGTCGATCTCCCCCTCCAGGGCCGCCACGTCCTTTACCTCCGCCCCGTCCACGATCTCCGGCTGCTCGTCCAGGATGGTGCGGATCCGCTTGAGGCTGGCCGTGCCCTGGGAGATGAAGGTGATGCACTCGCCGGCGGCCAGCATGGGCCAGACCAGCATGGCGATGTACAGGTTGAAGGCCTCGAACTGGCCCAGGGTGATCTCCCCGGCGATGGTGAGGTAGCCGCCGTAGAGGAGGGTCAGCAGGCCGCTGACGCCGATAATCAGATCCAGCAGGGGCATGAAGAGGGCCTGTGAGCGGGCCACGTCCATGTTCCGGTCCTGGTTGCGGCGGTTGACCTGGGCAAAGGCCGCCAGCTCCCGGCGCTCCTGGACAAAGGCCTTGATGACCCGGATGCCGCTGACCGCCTCCTGGACCTGGTCCGTAAGATCGGAGAAGGCCCGCTGCTTGGCAAAAAACCTCCGGTGCATCACCTTGCCGTAGTAGTAGTCCCCGTACATGATGAGCAGCAGGGGGATCACCGCCACCAGGGTCAGACGCATGTCCACATAGAACATCATCTTCCCCAGCACCATGATGAGCATCACCGTGGCGTCAAAGGCGGTGACCACCGTGGGCCCCATGAGCATCTGCACGGAGCGCATGTCGTTGGTGAAGTGGGCCATGAGATCGCCGGTCTTGTGCTCGTTGTAGTAGCGCATGGACAGCTTCTCCAGGTGGGCGAACAGGTCCTCCTGGAGCCTCCTGCGCACGTCCAGGGCCGCGCCGAAGATGAAGTAGCGCCACCCGAAGCGGCCCACGGCCATGGCCCCGCCCATGAGCACAATCAGCCCGATGAGCCGCCACACCCCGTCCATCCCGATGGTCCCGGCCTTCAGCCCGTCGGTGATCTGGCCGGTGAACTGGGGGATGTAGACGTTCATCTGGTCCACCGCCGCCAGGGACAGGATTCCCAACACGTAGTGGAGCCAGCGGCTCCTGGCATAGCCGCCGATCAGTCGAAGCTCCCTCATAGCGCCCCTCCTCAACCCTCTCTGGTATATCTGTGGGGCGGACAATTCCGCCGGCACATGTTTCTCCATTGTAGCACAGCGGGCAGCGGAGCACAATAGCTATTTGGGGAAATTCTGGGCAGGATAAAATCCAGTGGAAAATCCCAGCCGGGTGTGGTATAATGGGTCCATCCAAACAAAGGAGGGCAAACGCTATGCCGTACATTCTGATTGCCATCGGTGTGATCGTCCTGATCCTGCTGGTGACCAACATCCACGTGGTCCAGCAGTCCCGTGCCTTTGTGGTGGAGCGCCTGGGCGCTTACAACACCACCTGGGGCGTAGGACCTCACATCAAGCTGCCCATCATTGATCGGGTGGCCAAGCGGGTGAGCCTGAAGGAGCAGGTGGTGGACTTCGCGCCCCAGCCCGTCATCACCAAGGACAACGTCACCATGCAGATCGACACGGTCATCTACTTCCAGATCATTGACCCCAAGCTCTACACCTACGGTGTAGAGCACCCCATGAGCGCCATCGAGAACCTGACCGCCACCACCCTGCGCAACATCATCGGCGATCTGGAGCTGGACCAGTCCCTCACCAGCCGTGACCACATCAACACCAAGATGCGGGCCATCCTGGACGAGGCCACAGACCCCTGGGGCATCAAGGTCAACCGGGTAGAGCTGAAGAACATCATCCCGCCCCGTGAGATTCAGGACGCCATGGAGAAGCAGATGAAGGCGGAGCGTGAGCGCCGGGAGTCCATTCTCCAGGCCGAGGGCCAGAAGCAGAGCCAGATTCTGGTGGCCGAGGGCGAGAAGCAGTCCCTCATTCTGCGGGCCGACGCGGCCAAGCAGGCCCGGATCATGGAGGCCGAGGCCCAGGCGGAGGCCATCCTCCGGGTGCAGCAGGCCACGGCCGACGCCCTCAAGCTCCTCAACGAGGCCGCCCCCAACGATCAGGTGGTGAAGCTCAAGGCTCTGGAGGCCTTCCAGGCCGCCGCCGACGGCAAGGCCACCAAGATCATCATCCCCAGCGAGATTCAATCCCTGGCCGGTCTGGCCGCCGGCATCCAGACCCTGATGGAGAAGGACAAATAGGCGATCATAGGGCCCCGGACCAGAGCTGGTCCGGGGCCCTATTCCCCCTCCGTCCCCCTTTTTGACGCAAAATACTAAAAACGGGGAAGAAATTCTTCTCACATATTTAACACTTTGTCCATAAACATTTTCGCCTTTTTGTGCTATAATGCCAACAAAATGCGCAAAAAGGATGATAGGCCCCTTCGGGGCCGGGAGTTGGACATGACCCATACAGGCTTGAGCTTAGGCATCGACATCGGTTCCACCACCGCCAAGGCGGTGCTGGTGGAGGACGGCCGAATCCTATACGAGAAATACCAGCGCCACTTCTCCCAGGTGCGCCAGAAGACCCTGGAGCTGCTGGAGGAGGCGGCGGAGGCCGCCGGGGACCGGCCCTTCACCGCCGCCATCTCCGGCTCCGCCGGCCTGGGGCTGGCGGAGAGCGCAGGCGTGCCCTTTGTCCAGGAGGTCTTCGCCACCGGCGAGGTGGTCCGGGCCCTGGAGCCGGACGCCTCCGCCGTGGTGGAGCTGGGGGGCGAGGACGCCAAGATCATCTTCTTTGACGGCGGCATCGACGAGCGGATGAACGGCTCCTGCGCCGGGGGCACCGGGGCCTTTATTGACCAGATGGCCACCCTCCTGGGCCTCACCGCCGACGAGCTGGACGCGCTGAGCCTGGAGAGCACCCGCCTCTACCCCATCGCCTCCCGGTGCGGCGTGTTCGCCAAGACGGACATCCAGCCCCTGCTCAACCAGGGGGCCAAGCACGCCGACGTGGCGGCCAGCATCTATCAGGCGGTGGTGAACCAGACCATCGCCGGTCTGGCCCAGGGCCGGCGGATCACCGGGAAGGTCCTCTTCCTGGGCGGGCCCCTCTACTACTGCAAGGGCCTGCGCCGCCGGTTCCAGGAGACCCTGGGCCTGACGGACGATCAGGCGGTGTTCCCCGACTACGGCCGCTTCGCCGTGGCCATGGGGGCCTCCCTCTACGCCCGGAGCGCCGGGGAGGAGTACACCATGGACCGGCTGCGGGAGAAGATCGCCCACAGCTCCGCCGTCCGGGACGCGGCCAACCTCCTGCCGCCCCTGTTTGCCAGCGAGGCGGACTACGCCGCCTTCCGGGCCCGCCACGCCGCCGCCACCGTGGCGGAGGAGGATCTGGCCGCCTACAAGGGCTCGGCCTGGCTGGGCATCGACTGCGGCTCCACCACCACCAAGGCAGCCCTTCTGGGGGAGGACCGGCAGCTCCTCTATACATACTACAGCTCCAACCGGGGCAATCCGGTGGAGATCGTCCGGGAGCAGCTGGAGACCATCTACGGCCTGTGCGGGGACCGGGTGCGGATCCGGGGCAGCGCTGTCACCGGCTACGGCGAGGAGCTCATCCGGGCCGCCTTCGGCGTGGACCGGGGGGTGGTGGAGACCATCGCCCACTACACCGCGGCCAAGCACTTCTGCCCGGAGGTGGACTTCATCCTGGACATCGGCGGCCAGGACATCAAGTGCTTCAAGATCAAGAACGGGGCCATTGACTCCATCATGCTCAACGAGGCCTGCTCCTCCGGCTGCGGGTCCTTTATCGAGACCTTCGCCCGGTCCATGGGCTATGACGTGGCGGAGTTCGCCCGGAAGGGGCTCCAGGCCGCCGCGCCGGTGAACCTGGGCAGCCGGTGCACCGTGTTCATGAACTCCTCGGTGAAGCAGTCCCAGAAGGACGGGGCCACGGTGGAGGACATCTCCGCGGGGCTCAGCGTCAGCGTGGTGAAAAACGCCATCTACAAGGTCATCCGGGCCGGCAGCGCCGACGAGCTGGGCCGCCGCGTGGTGGTCCAGGGGGGCACCTTCTACAACGACGCGGTGCTCCGAGCCTTTGAGATGGAGCTGGGCCGGGAGGTCATCCGCCCCGCCATCGCCGGCCTCATGGGGGCCTACGGCGCGGCCCTCTACGCCATGGACCTGGAGGAGAGCGCCCTCATTTCCCCGGAAAAGCTGGGGAGCTTCACCCACGCCGCCAGGGCCGCCGTCTGCCAGGGGTGCGCCAACCACTGCCGCCTGACGGTGAACAGCTTCGGCGGGAGCAAGAAGTATATCTCCGGCAACCAGTGCCAGAAGGGCCTGGGGCTGGCCAACGCCCAGGAGCTGCCCAACCTCTACGCCTGGAAGCGGGACGCCCTGACAAGCCTCCGGCCCGGGGCGGAGATCCGGGGCTCCGTGGGCCTGCCACTCTCTCTGGGCATGTATGAGCTGCTGCCTCTGTGGCACGCGTTTTTCACCCGGCTGGGGTTCCGGGTGGAGGTCTCCGGCCTCTCCTCCCGGCGGGTCTATGAGAAGGGGCAGTTCTCCATCCCCTCGGACACCGCCTGCTACCCGGCCAAGATCATGCACGGCCACATGGAGGTGCTGCTGGAGCGGGGGGTGGACGCCATCTTCTACCCCAGCCTCACCTACAACGTGGACGAGCGCGGGGGCGACAACCACTACAACTGCCCCGTGGTGGCCTACTACGCGGAGCTGCTCCGGGGCAACATGGACGATCTGGCCCAAACCCGGTTCCTCTACCCCTTCCTGAACATCAACAACCGCCGGGAGCTGGCCCGGGAGCTCTTCGCCTGTCTGCATCCCGTGTTTCCGGACGTGACGAAAAAGGAGATCCGGCAGGCGGTGGACCACGCCTTTGCGGCCTATGAGGCTCACATGACGGCCGTGCGGCGGCAGGGGGAGGCGGCGGCGGCCTGGGCCCGGGCCCACGGCAAGCGGATCATGATCCTGGCCGGGAGGCCCTACCACATTGACCCGGAGATCGGCCACGGCATCGACAAGCTGGCCGCGTCCCTGGACTTCGTGGTGGTCAGCGAGGACAGCGTGTGCCATCTGGCGGACCCGGCGCCGGTCCACGTGCTCAACCAGTGGACCTACCACGCCCGGCTCTACCGGGCGGCCCGGTACGCCTGCCAGCATTCGGACGTGCAGCTGGTGCAGCTGGTGAGCTTCGGCTGCGGCGTGGACGCCATCACCACCGACGAGGTGCGGCGGATCCTGGAGGAGGCCGGGAAGCTGTACACCCAGATCAAGATCGATGAGATCACCAATCTGGGCGCGGTGAAGATCCGGCTCAGGAGCCTCATCGGCGCACTGGAGGAGAAGGGCGTCTGAATCTGTGTTGGAACAGGAGGTTGCACACATGAATGAAGAAAAGCAGATATCTGTTCAGAAAACCGTCAAGTCGGGCATTACCTTCGGCAGCGCGCTGGCGATGGTCATCAGCTACTCTACCTGGCGTTCTGTTGGGTGGGCTGTTTTTCACGGACTCCTGAGCTGGATATATGTGATTTACTTTGTGCTCAAATACTAATTTCACGTCTATGGAATCGAAAGGAATCCGATCTATGGTGGATCAGAATAAGGGCTATGTGGTCTTTACCCAGGAGATGAAGAGGACCCACACCATCCTGGTGCCCAACATGCTGCCCATGCACTTTCAAATGATTGGCCGGGTGCTGGAGCGGGTGGGCTACAAGGTGGAGCTGCTGGAGACCAGCGGCCCCCAGATCGCGGAGACGGGGCTCAAGTACGTCCACAACGACACCTGCTACCCCGCCATCCTGGTGATCGGGCAGTTCATCCACGCCCTGCAAAGCGGGACGTACGATCCGGACCGGGTGGCCCTCATCCTGTTCCAGACCGGCGGGGGCTGCCGGGCGTCCAACTACATTCACCTGCTGCGCAAGGCCCTGGAGAAGGCGGGGCTGGGCCATGTGCCGGTCATCAGCCTGTCCATGGCCGGGCTGGAGAAGCACCCGGGGTTCCAGCTGACCCTGCCGCTGGTGATGAAAATGATGTACGGCGTGCTCTACGGGGATCTGCTCATGACCCTGGTGAACCAGTGCAAGCCCTACGAGGTGGAG
The DNA here is from genome assembly GCA_947365965.1 of uncultured Clostridia bacterium. Lineage (GTDB taxonomy): Bacteria > Bacillota > Clostridia > Oscillospirales > Oscillospiraceae > Pelethomonas. The sequence continues at coordinate 38,653 of CANAZG010000018.1, forward strand.
AAGGGCTCCGCCCAGGCCCTGGCGGACCGTTGGACCCGGCAGCTGGCCGGGGAGCTGACGGCCAGGAGCGCCGGCGGCTACCGCCGGGTGAAGGCCAACTACCGCCGCATTCTGGACCAGTTCGCCGCCATCCCCATGGAGCGGCGGGATACCCTGAAGGTGGGCGTGGTGGGGGAAATCTTTGTCAAGTACTCCCCCCTGGGCAACAACAACCTGGAGCAGTTCCTGGTGGACGAGGGGGCGGAGGTGGTCATCCCGGGGCTCATGGACTTCTGCCTGTACTGCGTGTACAACAACATGCTGGACCACCAGCTCTACGGGATGCAGAAGCTCTCCCAGCCCGCCTACCGCGCAGCCTATCAGTATCTGGTGGGCAAGGAGCGGGACATGATCGCGGCCATTGCCGCCCACGGCCGCTTCACGCCCCCCACCCTCTTTACCCGCACCGTCTCCCTGGTCCAGGGCACTATCAGCATGGGCGTGAAGATGGGGGAGGGGTGGCTGCTGACGGCGGAGATGCTGGAGCTGGCGGACAAGGGGGTGGGCAACATCGTGTGCACCCAGCCCTTCGGGTGCCTGCCCAACCACATCTGCGGCAAGGGCATGATGAAGCCCATCAAGGAGAAGAACCCGGCCATCAACATCGTGGCCATTGACTACGACGCCGGGGCCACCCGGGTCAACCAGGAGAACCGGCTGAAGCTGATGCTGGCCAACGCCCGGCAGGCGGCCCGAGAGCCGGAGCCCGCCGGAAGCCGCCGGGTCTCCGGCAGCGCGCTGTAGGCGCGGCCGCTGCCCGTCCGTTCTGACGAATAAACAATATTCGTGATCGAGCATCAGAAATCGTCCATGCTGAGTTGATTTTCGCCTAATTATCCAAAGGGACGCAAGGCAGTCTGCCATGCGTCCCTTTGCTTACTTCTTATTTGTTATCCAGCTATTTCTTTAGATTGCTTTCGGCTGCTTTTACAGACTGCCGCACGGACGTTAAACTGCATCCCTCCTGTTTAGCGATTTCAGCATATGTTAAATCGAAAAAGCAGTAGAACATTACCCTAGAGTCTGTTTTAAAACCGTCAAAGTAAGTGCCGAGGTCGTTGTGGCACAAATGTTTACGGTTAGAGGGAAGTAATTTCAGATTAGGCGGTATAGCCCCAATTACAAGGGCTGTACCGTCTTTTCGAGTTCCTATGCGCCTTGCCGTTTCGGTTGCGTGACAGAAAGGAAATTGATTTCCCCTACAAAATTGAAAACAATATCTACTTTCTGTACCCGTTTCCCGTCCACCTTTTCCGGCGCATGGACTATGATTTTCTTGATAAATTCATTGACGATTGTGGGGGTGAGTTCCTTTATCCCCACATACTTGCGGATAATCGCGGCGAAGCTGTCAAAATCGCTTTTGTTCTGTTCGTAGGTATCGACTTCCTGCTGGTCTGCCTTGACCTTTTCTTCCAGTTCCCGCTGTTCCGCTTCATACTCTGCGGACAGCTTCAAAAACCTGTCGTGGCTGATTGCGCCGCTTATGTCGTCCTCATAAATCCGCTTGAAGATACGGTCAAGTTCTACAATCCGTTTTTTTGCCTGTCCGACTTCCCGTTTTCTGCGCTTCATTTCCTTTTCCGTTTCGGCAGAGCGTTGTGCGTACATCATTTCATGGAAAGCCATGATGTCATCAAAGAAAAGGGCAGTCACATCAAATATCCTGCCCCACACTATCTGCTTCAACACTTCCTCGCGGATAAAGTGAGCCGTACAGCTTCCCGTATTGCTCTTGTACTTTGCACAGCGGTAATGGTCTTGTGAACCGTTAAAACTTTTACAAGTAGCGAAATGTAGCTTACTCCCACAGTCCGCACAATATACCAAGCCGGAAAACAATCCCTGTCTGTCCGCTTTTGTGGGGCGGCGTTTGTTTGCCCTTAGTTCCTGCACCCGTTCAAAAACTGCGTCTTCCACAATCGCTTCATGGGTATTATAGAAAACCGCCTGCTGTTCCTTTGTGGTAGGAATCCGCTTTTTCAGCTTGTGGGATTTGGAATAGCTTTTGAAGTTCACCGTATGCCCGCAGTAGTCCATACGCTCCAAAATACCGACAATGGTACTATCTCTCCAATCATAGGGATTTTCGGGAAGTGCTTTCCCCTTTTTCTTTGCGTAGTGGGCTTTGGCAGTCAGTACCTTATCTTCTTTGAGGATTTTTGCTATCTGCATAGGTCCTTTCCCACCGATACATAAATCAAAAATGCGTTTCACCACAGCGGCGGCTTCCTCGTCCACAATCCATAGCTTTTTGTCCGCAGAGCTTACCATGTAGCCATAGGGCGGCTTTGTCAGATGTTCCCCCGCCTGTCCTTGCGCCCGCTTTTCCGTATCCTCCGGCAACGCCAGCGCCTGTTCCATCAGCACCGCCTGTTCCGCCGTCAGGGCCGTCAGCCGCTGCCGCAGGGCGAGGGGATCAACCCCGCCGCACTCCTGTCCCTGCTGGACAAGGCTGGCGATGTCCAAGAACTCCTCCGTGATCTCCTGCCCGGTTTGGTCGAGGCCGTTGATGGCCTCCAGGATGAAAGGTTTCGCTGCCGATCAGGACAGGGTAATCATCGGCGCCCATGTAACGCTCATTTCTGAGGATAAACGAGATCCTGAACTTGGTCCACACAGGCCGCTCCGGGCTGTAGAGAATGCCCTCGGCGTTCAGCGTGTCCGATATCTCCCGCTGTAGGTTTCCTTCGAGGTAGAGGCCGAACACCCTGCTGACCACCGCCGCCTCCTGGGGCTGGGGAACCAGCTTCCCGTCCATGATCTGATAGCCGTACAGCACCTTCCGATTCATCTCTCGTCCTCCCCGATTTGTTCCGTTACCTCGATGCCGCCGTACAGCCGAAACCGCAGGGCAGTGGGGCTGGCCACGATCTGCTCGACCAGCTCCGCAAACAGGGCTTCATCGAATTTCTCCAGCCGTTCCGGGCCTTGGCGGATGGTGTCTGCCGTCTGGCGCAGGGCCTCCGCCGCCTCGCCAATGTCATCATTCTTCAGCAGCCTCCGGCGCTTGGCCCGGAGTTGGGTCAGTTGTGCGTTATTGACCGCCATCTGGGCGGCGCAGGCGTCCGCATCCAGCAGGCCGTTGGCGCGGAGCTTACTGATCTTATAGCCGCGCTCGGTGGCCTGGGCGATGGCCTGGTTGACCTCCAGCATGGCGGGGTTGCCCCGCTGCAGGGCTGTCTCCAGTGAATCCATCTGACTCAGGGCGGGCCGCAGGATGACGCCCTCATGGAGCCTCAGCTTGTTGTACATCCGCAGGAAGGCGGCGTAGATGGCCTCCTCCGGGATGGGGCCTGTCGCACAGTTGGAGGCTTTCCGCTGGTGGCGGCCACAACTCCAGGTGGCGGAGCCTTTCCGGGTCACATGGCGGTAAAGTGTGAAACCGCAGATCCCGCAGCACATTTTCCGGGACAGCGGGTAGACTCCATCCGGGCCGTAGATTTTCTTCTTTTTCATTGCCCGCAGGGCCTGGGCCTTGTCGAACACCTCCCGGCTGACGATAGCGGGGTGGGTCCCCTCCACATAGAATTGGTCCACCTCGCCCTGGTTGATCTTCTGGACGAAGGGAAAGCCGGTTTTGTAGGTTTTTTGGCAGAGGGTATCGCCCACATATTTCTCATTGGACAGCCAGTAGTAGATTTCCCTGGTGGTCCAGTGGACGTTGCCCTTTCGATCCCGGATGCCCCGGCGGATCAGCTCATTGGCAATGTCTTTGGCACTTTTTCCGCCGAGGTAGGCGTCAAATACCCATCGGATGATCTCCGCCTCCTCCGGGACGATCTCCAGATCCCTCCGGTTTACCAGCCGGTAGCCGTAGGGGGCTTTCGTTGTGATGAACTCGCCCCGCTCCATTCTCCGGCGATAGCTCTGATGGCTATTCTGCGAGATGGAGATGGACTTTGCCGCGTTCCTCCGGCTGATGGAAGAGTCCGGCTTTGCCGTCAAGCGCG
>CANAZG010000019.1 GCA_947365965.1 uncultured Clostridia bacterium
CGCTCCTGGAAGAGCTTGGTGGTGCCGTAGGGGTTGGTGGTGCCGCCGGTGGGGAAGTCCTCCCGGATGGGCACGCTGGCCGGATCGCCGTAGACCGTGGCGGAGGAGGAGAAGACGAAGTTCTTCACCCCGTGGCGGCGCATGGCCTGGAGGAGGTAGAGGGTGCTGATGAGGTTGTTGGCGTAGTACTCCAGGGGCTTTGACACGCTCTCGCCCACGGCCTTGAGCCCGGCGAAGTGGATGACCGCGTCAATGTCCGGGTGGCTGGCAAAGAGCTCCTCCACGTCCCCCTCATTGCACAGCTCCGCGTTGACAAAGGGGATGGCCCTGCCGGTGATCTTCTCCACCCGGCGCAGCGCCTCCTCGCTGGAATTGCACAGGTTGTCCGCCACCACGATCTCGTAGCCCGCCTGGATGAGCTCCACGCAGGTGTGGCTGCCGATATACCCCGCGCCGCCGCTGACTAAAATAGACATATGATCTGCTCTCCCTTCGGTGATAAAAATAGAGTCATTCGCTTGACATGTCCTATTATATCCACCCCCGCGCGCCGGGGGAATAGATGATTTTATCCATTAACTGCACTTATCATTCCCTCCGGCGGCCGCGCCTCGTTTCCTCCATCATACCCCATAACCCCGCCGGACGCAAGATCTTTGACAAAAATTGGGGAATCCGGCCGCCTCAGCCGCCCTGACGGCGGTGGCGGCGGCGGTACTCCATGGGGCTCACCCCCTCCAGCCGCCGGAAGCTCTGGGAGAAGTAGCTCAGGGAGGAGAAGCCCAGGATGCGGGCGATCTGGGAGAGGGTGTGGTCCGTCTCCGTGAGCAGGAAGCGGCTCTCCTGGATGCGCCGGGAGATGAGGTAGCTGATGGGGGAGGTGCCGTAGGCCCGCTGAAAGGCGTGGGAGAGGTGGTACTTGCTCACGTGGACCAGCCCCGCCAGCTGGTCCAGGGTCAGGTTCTCCTTGAAGTGGTTGTCAATATACCGCCGGACCTGACCGCACTCCCGGTTGGAGGAGGGGGGCGCGTCGGAGAGGGCGAAGTCCTCCCGCCGGGCCAGCCGCAGGAGGATCACCTCCAGCAGGTTCCGGCAGATCTGGGCGCACCCGGCCTGCTCCTCCCGGATCTCCCGGGTCATCATCCGCAGGCAGGCGGAGACCATCTCCTGCTCCCCGGTCATGTGGATGAGGCTCCAGCCCCCCGCGCCGGTCAGGGCCTCCAGACCCTCCACCCCCAGCACCACGTACTCCATGGGGCTGCCCTCCGCCCCGGCCTCGGTGTGGGGCACGCCGGTATTCACCGCCACCAGATCGTTGATGGCCACGGGGAACCGCTCCTGGCGGACATGGAACAGTCCGTGGCCCCGGGTGATGAAGAACAGCTCCGCGCAGGCGTGGGTATGGAGGGAGGAGTTCCACTCCTCGCTGTACTGGGCGTGGGTGACGTACAGCAGCCTGGGCCGGGCCGCCGCCGCCCCCTCCTGGGGCAGAACATATTGCAGAGTGCTCACGGCAATCCCCCCTCCTTGGCCGCAAGATCGCAAAAACCGGAAAAACCGCCGTCTGTAGGGTTATTATAAATCCTTCCCCGCCGTTGTGCAACTTCTAAAAATATTTTTGTGAGAGCGGCCATAATTTGTGCCCTCCGCGCCCCGGCTTTTGTCAAAATTATTTATTCTGCCCAAAGCCGCAGGGCAGATTTCCCCGATTTGTGTCAAAACGCAAAAAGAGCAAGATATCTAAAAAGTTGCGCAACATAGGAATTGCGCCCTCCGCCAGAGGGTGTATTATATAGTTGTATCGTCCGGGACGGTCCCGGATGGAAACGAGATTTTTTTGGAGGAATTGGACATGAAAAAGCTTCTCAGCATGATCCTGGCGTCCGTCATGGTCCTGTCCCTGCTGGCCGGCTGCGGCGGCGGAAACGACCAGCCCCCCGCTCAGGACAACACCCAGACCCAGCCCAGCGACAGCCAGACTCCCAGCACTCCCGAGCCCGCTCCCGCCCCGGCCGAGGATGTGACCATCCAGGTGGCCGCCCTGGCCTCCGGCTATGAGGAGGCCTATCCCGGCATGTGGCAGGAGGTCTGCGACGCCTTCACCGCCGAGACCGGCATCAAGGTGGAGCTCATCTGCGACAAGAACCTGGAAGATGTCATCGGGCCCTCCATGCAGGGCGGCGACTTCCCCGACGTCATCCACCTGGCCACCGGCCGTGAGAAGGGCCTCACCGAGCAGTTCATCAAGGACCGCAACATCGCCGAGCTCACCGACGTGCTGACCATGACCGTGCCCGGCGAGAGCGCCAAGGTGAGCGACAAGATCGTCGGCGGCTTCACCGACACCTCCGTCACCAACCCCTACGGCGACGGCAAGACCTATCTGGCCCCCATGTTCTACTCCCCCTGCGGCCTGTTCTACAACGCGGGCCTCTTCGAGGAGAAGGGCTGGAGCGTGCCCGCCACCTGGGATGAGATGTGGGAGCTGGCCGAGAAGGCCCAGGCCGAGGGCAGCTACCTCTTCACCTATCCCACCACCGGCTACTTTGACGCCTTCCTGTACGCGCTGATGTACTCCGTGGGCGGCCCCGACTTCTTCAACAAGGCCACCACCTACGCCGAGGGCATCTGGGATACCCCCGAGGCCCAGCAGTGCTTCGACATCATCGCCAAGCTGGCCAGCTACACCAACCCCGTCACCCCCGCCCAGGCCAACGATCAGGACTTCACCCAGAACCAGCAGCTGGTCCTGGACAACAAGGCCCTGTTCATGCCCAACGGCACCTGGATCGTGGGCGAGATGGCCGAGGCTCCCCGTGCTGACGGCTTTGCCTGGGGCATGACCGCCCTGCCCGCCGCCAAGTCCGGCGGCAACGGCGCCAGCTACTGCTGGCTGGAGCAGGCCTGGATCCCCGCCGGCGCGCCCAACATGGACGCTGCCAAGCAGTTCGTGGCTTTCCTGTACTCTGACGCGGCCTGCGCCATCTTCGCCAAGGGCGGCGCTGTGCAGCCCGTCCCCGGTCTGACCGACAATCTGGAGGGCGACAACAAGATGTTCTACGCCATCTATGACAACGGCGCCGACGCCGCCATGGGCAACTTCGCCGCCTACAACGCCGTGGCCGGCCTGGGCTCTGTCCGCGAGGTGTTCCTGGATCCCGTCAACGGTCTGGTCAACGGCTCCATCACCCAGGATCAGTGGATGTCCGACGTGAAGGCCGCCAGCGATCAGATGCGGGCCAACATCATGGGCTGATCCTGACAAACCCTATACGTTCTTAATCACATAGTCCGTAAGCAGGCGGCGGTGAGCGTTTGCTCACCGCCGCCCGCTTTTTTTCAACAGAGAGAGGAGAGATTTCATGCGCCGCAGCAAGGAACGCAGCCGGTTTATCTTTCTATGCGTAGCGCCGGCCACCATCCTGTTTTTCATCTTCATGGTGCTGCCCACCCTCAACGTCTTCCGCATGTCCCTCTTTGAGCGGGGGGCCTACTCCCCCACAGAGACCTTTGTGGGCCTGAACAACTTCAAGGTCCTGTTCCAGGACGCCAAGTTCATCTCCGCCATGCAGAACACCATTCTGCTCATCGTTGTCGTCACCATTGTGACCTTCTTCTTTGCCCTGCTCTTTGCCGGCATTCTCACCCGTGAGAAGCTGAAGGGCCAGAACTTCTTCCGGGTCATCTTCTATATCCCCAACATCCTCTCCGTGGTGGTCATCGCCGGCATCTTCTCCGCCGTCTACAAGCCGGAGAACGGCATGCTCAACAGCGTGCTCTCCTTCTTTGCCGGCCGCGAGGTGATGATCCTCTGGAAGGACCAGCAGATGGTGATGATCTCCATCATCATCGCCATGGTCTGGCAGGCCATCGGCTACTACATGGTCATGTACATGGCCTCCATGGCCGCGGTGCCCGCGGACCTCTACGAGTCCGCCAGCCTGGACGGCGCGGGCCGGACGGCCCAGTTTTTCCAGATCACCCTGCCCCTTATCTGGACCAACATCCGCACCACCCTCACCTTCTTCATCATCTCTACCATCAACATGGCCTTCCTGTTCGTCAAGGCCATGGTGGCCAAGGGCATGGCGGACGTGGGCCTGAGCTTCATGTACAGCCAGAAGGACGCTGGGCTCTACGGCTACGCCATGGCCGCCGGCGTGGTGATCTTCCTCTTCTCCTTCCTCCTCTCCGCCATGGTCAACAGGGTGACCCGGCGGGATGTGCTGGAAATGTAAGGGGGTGGAGACATGAACAAAACAGTCAAAAAGAGCGAGCCCCTCTTCAAGGCCTTTATCTATGTGGCCCTCATCACCCTGGCGGTGCTCATCATCGTGCCCGTGGCCTGGGTGTTCCTGGCCTCCGTCAAGCAGAACAGCGAGTTCTACGGCAACCCCTGGGCCCTGCCCGCCGGGTTCTACTGGCAGAACTTCGTAAACGCCTGGAACGCGGCCAGCATGGGCAGCTACATGGTCAACTCCGTCATCGTCACGGCCCTGAGCCTGGCGCTGCTGCTGGTGGTGGCCCTGCCGGCCGCCTACTGCCTGTCCCGGTTCCAGTTCACAGGCAGAAAGCTGCTCAACACCTGCTTCATGGCCGGGCTCTTTATCAACGTCAACTACATCGTGGTGCCCATCTTCCTCATGCTCAAGGACGGCGACGCTTTCCTCAAGACCACCCTGGGCAGCGCCATGCTCCTCAACAACCTCTTCGTGCTGGCGGTGGTCTACGCCTCCACGGCCCTGCCCTTCACCATCTACCTCCTCTCCGGCTACTTCGCCACCCTGCCCCACGACTTTGAGGAGGCGGCCTACATCGACGGCGCGGGCTACGGGGCCACCATGGTGCGCATCATCTTCCCCATGGCCCAGCCCTCCATCATCACCATCATCCTCTTCAACTTCCTCTCCTTCTGGAATGAGTACATCATCTCCATGACCCTCATGGCCAGCGCCACAGGCCAGCGGACCCTGCCGGTGGGCCTTCTGAACCTGATGCAGGCCCAGCAGTCCTCGGCGGAGTACGGCATCCTCTACGCCGGTCTGGTGCTGGTGATGCTGCCCACGCTGATCCTCTACATCTGCGTGCAGAAGAAGCTGACCCAGGGCATGACCGTGGGCGGATTGAAGGGATAACCCGCTGAAATTTTCGTTGGATACCTTTCTTTGACAGAAAGGATGGATACTTGCACAAGGAGGCAGATCCACATGCAATTTTGGAAAGAACACACCGCGCTGCGGATGACCCTCATGCTGCTCACCTTTGTCCTGGGCCTGTTCCTGCTGATCTACGGCTGGCGGCAGACCGGGCAGATGGGCGGCCTGCTGCTGATGCTGGCCGGGCTGGCCCTGCTGCTGGGGACCCTGGCCCTGTACAACAAGCCCTTCGAGGATCCGAAAAAGCGCTGAAAGGGAAACATTTATGGAAAATCAACAGTTTGGACGGGTGACCATTCCCACGGACGTGGACGTGGTCCCCGAGACCATGGAGCTGGTGCGGCGCTGGGGCGCGGACGCCATCCGGGACTGCGACGGCACCGACTTCCCCCAGGAGCTCAAGAGCGTGGACGCCAAGGTCTACTCCACCTACTACACCACCCGCAAGGACAACGCCTGGGCCAAGGCCAATCCGGACGAGGTGCAGCAGTGCTATATCATGACCGGGTTCCACACCGCCTCCGGCGGCCCCCTGGCCATCTCCCTCATGCAGGGCATCAGCCGGGAGCTGATGGAGCCCAACACCCGGGACGACATCCGCCGCTGGTGGGAGGTCATGGACCGCACCGCCGGCGAGCCACTGTCAAAGGACCTGTGGCGGTATGACCAGGAGGCGGGGTGCGTGGTCATCGACGCGCCGGAGCTCTTCCACGACTACACGGTAAGCTTTCTGGCCTACCTCATCTGGGACCCGGTCCACATGTACAACGCCGTCACCAACGGCTGGAAGGACTTTGAGCACCAGATCACCTTTGACGTGCGCCAGCCCAAGACCCACAAGTTCACCATGGAGCGGCTGCGGAAGTTCATCGCGGACCACCCCTACGTGGACGTGATCCGCTACACCACCTTCTTCCACCAGTTCACCCTCATCTTTGACGAGCTGAAGCGGGAGAAGTACGTGGACTGGTACGGCTACTCCGCCAGCGTCTCCCCCTACATTCTGGAGCAGTTTGAAAAGGAGGCGGGCTACCCCTTCCGCCCGGAGTTCATCATTGACCAGGGCTACTACAACAACCAGTACCGGACCCCCAGCCGGGAGTTCAAGGACTTCATGGCCTTCCAGCGGCGGGAGGTGGCGAAGCTGGCCAGGGAGATGGTGGACATCACCCACGAGCTGGGCAAGGAGGCCATGATGTTCCTGGGGGACCACTTCATCGGCACGGAGCCCTACATGCCCGAGTTCGCCACCATCGGCCTGGACGCGGTGGTGGGCAGCGTGGGCAACGGCTCCACCCTGCGCCTCATCTCCGACATCCCCGGGGTGAAGTACACCGAGGGCCGGTTTCTGCCCTACTTCTTCCCGGACACCTTCCACGAGGGGGGTGATCCGGTCCGGGAGGCCAAGGTCAACTGGGTCACCGCCCGCCGGGCCATCCTCCGCAAGCCCATTGACCGCATCGGCTACGGCGGCTATCTGAAGCTGGCCTGCCAGTTCCCGGAGTTTATCGACTACGTGGAGAGCGTGTGCAAGGAGTTCCGGGAGCTGTACGCCAACATCGGCGGCGGCCGGCCCTACTGCGTGAAGACGGTGGCCGTGCTCAACAGCTGGGGCCGGGCCCGGTCCTGGGGCTGCCACATGGTCCACCACGCCCTGTACCAGAAGCAGAACTACTCCTACGCCGGGGCCATCGAGGCCCTGTCCGGCGCGCCCTTTGACGTGCGGTTTCTGAGCTTTGACGATCTGAAGGCGGATCCCCACGTCCTGGACGGCGTGGACGTGCTGCTCAACATCGGCGGCGGCGACACGGCCCACACCGGCGGCGCGGTCTGGGAGGACCCGGCCATTGCCGCGATGGTGAAGGGGTTTGTGTGGAACGGCGGCGGCCTCATCGGCGTGGGCGAGCCCTCGGGCCACCAGTACCAGGGCCGTTACCTCCAGCTCTCCGGCGTGCTAGGGGTGGAGAAGGAGACCGGCTTCACCCTGGGGTACGACAAGTACAACTGGGAGGAGCGCCCGGACCACTTCCTCCTGGCCGACTGCACCGGGCCGGTGGACTTCGGCGAGGGCCAGCGGGGGATCTACGCCCTGCCCGGGGCCCAGGTGCTGGTCCAGCGGGAGCGGGAGGTGCAGCTGGCGGTGAACGCGTTCGGCCAGGGCCGGGCGGTGTACGTCTCCGGCCTGCCCTACTCCTTTGAGAACAGCCGCCTGCTCTACCGGGCCATCCTCTGGAGCGCCCACGGGGAGGCGGAGCTGCATCGGTGGTTCTCCAGCAATTTCAACGTGGAGGTCCACGCCTTCCTGGACCGGGGGAAGTACTGCGTGGTGAACAACACCTACGAGCCCCAGTCCACCACGGTGTATACCGACGGCGGCAGCTCCCGGCTGGAGCTGGACGCCAACGAGATCCGCTGGTTCAGCGTATAAGGGGACGGACTTTAAGGGCAGCCCTTGGGAAAAGAACAGCGCAGAGATAACATGGACCGCAGCTGCTTTATCACGCGGGAAGCCTGCCCCAGATAGAGGAAGCCCGCCCCTCTCTCCGCTTCTTTCTCCCATTCATCGGGCAATTGCTTCTGCGGCTCCTGGAAAAACCTGTTGTCACCGGCGGGAATCTGTGGTAAAGTGGAAGATAACACATGATAAGGGGAAGCAGCCATGGATAACCACATTTTTCGCAGCGCACTGTCCGGATTCAACCGGCAGGATGTGATGGAGTATATCGAGCGCACCCAGAAGCAGGCCGAGGAGGCCGCCGCCCGGCTGGAGGCCCAGGCCCAGCAGGCCCGGCAGGAGTGGGAGGAGGCCCGGCAGGCCCTGGACGCCTGCGGGGAGGAGAAAGCGGAGCTTACGCGCCAGCTGGAGGAGATGACCCTCAAGTTTAACCACGCCAAGAACAACTGGGAGGCCCAGGCCCAGGCCAAGGAATCCTTCCGCCAGGACGTGGCCCAGCGGGACCAGACCGTCCGGGAGCTGACGGAGGAGAACCAGGCGCTGTTCCGGCGTGTTCAGGATCTGGAGGACCAGCTGGCCTCCCTGCGCATAGAGAAGGAGCGCATCACCCAGCTGGAGCTGGACGCCCATCAGCGGGCCGACGAGGTGGTGGGCCAAGCCAACGCGCAGGCCCAGGTCATCCTGGCCCAGGCCCAGGCCCAGGCGGACGGCACGGTCCGCTCCGCCGACGAGGAGGCCCAGGCCGCTGTGGCCGCCGCCAGAACCCGGGCCCAGGCCCTGCTCCAGGCGGCGGAGGAAAAGGTGGATGAGACGGCGGCGGAGTACGACCAGCTCTTCCAGTCCTTCACCGCCATTACCGGCCACATCTCCAGCGAGCTGCGCAAGCTGGACGTGACCGCCGCCCAGCTGCCCATCAGCTTCAACCACCTCAAGGAGGGGCTTCAGCAGCTCCAGGAGCAGGCCAGAGAGCGGACTGCGGAAGAATGAACAGACGACAGGGACCGGACGGCAAAAACGCCGTCCGGTCCTCTCTCTGTATATCCCAGCCTCCTCTCAGCCGATCCCCAGCAGGACGCACGCGCCCTTCACCGCCATGCACAGCCCCATCCCCACCGCCGTGGGCAGGGCGATGGCCAGGGCGGTCCACTTGGCGCTGCGGGTCTCCCGCCATATGGTCAGGCAGGTGGTGCCGCAGGGAAAGTGGAAGAGGGTGAAGAGGAGCACGCACAGGGCCGTCACGGCGGTCCAGCCGTTGGCGGAGAGCAGGGCGTGAAGCTGCTGGAGGCTGCCGTACTCGGTGAGGGATCCGGCGGAGAGGTAGCCCATGAGGATACAGGGCACCACGATCTCGTTGGCCGGAAAGCCCAGCAGGAAGGCCAGCAGGATGACCCCGTCCAGGCCCATCAGCCCTCCCAGGGGCTGGAGGAATCCGGCCAGCCCCTGGAGGATGCTGACGCCGCCCACATCCACATTGGCGGCGATCCAGATGAGCAGTCCCGCCGGGGCCGCCACCTCCACCGCCCGGGCCAGCACGAACAGGGTCCTGTCCAGGATGGACCGCACCAGCACCTGCCCCACCTGGGGGGCACGGTAGGGGGGCAGCTCCAGGGAGAAGGCGGAGGCCTCCCCCCTGAGCACCGTGGCCGCCAGCAGACGGCTGGCCAGCAGGGTTGCCGCCGCCGCCAGCACGATGACCCCCATGAGCATGGCCGCCGAGACCAGGGTGCGGCCGCTGCCGGCCGCAAAGAACATGGAGATGAGGGCGATGAGGGTGGGCAGGCGGCCGTTGCAGGGCATGAAGGCATTGGTGAGAATGGCGATGAGCCGCTCCCGGGGGCTCTGGATGATCCGGCAGCCCATGACCCCGCAGGCGTTGCACCCCAGCGCCATACACATAGTGAGCGACTGACGGCCGTGGGCCCCGGCCCGCTGGAAGAAGTGGTCCAGGTTGAAGGCCACCCGGGGCAGATACCCCGCGTCCTCCAGCAGGGTGAACAGGGGGAAGAAGATGGCCATGGGGGGCAGCATCACCGACACCACCCAGGCCACGGTCCGGTACACCCCGTCCACCAGGGCCCCTGTCAGCCACCAGGGCGCGCCCAGCCCCTCCAGCAGTCCCCGCAGAGGCTCCTGCCAGCCCATGAGCAGCCGGGAGAGGAGCTCCGAGGGCACGTTGGCCCCCACCATGGTCAGCCACAGCACCCCCGCCAGCAGGGCCAGCATCACCGGGATGCCGGTGCGGCGGCTGGTGAGGAGGCGGTCCAGGGCCCGGTCCCGGCGGCCCGCCCTTTCGCCGTCCATGTCCACCGCCTGCCGGACGATCTCCCCGGCCCGGATCAGGTAGGCCGCCGCCTGCCGGTCCGGGCAGCCGGGACAGCCGGCGCACCCCGTCTCCGGCAGAGCGCCCTCCGGCCTGGGACCCGGGTGGAGGGCCGCGTCCTCCAGGGCCTGCCGCAGGGCGTCCAGCCCTTGGCCGCCCCGGGCCGCCGCCCCTACCACCGGACAGCCCAGCAGCTCCGACAGGGCGGCGAGGTCCACCCGAATCTGCTTTTTCGCCGCCTCGTCCAGCAGATTTACGCACACCACCACCGGCCAGGAGATCTCCAGGATTTGCAGGACCAGTGCCAGATTCCGCTCCAGACAGGTGGCGTCCGCCACCACCAGCGTCACCTCCGCCTCCCCGGAGAGGAGGTAGTCCCGGGTCACCTCCTCCTCGGCGGAGCCGGGGTGGAGGGAGTAGGCCCCGGGCAGATCCACCAGGGTATAGGTTCGATCGTGATATGTAAAAATCCCCCTGGCGGTCTCCACCGTCTTCCCCGGCCAGTTTCCTGTGTGTTGGTGCAGATTGGTCAGGGCGTTGAATACTGTGGATTTCCCCACGTTGGGATTGCCTACCAGGGCCACAACGGGGCCGCTGCCGTTTGCTTGCGCCATCTTCCGCTCCCCTCCTTGTCTTGCCGCCGGCGAACCGGCGGCGGTACTGCCAGTATATGCCCTGGCGGGGGGCGCGGTGAAAGCTGTTGCAATTTTCCCCCGAAACCGTTATACTACTAAAGAAGTCATCAACACACCTGACAAGGAGGAGCGGGCCCATGATCTATCGCATCCTGGCCATAGGCGACGTGGTGGGGGAGCAGGGACTGGACCATCTGGCCAAATCCCTGCGGGGGCTGAAGAAGCTCAAGGACGTCCACTTCACCGTGGTCAACGGGGAGAACGCCGCCGGCACGGGCATCCTCCCCCGGCAGGTGGATCAGCTCTACGCCGCCGGGGCCGACGTGGTCACCCTGGGCAACCACACCTTCCGCCGGCAGCAGATCGCCGGGCGGCTGGAGGAGGACCCGTACCTCCTGCGGCCCGCCAACTTCACCGGCAGGGCCCCGGGCCGGGGGTGGGGGGTCTATGATTGCGGCCATATCCAGATCGGGGTGATGAGCCTCATCGGCCGGTGCGGCCTGGACTTCCACGCCGACAACCCCTTCACCGCTGCGGACAGGCTCCTCAAGGGGGAGCGGCCCCGGCTCACGGTGGTGGATTTCCACGCCGAGGCCACCAGCGAGAAGCTGGCTATGGGGTACTACCTGGACGGCCGGGCGTCCGCCCTGTGGGGCACCCACACCCACGTGCCCACGGCGGACGGGCAGGTGCTGCCCAAGGGGACCGGCTATGTGACGGACCTGGGCATGACGGGGCCCATCCGCTCGGTGCTGGGCATCCCGCCGGAGCAGAGCGTGGAGCTGTTTCTGGGGGGCGTGCCGGGGCCCTATCAGGTGGCGGACGGGCCCTACAAGATGGAGGGGGTGCTCTTCAGCCTGGACGGGGAGACCGGCCGGTGCGTGGACGTGGAGCGGATCGACATTCGGTGACCGCAGAGGGTATCGGAGCGCACATTCAAAAAGTTTTTCTTTTGCCTCTTTTCTTTTTTCAAAAAGAAAAGAGGAGAAAACAGCCGAAAGCAGGAAGACCACATGTCATTTGAGAAGGCGCGGGACCATCTGGCCCGCTTCGGTCTGGCGGACCGGATCCGGGAGTTTGAGACCTCCTCCGCCACGGTGGAGCTGGCGGCCCAGGCCGCCGGTGTGGAGCCCGGGCGGATCGCCAAGAGCATCAGCTTCAAGCTGGGGGAGCGGACAATCCTCATTGTTGCCGCCGGGGACGTGAAGGTGGACAACGCGAAATACAAGGAAGCCCTCGGCGGCAGGGCAAAGATGCTCACTCGGGAGGAGGCGGCGGAGCGCATCGGCCACGACGTAGGCGGCGTGTGTCCCTTCGGGGTGAACGAGGGGGTGGAGGTGTACCTGGACCAGTCCCTGCGCCGGTTTGAGACGGTTCTGCCCGCTGCCGGCAGCGCCAACAGCTGCGTGGAGCTGACCCTTCCGGAGCTGGAGCGGTGCGCCGGGGCGGTCCAGTGGGTGGACGTGTGCCGGGAGCGGACGTGAGAGGGGGCGAGAGCCGGTGACAGCGGAACAGATGTGGGCGGAATTTGCCTCCGGCCGGGGGCTGGACGACACCCCCTATGAGGCCTGGGCCTACGGCGGGGATGCCGACGCCCTGGCCCGGCTGACGCTGGCGGGAAAAAAGACCGCCACCTCCTCCGCCCTCCCCCTCTACGGACCGGAGGGCGCGCCCCTGCCGGAGGCGGGGGACTACAGCGTCATTCTGGACAGCCGGAATCAGGCGGTGTGCGTCATCCGCACGGAGCGGGTGGCCGTGGTCCCCTACCGGGACGTGACGGCGGACCACGCCCGCCGGGAGGGGGAGGGCGACTGCTCCCTGGCCTTCTGGCGGCAGGTCCATGAGGCTTTTTTCACAGATGAGCTGACCCGGGCGGGGATGGTATTCCGCCAGGACCTGCCGGTGGTCTGCGAGGAGTTCGTGAAAGTATACCCGGAGTAAACGGAGGAGAGAACCATGCCTAAGATCATACATGCCGCGGACCTCCACCTGGACAGCGCCTTCGGCGGCCTGGGCCCGGAGAAGGCTCGGGAGCGCCGGCGGGAGAGCCGGGATCTGGTGGACCGTCTGGCGGAGCTGGCGGTCCGGGAGGGGGCGGAGACGGTGCTCCTGAGCGGGGACCTCTTCGACGGGGAGCGGGTGTACCCGGAGACTCTGGAGCGGCTGCGGGCCGCCCTGGCCCGGATGGCCTGCCCGGTGCTCATCGCCCCGGGCAACCACGACCCCTTCACCCCCCACAGTCCCTATGAAAAGCTGGTCTGGCCCAAGAACGTACATATTTTCCGCCACGAGCAGCTGCGGGCGGTGGCGCTGCCGGATCTGGGGTGCGTGGTCCACGGCGCGGCCTTTGTGGGCCCGGACCGGACCAGTCAGGTCCTCTCCAACGTGGTCCTGCCCCCGGACGGACTGGTCCACCTCCTCTGCCTCCACGGCGACGTGTCCGGTCCGGACAGCCGCTACGGCCCCGTCACCCGGGAGCAGATCGGCCAGTGCGGGGCGGACTATCTGGCCCTGGGACACGTCCATCAGGCCAGCGGCCTCCAGCGCCAGGGCAAGACCTGGTGGGCCTATCCAGGCTGTCCGGAGGGCCGGGGCTTTGACGAGCTGGGGGAGAAGGGGGTGCTGGTGGGTACGGTGGACAAGGACGGGGCGGACCTCCGCTTTGTGCCCCTGTGCCTGCGGCGCTACCATATCCTCCGGGCGGACGTGACGGATACCGCCCCCGCCGAGGCCCTGGCGGCCTGCCTGCCAAAGACGGCGGGGCTGGATGTGTGCCGGGTGATCTTTACCGGCGAGGCGGAGGGCCAGGGGGTGGACCTGCCGGCCCTGGAGCGGGCGTTCCGGGACAGGGTCTACGCCCTGGAGCTGCGGGACCAGACCCGGCCCGCCCAGAGCATCTGGACCCGGGCGGGGGAGGACTCCCTGCGGGGCCTGTTTCTGGGGGAGCTGCGCCGCCGGTACGAGGACGCGTCCACGGAGGAGGAGCGGCAGCAGATCACCCAGGCGGTCCGATTTGGTCTGGCGGCCCTGGAGGGACGGGACATGGGGTAGAGCCCTCCTGTTAAAAGGAGCGCTCATTTCCCGAAAAGAGATATCCCGCCCCTGCAATTGCAGTCTGCGCAAGCAAAAGCGGATTTCCCCGCTTATCAATAATAGAATTGGATGGAGTAGATGGCTATGGAACAAAAAAAGATTCTGCTGATCGGCACCGGGGGCACCATCGCCTCCGAGATGGGGGAAAGCGGTCTCGCGCCGGAGCTGACCAGCGAGCAGCTGCTGCGCTATATCCCCGACATCTCCGGCATCTGCCAGGTGGAGTGTACCCAGCTCTTCAACCTGGACAGCACCAACATCCAGCCCAAGCACTGGGCCCGCGTGGCGGCGGCCATCCGGGCCAGCTACCGGGAGTATGACGGCTTTGTGGTCAGCCACGGCACGGACACCATGGCCTACACCGCCGCCGCCCTGAGCTATCTGGTCCAGGGCAGCCCCAAGCCCATCGTCCTCACCGGCGCCCAGCGGCCCATCGGCTTTGAGACCACGGACAGCAAGGAGAATCTGCGGGACGCCTTCACTGTGGCCGCCTCGGACATGGCCGGGGTCATGCTGGTATTCAACGGCAAGATCATCCTGGGCACCCGGGCCCGGAAGACCCGCAGCAAGAGCTTCGAGGCCTTCTCCAGCATCAACTACCCCCTTCTGGGCATGGTCCGGGACGGGCGGATCATCCGCTACATCCGGCCGGAGGCCCGTGCGGTGCCCCAGTTCTACGAGACCGTGAACCCCAAGGTGGCCCTCATGAAGCTGACCCCGGGGGCGGACTGCGGGGTGGCGGAGTACCTGCTGGAGCGCAACGACGCGCTGATTATCGAGAGCTTCGGCGTGGGCGGCCTGCCCACCTACAAGGCTGGGGACTACTACGACACCGTGAAGGCCGGTCTGGAGGCGGGCAAGACCGTGGTGATGACCACCCAGGTGGAGAACGAGGGCAGCGATCTGGCCGTGTACCACGTGGGGGCGGGCATCAAGCGGAACCTGCCCATCCTGGAGGCCTACGACATGACCAGCGAGGCGGTGTGCGCCAAGCTGATGTGGATTCTGGGCCAGACCACTGACCGCTCCTGGGTCCAGGAGCTGTTCTATACGCCTGTGGCCTGCGACATTCTGGCGGGAAAGTAGCACCCATGTCGGGATGCGGAATGGGCTCTGACAAAAAGTCCCCATGCGGCCCTATGCTCCCGATGGAATAGAACAGATAGATATTCCTTCGTATAAGGAGGTTCTTCCTTGAGTATTTGCACATTTATAGCATCGGATAGACCATTATGCGAAGCAACACCGCAAAAAGAATATCCGCTTGTTATTTGTGTTGATGAAGGCAGGGTATACGATGGTGGTGCAGATGATAACTTTTACCTTCATACTTTCAAAGATGTTCAGAACTATACCGACAAAAAATACGGGGTATATCTGGAATGGCAGTATACAGACGGGCGAGCAAAGAAAATACTTGAATACATCAAAGAGGCTTTGAAATATGAGTCCGCAATAGAAATTTGGCATGTTTGGTTGGCGGATTATTACGAATATGAGGAGAGCCCTGTAATGCGGCGGTGCGTCATCTCCTTTTCAGACCTAACTGTTGATGATATCAGAGAAATTGATAGTGCTGAGATTTGGAATAGTCCAGATAAAAGGAATCCGGACAGGCCATCATTTTATTGCTTGGCAGTTAAGCGGTGAATGATGATATTTTTCAATTTTACAAAATAATTCCCCAGATTATCTGGAGTTAGTATTTGCTGTTTTTGATTCTAAGAGCCTGTTTAGCATCTCCCCGCGCCTTTCTTGGCGGCGTATTTTCCGCCCTGACTTCGTTAAAAATCCTTGCCATCCGTCAGGATGCCTGCGGATTTTTGCCTTGCAGGGCAAAAAATCCTCTCGCCAATCCAAACACGTTGAGATACTAAACAGGCTCTAAGGACACGGGGAACACGAAAGTAAATTGGAATACAAAAAACCGCCCCCGGTCCGGGGCGGTTTTTTGAGAACCTGTATGCACATATTCACAGCCGCGCAGGCTCAAACTCAGCGAAGGGCCGCGCCGCAGCTGGCGCAGAATCTGGCGTCCGCTGTGGACGGTGCCGCGCCGCACACCGGGCAGACTTTGGCGGCGGGCCGTCCGCAGCCGGGACAGAACCGCGCGCCCTCCGGCAGGGCCGCGCCGCAGTCGGCGCAGCAGGGTCCCTCGCTCTCCAGGGCCGCGCCCATCTCCAGGGGCTTGCCCAGGAAGGTGAAGCGCTGGACAAAGTTGAAGATCTCCTGGGGAAGCTGGTCCTGACTGAGCGCGCCGATGGCCGCTGTAATCAGCAGAGGGGCAAACACGATGTAGCCCACTGTGGCGGCCCCCAGCTTATCCACCCAGCGGCCTGCGCCCAGATCCACGGTGAGCATGTCGCCGTACACGCTCAGACGCACCTGGATGGCCTTGTCCATGCCCACGAATTTCTTCCAGCTCTCCGGCTGACGGGCCTGGATAAAGTAGCTGGTTTCGGACTGGCTGACCCCCTCTGTCTCCAGGCGCTTCTGCGTGCGCAGAAAATCCTCCAGAGCGCGGGACACGTCCTCCAGCGTGAGGCTGCCGTCCATACGAAATACCTTCGCATCCGCCATAGATCGTCCTCCGTTCCCCGCCCTGCGGCGGCAGTTGATGGGACATATTTTACCACAGCGGCGGGGGAAAGTCAATTCAGCCCCTGTATGCACCGGCGCAAACGCAGGCGGACCGACTCTTACTCCGCCGCCTTCGGCCCCAGCAGCATCCACGCCGCGCCGCAGAGGACCCCGGCCACGGGGTAGATGACGGCGGCCATCTTCCAGTTCTCAAAGCTCATGCCCACAAAGAGGAACAGGGCGGTGGCCAGGAGCATGATGACCGCGCAGGCCGTATTGGCCCGGCCGCAGCGGGCCCGGTCCTCATCCGTGGGGTTGTTCCGGCGGTTGTATTTGGCGATGTCGTACTTGTCCTCCATCGCGCCGCCGTAGACCAGGAAGTACACCGCCGCCGCCACGATGGCCAGAAACGCCGCGCCCAGCATGGACTCGTAGGGCTCCCGCTCCGGGAAGAAGGAAAAGGCCAGGATCAGCAGCACCACGCCCAGCAGGATGGCCCCCACGCCGCCGGCGATGTACCAGATGAACCGGCGGCGGAAGGCGTACCGTTGCGCCTGGGTGTAAAAGTCCGGGATGGTGGGGTACTGCTTGCGGAAGTTGTCCTCCTCCATGCCCGTGGCGATGAGCACCACAACGGCCACCGCCACAACGAGCATGAACACCGCCCCGCTGAGCATGTCTCCGATGTGCAGGTAAAGCAGGGTCATCAGCGCCCCGCCGGCGATGATGGCGGACACCGCTCCGGCGTACTTTCGGGCGCAGACGGTCATGAAGCGGTCATAGCCGGCGGCGTCCTCGCTGAGGGACTGCTCCACGCTGCCCCGGAGGAGGGTGTCCATGTCGGTCCTGAACATGTCGCAGAGTTTTAATAAGGTGTCCATCTCCGGGAAGCTGGTCCCGGACTCCCACTTGGACACGGACTGGCGGCTGACGTCCAGACGCTCCGCCAGCTGCTCCTGGGTGATGCCCTCCCGGGCGCGGAGATATTGCAGATTTTCACTTAAAGACATTGTGTTGTCCTCCTTGTTGAGATGGCCCCATCCTACCCGCGCATCCGTGTAAATTCCAGCGATACGCGGTTGCGTTTGGGGGGATTGGATGACAATTTGCGGTTGCATCCCCTGTTTTCGACAATTTCCCGTATAGTATACCACGTTTGAATACGGAATGCAATCATCCTCAAACAGGGAAGCCCCACAGAGAAAGGACCCCCGCCATGTATCAGTTTTTCGCCTACATCTCCCGCATGAAGTACATCAGCCGCTGGTCTCTGATGCGCAGCAGCGTACAGGAAAACATCCAGGAGCACAGCCACATGGCGGCCGTGCTGGCCCACGCCCTGGGGGTCATCCGCCGGGACGTGTTCGGCCTGCCCTGCTCCCCCGACGCCTGCGCCGCCGCCGCCCTCTTTCACGACGCCACGGAGATCTTCACCGGGGACCTCCCCACCCCCATCAAGTACTACAGCCCCGCCATCCGGGAGGCCTACCGGCAGGTGGAGGACGTGGCCGCCCAAAGGCTGCTGTCCACGCTGCCGGAGGCGCTGCGCCCCGCCTACCGGCCCCTTCTGGAGGAGGAGGACCCCCAGGTGCGCGCCATCGTCAAGGCCGCAGACAAGCTCTCCGCTTACATCAAGTGCCTGGAGGAGCTGGAGGCGGGCAACCGGGAGTTCGCCGACGCCGCCAGGGAGACTCTGGAGGCCCTGCGGGCCATGGAGATGCCGGAGATCTCCTGGTTTCTGGACCACTTTTCCGAGGCCTTTGGCCTCACCCTGGACGGCCTTCAGCGCATGTAGGCCGCCAGGGCCCCGGTTTTGACAGAAAAGTTCTTGAAATTGGCCCGGTATTTGGAAGAAAACACTTGCGTTTTCAGGACTTTTGTGGTACGATGTTTCTGTAAGTGTTGGTAATCCAGAGTGGACTTTCCGGTCCGCTCTTTTTGTTGACCTAATTTCATTGGGTAAAATTTCGGAAAATCCGCCCCCTGAGGGCAAAGTGAGGAGAGAACATGGCAAAGATAACCGAACTGGTGGCCCGGCTGGCCGGCCCCGCCGTGGAGGCGGCCGGCTGCCAGCTCTGGGACGTGGAATACGTGCGGGAGGCGGGGTCCTGGTATCTGCGCCTGTATATCGACAAGGAGGGGGGCGTGGACATCCTGGACTGCGAGCGGATCAGCCGGGAGGTGGGCGCCCTGCTGGACGAGGCGGACCCCATCGAGGGCAGCTACCTCTTCGAGGTGTCCTCCGCCGGGGCGGAGCGGCCCCTGAAGCGTCCGGGGGACTTTGCCCAGTTCATGGGCAGCCCCGTGGCCGTGAAGCTCTACAAGGCCCGGGACGGGCGCAAGGAGTTCGCCGGAGTCCTGGCCGGGTATGAGGACGGCGCGGTGACCATCACCGCGGGCGGCCAGAGCCTCACCTTCGCAAAGGAGGAGGTGGCCCTGTGCCGCCTGCGGGTGGAGTTTTAGCCCCTGTTTTTATAGCAGGAGATGCAGTATGGCGGCAAAAGGGCCGGCCGGACCGCGTTCAGCGGTTGTGAACAGCGCTTCTTAAGGGGCATGATGAAAGATGATATATTAGAGGAGTGACGACATGAAATGTGACGAGATCTTCGCAGCTCTCGAGCTGCTGGAGAAGGAGCGGGGCATCTCCCCCACCTTCATGATGGATAAGATCATCCAGGCCCTGACCACCGCCTACAAGAAGGACCACGAGGGCGTGGAGAACGTGATCGTGGACGTGGACGAGGTCAGAAAGGATCTGCGCATGTATGTGCAGAAGGAGATCGTGGAGGAGGTGGAGAATCCAGGCTCCCAGATGAGCCTGGAGGAGGCCCGGGCCAAGTTCGGCCGGGTGGTGGACCTGGGCGGCACGGTGAACATCCCCGTGGACAACGTGGAGTTCGGCCGCATCGCCGCCGGCAACGGCAAGCAGGTCATCATCCAGGGCCTGCGGGAGGCCGAGCGGGGCATGGTCTACGACGAGTTCAACTCCAAGCAGCACGAGATCCTCACCGGCGTGGTCACCCGCATCGACCCCCGCAGCGGCAGCGTGTCCCTGCGCATCGGCACCGGGGCGGAGTCCACGGAGGCCATGCTGGCCGTCAGCGAGCAGATCAAGAGCGAGGAGCTGGTGGAGGGCCAGCACGTGAAGGTGTACGTTGTGGAGGTCCGCCGCAGCACCCGGGGCCCCCAGGTGCTCATCTCCCGGACCCACCCGGGTCTGGTGAAGCGGCTCTTCGAGCTGGAGGTGCCGGAGATCTACGACGGCATCGTGGAGGTCAAGTCCATCGCCCGGGAGGCGGGCAGCCGCACCAAAATGGCCGTGTGGAGCAGCGACGAGGCCGTGGACCCCATCGGCGCCTGCGTGGGCCCCGCCGGACAGCGGGTGGGCAGCATTGTCAATGAGCTCCGGGGGGAGAAGATCGACATTATCAAGTACAGCGAGGACCCGGCCCAGTTCATCGCCGCCGCCCTGGCCCCGGCCAATGTGGTGGACGTGTGGATCGCCGACGAGGGCAAGGGCTGCCGGGTCATCGTACCCGACGACCAGCTGAGTCTGGCCATTGGCAAGGAGGGCCAGAACGCCCGCCTCGCCGCCCGGCTCACCGGGTACAAGATCGACATCAAGCCCCAGTCCTACAGGGATCCTGAGCCTGACCCCGCGCCGGAGCAGGAGCCCGAGGAGGAGCAGGAGGAGGCGTAGGCTGTGGACGGCAGGATT
Source organism: uncultured Clostridia bacterium (assembly GCA_947365965.1). Lineage (GTDB taxonomy): Bacteria > Bacillota > Clostridia > Oscillospirales > Oscillospiraceae > Pelethomonas. Next base: position 19,958 of record CANAZG010000019.1, read on the forward strand.
TCCATCGCCTATTTGCAGTCCTACATCAAGTCCAAGGAATACCATCCGGAGCTGGTGAAGGACTACTTCCTCAAGCTGGCGGAGGAGACCGGGGAGCTGGCCCGGGCCATGCACAAGGATCTGCGGCCCAGGGCGGCGGGAGAGGAGCTCCGGGGGACCGTTGACGAGGAGCTGTGGGATATCATGTACTTTGTCCTGGCCATCGCCAACTGCTACGGGATTGATCTGGAGACCGTGATCCCCCGGAAGGAGGCCATCAACCACATCCGATACCCCGGTCCCGCGCCCTTTGAGCTGGATCGGTAGCCGGAGAAAGGAACGCCATGCAGAAACCCAGAAAGATCCCCCAGCGCCAGTGCTTGGGCTGCCGGGAGATGAAAAATAAAAAGGACCTCATCCGGGTGGTCCGCTCCCCGGAGGGGGAGATCTCCCTGGACTTCAGGGGGAAGAAGCCGGGCCGGGGGGCCTACGTGTGCCCCAGCGCCCCCTGCCTCGCCAAGGCCCGGAAGAGCCGGGCCCTGGAGCGGGCCTTCTCCGCCCAGATTCCGGCCGAGGTCTACGAGGCGCTGGAGCGGCAGATGGCGGAGGGAGACCGGGATGAATAGCGCGCTTTCCATGGCCGGCATGGCCCTGCGGGCCGGGCGGCTGGAGGTCGGCGAGGACCCGGCGGGGGACGCCTGCCAGGAGAAACGCTGCCGCCTGCTGCTGGTGGCCCGGGACGCTGCGGAAAACACCCGGCGCAGGGCGGACCGCTTCGCCCAGGAGGGCCAGTGCCTCACCCTGGCGCTGCCCTTCACCAGGGAGGAGCTGGGCGCGGCCCTGGGCCGGGGCAGCTGCGCCATGGCTGCGGTGACGGATCTGGGGCTGGCCCAGGCCATTGCCGGGAAGCTGGCGGATCAGGATCCGGCGCAGTACGGCGAGACCGCCGGACGGCTGCGCCTGAAGGCGGAGCGGGCGGCCCAGCGGAAGTCCGTGAGAAAACAGAGGGACGCTCGCGCCCCTGTCAAATATAGAAGCAAACCGTAACCCCACCATAACGCACGCCTGGGAGCCCGTGGTCACGGAGGACCGGCATGAGCTGCCGGACGTGTGTTATGATGTACAAACCGGAATCACTACTGGAGGTGGCCTTATTGGGTAATATTGTCAATAAGTACAAAGTGAACGAGCTGGCCAGAGACTTTGGGATGCAGACCAAGCAGATCATTGAAATTCTGGGCAAGTACTTCGACACTCCGAAAAAGTCGGGCCAGAACCTGGAGGACAAGGAACTGAACGTCCTCTTTGAGCACCTGACCCAGAATAATCAGATCAGCAGCATCCAGTCCATCTACGCGGACACCCCCCCGGCGGAGAAGCCCCGGCAGGGCGCTCCCGCCCAGAAGGCCCGCCCCCAGGGCGGCGGACAGAACAGTCAGAACAGCGGGCAGAACGGACAGAACGCTCAGAGCGGCGGGCAGAACGGACAGCAGCGCCAGGGCGGCGGACAGCCTAAGCAGGGCTCTGCCCAGCAGCAGGCCAGACCCCAGCAGGGCCAGCAGCCGGGTCAGCCGGCGGCCCAGCAGCCCAGCGCCGGCCGGGTGCCCAAGACCAAGGTGGTGGACACCCGCAAGGCCACCAACGTCAACCTGGACAAGTACGACGAGAAGCTCCAGGACATGGCGGACCGCTCCGGAGCCGGCGGCGGACGCCGGGACCGGGAGCAGAACAAGGAGAAGTTCCGCAACGCCGGCGGCAAGCGCCGGGGCCAGATGACCTTCTCCAACAAGCGCCGGCAGGAGGAGGCGGAGAAGATGCGCCGCCTCCAGCTGGAGATCGCCAAGAAGACCCCCCTGACCGTGAAGATTCCCGACGAGATCTCCGTCCAGGAGCTGGCCAGCCGGATGAAGAAGACCGGTGCAGAGGTGGTCAAGTGCCTGATGAAGAACGGGGTCATGGCCTCCCTGAGCCAGTTTATCGACTTCGACACCGCCGCCATCATCGCCGAGGAGCTGGGCTGCAAGGTGGAGAAGGAGGTGGTGGTCACCATCGAGGAGAAGCTCATCGACACCGCGGAGGACCGGCCCGAGGATCTGGTGTCCCGGGCCCCGGTGGTGGTGGTCATGGGCCACGTGGACCACGGCAAGACCTCCCTGCTGGACTATATCCGCTCCGCCAGCGTGGCCAAGGGCGAGGCCGGCGGCATCACCCAGCACATCGGCGCCTACCAGACCCAGATCGGCGGCAAGCCCATCACCTTCCTGGACACCCCCGGCCACGAGGCCTTCACCTCCATGCGGGCCCGGGGCGCCATGGTCACGGACATTGCCATCCTGGTGGTGGCCGCCGACGACGGCATCATGCCCCAGACCGTGGAGTCCATCAACCACGCCAAGGCCGCCGGCATCCCTGTAATCGTGGCCATCAACAAGATGGATAAGCCGGAGGCCAGCCCGGACCGCATCAAGCAGCAGCTCACCGAGTATGAGCTGGTGGCCGAGGAGTGGGGCGGCCAGACCATTATCTGCCCCATCTCCGCCAAGACCGGCATGGGCATCGAGACCCTGCTGGAGATGGTCACCCTCACCGCCGAGGTGGCGGAGCTGAAGGCCAACCCCAACCGAGCCGCCCAGGGCACGGTGGTGGAGGCCCGGCTGGACAAGGGCCGTGGCCCCGTGGCCACCCTGCTGGTGCAGAACGGCACCCTGCGCACCGGGGACATCATCATCGCCGGCACCGCCGTGGGCCGCGTGCGGGCCATGGTGGACGACAAGGGCGGGCGGCTCAGCGAGGCGGGCCCCTCCGTTCCTGTGGAGATCACGGGCCTGGGCGAGGTGCCCGGCGCGGGCAGCGTCTTCAACGCCGTGGCCGACGAGCGGCTGGCCCGGGAGCTGGTGGAGCAGCGCAAGGCCGAGGAGCGGGCCAAGGCCAACGCCCCCATCCAGAAGGTGAGCCTGGAGGATCTGTTCAGCCAGATCCAGGCCGGCGAGGTGAAGGATCTGAACATCATCGTCAAGGCCGACGTTCAGGGCTCCGCCGAGGCCGTGAAGGCCAGCCTGGAGAAGCTGAGCAACGAGGAGGTCCGGGTCCGGGTCATCCACTCCGGCGTGGGCGCCATCAGCGAGAGCGACGTGATGCTGGCCGCCACCTCCAAGGCCATCATCGTGGGCTTCAACGTCCGTCCGGACGCCTCCGCCCGGGACAACGCCGCCCGCAGCCATGTGGACATGCGGATGTACCGGGTGATCTATGACGCCATCAACGAGGTGGAGGCGGCCATGAAGGGTATGCTGGCCCCCAAGTTCCGGGAGGCCCTCATCGGCCACGCGGAGATCCGCCAGACCTACAAGGTCTCCGGCGTGGGCACCATCGCCGGCTGCTACGTCCAGGACGGCAAGATCCAGCGCAACTGCCAGGTCCGCATTGTCCGGGACGGCATTGTCATCCACGAGGGCCAGCTGGCCAGCCTCCAGCGGTTCAAGGACGCGGTGAAGGAGGTCGCCTCCGGCTACGAGTGCGGCATGTCCATTGAGAAGTTCAACGACATCAAGGAGGGCGACATCATCGAGTGCTTTGTCATGGAGCAGATCGAGGTGTAAGGCCGTTTCTAAACGCCAAGGGCAGGACAGACCATCCCGGTCTGCCCTGCCCTTTTTGCCGGAATTTGTCCGTTTTTTCATATCCCGGCCCCGGAGCGCATACCATGGGACAAGCAATCCAATTCACAAGAGAGGAGCGATTCCCATGACCATACAGCGCAGGCCCCGCCCGCAGCTGCGGCGGCAGCTGGCCGCCCTGGCGGCCGCCGGCGGGGTCCTCTATCTGGTGGCGGCCACAGCCGCCAGCCCCTCCGCCCGCTCCGCACTGGACACGGTGGGCCGACAGGGGGAGCTGGCGCTGAGCCTTCTGCGGGCCCAGCTGGGGGAGGCGGACCGGGAGGAGATTCTGCCGGCAGCCGTGTCCCTGGCCATTGGCCAGAGCCCGGTGCTGGTATCCGGCCAGGAGGCGGTGCTGCGGCTGCGGGGCACGGAGGAGCCCGACGACAACGGCCGGGAGGAGGACGTCCCGCCCCCCGATGCGCCGCCCCAGCCGGAGGCCCCCCTGCCCGAGGAGCCCGCCCAGCCGGATACGCCCCTGGTGTTTGCCGACAACGGCGTGGAGGCCCGGACCCTGATTCCCTCCTCCCCGGAGGGCTACGTGGTCTCCAACGGCGTGTACATCAGCAACCGCACCGAGTACCCCCTGGACGCCTCCCTCTTTGACGGCTCCTTTGCCGCCGCCCTGCCGGAGGAGGAGGGGCCCCAGATCCTTATCGTCCACACCCACGGCAGCGAGGCCTACACCATGCCGCCGGGACAGGAGTACGAGCCCAGCGGGGAGAGCCGCACCACGGACACCTCCCTCAACGTGGTGCGGGTGGGGGATGAGCTGGCAAAAACCCTGGAGGAGGCGGGGCTCACCGTGCTCCACGATCCCACCCTCCACGACTACCCGGAGTACAGCGGGGCCTACGGCCGGTCCCTGGACGCGGTGAACGCCTATCTGGCGGAGTACCCCACCATCTCCTTTGTGCTGGACATCCACCGGGACGCCATCTCCGACGCCGAGGGCACCCCCTACAAGGTGGTCAGCGGGGTGGCCGGCCTCAACGCCGCCCAGATGTCCTTTGTCATCGGCACCGACGGCGGCGGCCTGGAGCACCCGGAGTGGCGGGAGAACCTGAAGCTGGCCGCCGCCATCCAGCAGCGGCTGACCGGGGACTACCCCACCCTCATGCGGCCCATCACTGTGCGCAACTCCCGGTATAACCAGCACACCACGCCGGGGTCACTGCTGGTGGAGATGGGGGCCGCGGGCAATTCCCTGGACGAGGCCCTGCTCTCCGCCCGCCTTCTGGGGAAGGCCCTGGCGGAGACCATCCTGGAGGCTGATCCGCCCGGTCCGGCCGCCTGAACAGCGCTCCCCTGGCGCAGAAGCCCCAAAACGGCGCGGCCCCTTGTGGGAAGCAGACGAAGACCCCGGAGGATGGATGTCCGTCCTCCGGGGTCTTCGTGCAGAGGGAGGCTGTCAGTTCGGATGCTCCGCAGCCGCTATGTAGTGCTCCTCCGCCTCCCGCAGGGCGGACAGGAGGAGCTCTCCCGCCTTCTTGACGATGGCGTCGCCGGGCTGGTAGGTCTCCAGAATGGAGATCACCCGGTCGACCTGCCCTACAAGGTTTGCATATTCTTTTTGGTAATCCATTGCTTTCCTCCATGAAATGCGCCCGATCCAGTCGGACGACCGTAGTGAGGGAGACAGCTAGGTGCCGGAGGAGCGCCTGACAGGCAGTCCGTCCGCTGGACGAAGGGTGCCGGATGTTGAGGAATACGGACGGGAGCTGTCACTCTCTGTCGCCTAGTATAGACGCAGGCGCGGATAAAATTTGCCGTAATTTGTCGAATGTCAAAATTTTTCTGAGAATACGTATTTTGTCTAAACACTACTTGCGGGATACCCCCCTGGGAGGTATAATACTATATATTGTGGTTATTTTGCACTTACTGCAAAAAGCGGGGCCGGCGGGGGCGTCCCGGGAGACCTATGTAAGCACCCACTGCACCAGGATGAGCAGCACCAGCCCCGGCACGCCCAGCACCCCCACCACCAGCGCGTTAAAGAGATTCAGCCCCAGGGCGATGCCGGTGAAGGCGGACGTGGCGTTGACCAGCGCCAGGGCCGCCAGCCCCACCAGGGTGTTGAGCCCCGCCTTCAGCAGCAGCCGCAGAGGCGCGGAGTAGGCCCGGGCCGCCGCCGCCAGCAGCGCCAGGCCCCCCAGGGCGGCGAGGGCTATGGCCGTTATGTCCATCGCGCCCTCCCCCCTGCCCGGGCGGTCACCGCAGTGGCGGCGCACAACTCCAGCTCCTTGATCTGCCGGACCAGATAGTTCATCCGCGCCTGCAGGGAGCGGATCTCAAAGATGCACGCCTCCGTCAGCTCCGGATCGCTGGCGTAGTCAAAGGCTGTGTAGGCGCTGCTGAGGGCGCTCTGGGTCTCCTGCAGGCTTGTCTTCAATTCCAGCAGGGCAGGACCGTCGCTCTGACGGCCGCGGATGGGAGATATTCGTTTCATGGAAGATCCCTCCTTGGTTTCCAGTGTATGTCCAGTCTGGGCATGTATTCCTGTTTTTATAACCAGGGGGGAAAATTTCTTCCAGAATCTTCATATGGATAGGAGGAGGCCAATGCACGAATGCTATATGGAGCAGGCCCTGGCCCTGGCCCGGGAGGCCGCCCAGGCGGGGGAGGTGCCCGTGGGGTGCGTCATTGTCCGGGAGGGCGTGGTGGTGGGCCGGGGCAGGAACCGCCGGGAGGAAAAGCGCAGCGCCCTCTCCCACGCCGAGACCGAGGCCATCGCCCAGGCCAACCGCACCCTGGCGTCCTGGCGGCTGGAGGACTGTGCCCTCTACGTCACCCTGGAGCCCTGCCCCATGTGCGCCGGCGCCATCCTCAACGCCCGGATCCCCCGGGTCTACTTCGGGGCCCGGGACCGGGCCATGGGGGCCTGCGGCGGGGTGATGAACCTTTTTATGGAGGACTTTCCCCACCGGCCGGCCCTGGTGGGGGGCATTCTGGAGGAGGCCTGCCGCCAGATGCTCAGCGACTTTTTTCAGGGTCTGCGCCAGGGCGGCGGAGAAAAATAGGCCGTCTGTCTTGACATTTTTCTGAAATACGATATAATCTAATCTATCATATTAGTTTAGGTGGTTTTTCACATGACATACAAAATTCTATGTGACAGCTGCACAGACCTGACGCCGGGGCTGCTGGCGGATCCCCGCGTGGTCCGGATCCCCCTGACCATCCAGGTGGGGGCGGAGACGGTGGTGGACGACAGCTCCTTCCAGCAGAAGGAGCTCCTGCAAAAGATGCGGGCCTGGCCGGATGCGCCCAAGACGGCATGTCCCTCCCCGGCGGCCTATCTGGAGCAGTTCTCCCAGGAGGGGGACACCTACATTGTCACCCTGTCCGCCAGGCTCTCCGGGTCCCACAACGCGGCCAGTCAGGCTGTCTCCCTGTACCGGGAGGAGGGGGGCAAGGGCAACGTCCACCTCTTCAACTCCCGCTCCGCCTCTGCCGGTCAGACCCAGATCGCCCTGCTCATCCAGGAGCTGGCGGGCAGCGGCATGGCCTTTGAAGAGGTGGTGGAGCAGGTGGAGGCCTATATCAGCCGGATGCGGACCGTGTTTGTGCTGGAGAACCTGGACAATCTGCGCAAGAACGGCCGGCTGACCCGGACGGAGTCCCTGGTGACGGGGGCGCTGCGGGTGAAGCTGCTCATGGGCGCCACCCGGGAGGGGGAGATTGAGAAGCTGGGCCAGGGCCTCTCCATCCGCCAGACCCTGGCGCGGATGGTCTCCCGCATGGCCGAGGACGAGGACCATATGGGCCGGCGGCTGGTGATTTCCTACTGCAACTGCCAGGAGCGGGCGGAGCACGTACTGGAGCTGGTGCGGAAGCGGTGCCAGTTCAAGGAGGTGGTGCTGGCCCCCACCGGCGGCATCTCCACCGTGTACGCCTACGACGGCGGCATTGTGGCCGCGTTCTGAAGGTTTTGAAAAAGTCCGGCCGCCCGGGGCGTATGCCCCGGGCGGCCGGCTTTTGGACTTTTATTAGCGTGATAAACTGGAAGTTATTGAATCGGTAACAATTCCATATTTTTTGCTCGTTTTAGATTCCTTTTAAGGTCGTCATATCCAAATGGCTTGCCATGTCCCGGATATATTAGAGTTGGTCTAAGAGCAATGATTGTTTCCCAAGATTTCAGAAAAGCCGTTTTCTCCTCTGCCCAAATGGTTATTCTGTGTAAACTTGGCAAGCCGTTCATAGCAGCATCACCGCAGAATAGAGAACCGTCATCGAGTAAAAGCGATATGGAATCGGCGGTGTGACCGGGCGTATCAATGATTTTTCCTTGCAGTAAAAGTTCTATTTGTTTACGGTTTTGTTCGGTAACTTGAATACATCTGCATTGATATTTTTGCTTTATTGAGGGAAACAAATGCTTGCCTTTGCCAACGAACTTCATTAAATAACAAAAGAACAAGGCAACCTTCGTTGTGCAGCCGCCATGAAAAGAGTTTTGCCCTCTATATAATCTTTCTAACGCCTTGCCGCTCATAACGATTTGAACGTTAGAGCATTCCGAGAGTATTTCGTTCAGATAACCTGCATGGTCATCGTGAGCGTGTGTCAAAAAAATATATCGTATCTGTTGAGGGGCTATTTGCATTTTTGCCAGTTGCTTTTTGAAATGTACAAATCCACTTTCATACCCTGTATCAATCAGTACATAGCCTTTGTCAATAGGATATATCCAATTATTTACTATCCTGCTTCCTGCATTGAGCATAGATGTTCTCTCCTTTTTTGCCGGTCTGTCTGTACTGGAGAAATTATACCACATTCACCCAGGGAAGCAACCTGCACTTTACCCCGTTCCGCCTATCCAGACGGTCAAGGGACGCGCCGCATTTTTTCGCAAAGGGCGCGAAAAATCTCCACTCTTATCCCCCTGACCGTCTGGATTTTTGCCGCCGAGAACGGGGAACAGGATTTGACAACCCTGCCCCCGCGCCCCGGCCTCTCCCCAAGAACCGAATGGAATGCTATGCAATAGGGCCTGAAAAAGCCTGATTTTTAAGGCGTTGCAGATGTGAAAAACAACAAGGTAAAATCGAATTGCGCTTTGCGCCCAAAAGTTGTATGATGGAGCCATCAACAGTTGGGAGGCCCCTATGGGAACATTTGACAACAAGCTGCTTCTCAGCGACTACGACAACACCCTCCACTACACGGAGGCCGCCCTGCGGGAGGGCGGCGCTCTGCCCCCCATCTCCCCCCGGAACCTGGAGGCCATCCGGTACTGGATGGACCAGGGCGGCCGCTTCGCCGTGGCCACGGGCCGGGCCCTGGCCGCCTTCCGGCGGCAGGCGGAGGGCATCCCCATGAACGCCCCCTCCATCGTAGACAACGGCGCGGCCATCTACGATCTGACCCGGGGAGAATATCTGGTCCGGCGCTTTCTGCCGGAGAGCGTTCTGGACCATCTGGCGGCGGTGATGGCCGCCTTCCCCGGCGTGTCCCTGGAGCTGTATCCGGAGGCGGGCCCGGTACAGGTGATGCGCCCCTCGGACTGGAACGACAAGCATGCCCAGCTGACGGGCCTGCCCTTCCAGGAGATCACCTCCCCGGACCGGAACCAAGTGGTCCTGCCCCTGGTCAAGGCCCTGTTCATCGGCCGGCTGGGGGAGCTGGAGGCCCTCTGCGGCTTCGCCGCCGGGCGGGGCTGGCTGGCAGACTATGAGATGATCTTCTCCAGCGACCACCTGCTGGAGATGACGGCCAAGGGGGCCAACAAGGGGGACATGGCCCTCCGGCTGAGGGAGCTGTGCGGCTGCGGGGAGCTCATCTGCGTAGGGGACCACGCCAACGATCTGCCCATGCTCCGGGCCGCAGACCAGGCCTTTGCCCCGGCCAACGCCATTGACGAGGTCCTCTCCAGCGGCGCGCAGGTGGTGTGCCACTGTCTGGACGGCGCCCTGGCGGAGGTGGTGGCGGCCCTGGCGTGACAGGACGGCGGCTGCCCCAGAAAAGCGATTTTCCCGCTTTTGTGCGTGCAGCGGCCCCGGGGCAGGGAGGAGTCCTTGCGCCCGGGGCCGGTTTGCGGCAGCGTATTCAGGATCCGGTGGAACAGTAGTGGCGCACCCCCAGCCGCCACAGAAGGGCGCAGGGAATCAGGAACAGCAGGGAAACCAAAGGCAGGGCCCCGTACCAGGCCGGGCCCCGGTCCAGCAGGTACTGGAGAGGCCAGTGCTGCACCAGGGCCAGGGGCACCAGGAAGGTGAGCACCAGCAGCACCGGCTTGCCGTATATGCCAAAGGGGTACTTGCCGTACTCCCGGGGGCCGTCCAGGAAGATATTCAGCGCCTCCACATGCTCCAGGGTGAAAAAGCAGACGGCGGCGTTAATCAGGAACAGGCCGAAAAAGATCCCCGCGCCGCAGAGGATCATCAGGGCAAGCACCAGGGCCTTCCCCGGCGTCCAGGCCACCGCGCCGGAGGGGATGGCCCAGGCCAGCATGAGCACCGCCTGGAGCAGCCGGGCCAGCATGGTGGGCTTCATGTCCTGGCACAGCACCTGGAAAAAGAGGGACCGGGGCCGGACCATGATCCGGTCAAACTGGGCCTGGGAAAGGATGCGGGTGAAGGCGTCAAACCCCCGGGCGAAGCACTCCGCCAGGGATGTGGCCGCCAGGATCACCGAGAAGCACAGGGCCAGCTGAGGCAGGGTGTAGCCGCCGATGCTGTCAAAGCGGTCCAGCAGAAACACCACGCTGAGAAACACGTTGGTGGTGATGAGCAGGTGACCCAGGCAGCTGAGGAGGAAGGAGCTCCGGTAGGTCATGGCGGAGCGGAGATGGATGGACAGAAATTTAAGGTATAGCTTCATCTCTCAGCCCCCCAGAATCACTGCCCGGCGCAGGCCGGTTTTTGTGAGCGCGTACCCGGCCCCCATAAGGGCCGCCGCCCAGAACACCTGAAGCCCCATGGCCGCCGGGGCCGCCGCCAGGGGGATGTCCCCGCTGAAGATCCGCAGGGGCACGTTCTGCATGGACCCGAAGGGGCTGAGGGCGGCAATCTGCCGCAGGCCGTCGGGCAGAAAGGGCAGGGGTACGATCGCCCCGCCCAGCAGGTCCGCCAGGGCCACCGACAGCACCATGATGCCGTTGGGGTCCGTCAGATAGAAGGTCAGGGCGTAGACCAGCAGACTGTAGGCGCACACAACCAGCACCATCAGCACAGCGGACAGCAGAAACAAGCCGAAGGCCGCCGGGGAGGCGGGCAGGCGCAGGCCGTAGGGCCCGGGGATGAGGGCGCCCACCAGAAGCACCGGGACCATCCGCAGCACGGCCCGGCTCAGCCGGTTCCCCACAGACTGGGCCATCCACATGCCGTAGATGTCCGCAGGCCGCAGCAGCTCGTAAGCCACGGACCCGGTTTTCACCGACTCCAGAATATTAAATTCCCAGTTCCACAGGGCGAACAGGGTGAGAAAGGCCTGCTGGAGCCAGATATAGGAGGCCAGGGCCTCCATGCCCATGGGGAACCGATCCGGGTGCTCCAGCCAGAAGGCCCGATAGAGCAGGATCTCCATGGCCCCCCACACCAGCTGGGTGCTCATGCCCGCCAGGGCCGCGGCTCGGTACTGGAGCCCGGCCATGATCCGCATCCGGAAGAAGGACAGATATTTTTTCATGTGCCCGCCCCCCTCAGATGCCGAAGCGGCGGTACAGATCCGCCACCGATTCCTCGGTGGACAGGTTCTCCCCGGCCATGGCGCGGATCTGGGGCGTGTCCCCGTCCAGGAGGAGCTGGCCCTTGCCGATGAGGAGCACCCGGGAGCACAGGGCGTCGATGTCCTGCATGTCGTGGGTGGTGAGCAGGACCGTGGTTCCGCAGAGCCGGTTCTGCTCCAGGATGAAGGAGCGGACCTTCAGCTTGCTCACCGCGTCCAGGCCGATGGTGGGCTCGTCCAGAAAGAGGACCTGGGGCCCGTGGAGCAGGGCCGCCGCGATCTCGCACCGCATCCGCTGGCCCAGGGACAGCATCCGGGCCGGGGTTTTGAGCAGATCCCCCAGCTCCAGCAGGTCCGTCAGCCGGTCCAGGTTTTCCCGGAACGAGGCCTCCGGGGTCCGGTAGATGTCCCGCAGCAGCAGGAAGGACTCCATCACCGGCACGTCCCACCACAGCTGGCTCCGCTGGCCGAAGACCACCCCCAGCCGGGCCACGTGGCGCTTCCGGTCCGTCCAGGGGGTGAGGCCGTCCACGGTGCAGGTTCCGCTGTCGGGCCGGAGAATGCCGCTGAGGATCTTGATGGTGGTGCTCTTGCCCGCACCGTTGGGCCCGATGTAGCCCACGATCTGGCCGTCCGGGATGGAGAAGGTCATCTCCCGCAGGGCTGGTATGTCCGTGTAGTCCTGGGAGAAGAGGCTTCTCACCGCGCTGCCCAGGCCGGCCTCCCGCCGCCGGACCCGGTAGGTCTTTGAGATTCCTTTCATTTCGATCATTGTCTTTTGCTCCTTGTCTGAAAGATGGCCCCGGGGCGGTCAGACCAGCGGATGGCGATCAGGCGCGCCATCATGGCCTTAAAGGCCGGCGGGAGACAGCTCCGCCCGCAAGCTGAACAGGAGGTCACGAGCCTTCCCCGTCCAGAGCGGAGCTGCCCTCTTTCCAGAGCCGGAGTGGGAACTCCGGGACAAAAAGGACATTTATTTTAGCATGTGGGGCAGAATATGTCAAGGATCAGGCTTTTCATTTTCAGGGGTTCCGCTACCCATCCACAGGGGAAAAAATCCCTATGGACGGTTAGGGGCCGTTTTCGGCGGTGAAATGACAGGCTGGATCGGCGGAGCGGCGAAAGAGAGGACCGCCATATGGCAATCCTCTCTTTATTCGCAATTTACTTTCCTGCCCGGTCAATCATTTCTCGTTATAGCCGAAAATGTCAATCATCAGACGTACGCCCAGACAAAAGGCATGTTCAAAAAGATCTACCGCATCTTCTGCGTCAGCCTGCGATTCCAATTCTTGCATTTCCGCAAACTTCTTGTATTCTTCAGGTGACAGCAGGTTTTTGAAATGCTGTACTATGTCATCAATTTTATCAGTAAGCGCGATACGTTCAGGGGAGTACACACGCCTGCGCTCCCACGGGCTGACGTTGCCATAGTAGAGTTCGCGTATCATGGATTCTCTCATAACACATCCCCCCTGCCCTCTATCAGTTCCGCCATAAGCTGCGCCCCAAAATGGAACGCAAAACGGAAGCGGTCAAAGTCCATCATGTCCTCGACTTTACAGCTGGCATCTAAGTATGCATCCAGCAGGTCTTTTTGCTCGTCTGTCATAGAAGCGGCGAGCAATTCCAGATGTTCGCTTTTGATACGCGCCGTTCTGACAAACGGCGCGTCCTGCGCGTGAATTTTCTCGCGGGGCAGATTGTAGAGCATTTCCAGAATGTTTTCCACGTTTGAATCGTCCTTTCCTTTTTGTCCGATATTACTTGAAAGGAAAGCTGACGCATGATATAATATTTACGTCGCTTTTGCCTTTGGGCAATAGTCGGCTGGGGAAGTGGCGTGATACTTTAGCGAGTGGGCGCCACTTCCTTCTATTTCTTCTTGAGATCGTCATGTACCTTATGGACACCACGCCTAACAACTTCCGCTTTTGATACTTCAAGTTCTTCAACACACTCGTCTAGCTTCTCAGCCGTTTCTTTATCAAGGCGGACTTTGAGAGAAATGTCCTTCGGGTTATCGGTAGGACGTCCCATTTTTTTATTCCCCAACAATTATCACCTCACTTTTTGGGGTCACTAATATTATAACTTACCGACGTCGCAAAGTTAATGGTTTCTCTTTTGGGTTTTATAATTCTTTGTTCTGGTTTCTGCGTGGCTGCTGCTCCTGACGCATGATACAGTAAACGCTTCTGCGGATTTGCTCGACTTCCTTTACCTCGTTTGAACCGTCCTTTCTTTTTGTCCGATATTACTTGAAAGGAAAGATGACGCATGATATAATATTTACGTCACTTTTGCCTTTGGGCAATAGTCGGCTGGGGAAGTGGTGGATTCTTTGTGGGAGTGCGCCACTTCCCATCATTTTTCTTGTAGGCTCTCATACAGGCTGTGAACACCGCGTCTTAAAACCTCAGAGCGTGTGATATTGAGTTTTGTCATGCAATACTCAATTTTTTCCATTGTTTCCTTGTCGGCTCGTGTTTTAATCTGAGTGTCCAGTGGTTTCTCTGGATGGGGGCCTGGCTTTTTGCGTGCCAAACAGCGTCACCTCCAACTTGGGGTACAAGTTAATTTTACAACTTGGACCCCAAATTGTCAACACCCATTTTCACATGATTTATAAAACGACACCTTGCGTTCTGTGTGGCTGCTGTTCCCGCTGCTCCCGGCGCATGATACTGTAAACGCTTCTGCGGATTTGCTCGGCTTCCTTTACCTCGTTTGAACCGTCCTTTCCCTTTTTGTCCGATATTACTTGAAAGGAAAGCTGACGCATGATATAGTATTTACGTCACTTTTGCCTTTTGGCAATAGTCGGCTGGGGAAGTGGTGTGGTTCTTGGTAGGAGTGCGCCACTTCCCATCATTTTTTCAGGTCGTCCTTTAACTTCTTAATCCCTCGCCGCGCCGCTTCCATACGGGGAACCTGTTCTTGTTTGCAATATTGCTCAAGAATTTCCTTGCATTCCTCATCATATTTTACGGTCATGTGATAGGGTTTTGGATTGTCAGTAGGACGCCCCATTTTTTTATCACCCAAAATTTGTCACCTCCTACTTTGGGACTTCTTAAGTATAAACTAAAGGAACCCCAAAATCAAGGGCTTCTATCTGGAACTTTATCATTCCTTGTTTTGGTTTCTGTATGGCTGCTGTTCCCGCTGTTCCTGGCGCATAATACTATAAACGTTTCTGCGGATTTGCTCGGCTTCCTTTACCTCGTCTTTGAGTGCAAAATACGATATATTCCTTTGGGATCATACAGCAGGAGATGGTTTTATGAACGAAAAGACCTATGAATTTACCGCTCTGATCGAGCCCGTCCCGGACAAGGGCGGGGCCTTTGTCCGCTTCCCCTACGACCTGCGCCAGGAGTTCGGACGGGGGCGGGTGAAGGTCCGGGCCACCTTTGACAGTGTGGTCTACGAGGGCAGCTTGGTCAACATGGGCGTGAAGAACGAGGACGGGTCCGTGTGCCACATCATCGGCATCCGCAAGGACATCCAGCGCAGCATCGGCAAGGGTCCCGGGGACCGGGTGGCGGTGACCATCCGGGAGCGGCCGTAGGAGGGGCGGGCCATGAAAGATTTGTTCAGTACCCTGGCGGCCCAGCTGGACCGGGGCGCGGTGCTCTGCACCATCGCGGCCAGCCGGGGCTCCACCCCCCGGGGCGCGGGGGCCCGGATGCTGGTGACGGCGGCGGGCAGAGCGGCCGGCACGGTGGGCGGCGGCGAGGTGGAGCGGCGGGCCGAGGCCCTGGCGCTGTCCATGCTGGCGGAGAAGCGGTCCTGCTTTGAGACCTACCGCCTCTCCGCCGGGGAGATCGCCGACATCGGCATGATCTGCGGCGGGGACGTGGAAATCTTTTTCCAGTACTTTGACCCTGCTGACAGGGACGCCCGGGAGGCGGCGGCCCGGATTCTGGACCTGCTGGACCGGCCGGGGCCCTCCTGGCTGGTCACGGCGGCGGAGGGGGCCGGGTGGCGCATGGGGACCTATGACCGGCAAAACGGCCTGCGGGGCCTGGACCTGCCGCCGGAGACCCTGGAGGGGCTGCTGGCGGGCCGGGGCCGGCTGGAGCGGCAGGGGGCCCGGACCCTCTTCGCCCAGCCCCTTGTCCGGCCGGGTACCGTATACCTCTTCGGCGCCGGCCACGTCTCCCAGGCGCTGGCCGGGATTCTGGCCATGGCGGAGTTCC
Organism: uncultured Clostridia bacterium; assembly: GCA_947365965.1. Lineage (GTDB taxonomy): Bacteria > Bacillota > Clostridia > Oscillospirales > Oscillospiraceae > Pelethomonas. The sequence continues at coordinate 35,475 of CANAZG010000019.1, forward strand.
GGGTGGCGGTCTATGACCAGCGGCCCGGTGCGGTGGACCGGGAATATTTCCCCGATGCGGCGGCGCGGGTCTCCGGCCCCTTTCGGGAGGCCCTGGCCCGGCTGGACCCCATCACGGCGGAGGACTACCTGGTCATCATGACCCCGGGCCACCAGGGGGACTATCAGGTCCTCTCACAGGCCCTCCGCACCCCGGCCAGGTATATCGGCTGCATCGGCAGCCGGAAAAAGGCGGCCGCCACCCGGGAGCGCCTGCTGGCGGAGGGCTTCACGGCCCAGGAGATCGACCGGGTCCGGTCCCCCATCGGCCTGCCCATCGGCGGGGAGACCCCGGCGGAGGTGGCGGTATCCGTGGCCGCCCAGCTGATCGCCTGCCGGTCCGGACGGCTGGACGCCCTGCCGATAATCCCGCAGCAGCAGGAAGCCCACCTCTAAAATTTTCTTTTGATTCTTTTCTTTTATAAAAGAAAAGAATGACCACGATTAAAAACAGAAACGGCGGTAACAAGATGCTGCAAATTGAGAACATCAAGCTGACCCTGGAGGAGGACGAGGCCCTCCTTCCCCGGAAGGCGGCGGCGGCCCTGGGGGTCCCGGCGTCGGAGATCGGGGAAATACGGGTCCTCCGCAAAGCCATCGACGCCCGGGAGGGGGTGCGGTTTGTCTACACCCTCCAGGCGGCGGTGAAGAACCAGGACAAGGTCCTCCGCCGGCGGCGGAACAGGGGCGTATTCCCAGCCACGGAGGCGGTCTACCGGCTGCCCCCCGCCGTCTCCGCCCCCCGGACCCGGCCCGTGGTGGTGGGCGCGGGGCCCGGGGGCCTCTTCTGCGCCCTGGCCCTGGCCCGGTGCGGCGCGCCGCCCATCCTGCTGGAGCGGGGGTGGAACGTGGAGCGGCGGCAGGAGGATGTGGAACGGTTCTGGTCCTCCGGGACGCTGGACCCCGCGTCCAATGTCCAGTTCGGCGAGGGGGGCGCGGGGGCCTTCTCCGACGGCAAGCTGAACACCGGCACCCGGGATATGCGCCATCGGTTCATTCTGGAGACCCTGACCGCCCACGGCGCGCCGGAGACCATCCTCTGGGACGCCAAGCCCCACGTGGGCACGGACTACCTGCGCCGCGCTCTGACCAGCCTCCGGCGGGAGCTCCTGGAGCTGGGCTGCGACATCCGCTTCGGCTGCCGCCTGACGGGTCTGGCGCTGGAGGGGGACCGGGTCCGGGCCCTGGATATAGAGGGGCCGGAGGGCCCCTGCCGCCTGACGGCGGACCACGTGGCGCTGGCCCTGGGAAACAGCGCCCGGGACACCTTCCAGATGCTCCACGCCGCCGGGGTGCCCCTGGAGCCCAAGGCCCTGGCGGTGGGGGTGCGCATCGAGCACCGGCAGGCGGACATTGACCTGGCCCAGTACCGGGCCCTGGCGGGCCACCCCCGCCTCCCGGCTGCCAGCTACAAGCTCAGCTGCCACCTGGAGAGCGGCCGGGGAGTGTTCAGCTTCTGCGTCTGCCCCGGCGGGGAGGTGGTAGCGGCGGCCAGCGAGGCGGGCCGGGCGGTCACCAACGGCATGAGCGATTACGCCCGGGACAAGGTCAACTGCAACGGCGGCCTGCTGGTGAGCGTGACCCCAGAGGACTTCCCGGGGGAGGGCCCCCTGGCGGGAATCGCCTTCCAGCGGGCCCTGGAGGAGCGGGCCTACGCCGCCGGAGGCGGCGGCTTCATCGCCCCCGCCCAGCGGGTGGAGGACTTTCTGCTGCGCCGGCCCTCCGCCGGCCCCGGCCGGGTGACGCCCACCTACCGCCCGGGGGTGCGCTGGTGCGATCTGTGGCAGGTGCTGCCGGAGTTTGTCTGCCAGTCCCTGGCCCAGGCCCTGCCCATTCTGGACAGAAAAGTCCGGGGCTACGGGGACCCGGACGCAGTGCTCACGGCGGTGGAGTCCCGGTCCTCCTGCCCCCTGCGCATCCTTCGGGACAGGGAGGGCCAGAGCGCTATTCGGGGTCTGTGGCCCTGCGGCGAGGGCGCGGGCTACGCCGGGGGCATCATGTCCGCCGCCGCCGACGGCCTGCGGATTGCCGAGGCGATTCTGGCGCGCCTATGATCCGGCGGCCCCTCAGGCGCGTCAGCCGCCCTGTATTCTTTACCATAAAAGGCAGCAGAAATACGATACATAACGAAACGAGGTCATCCGGCTATGAGAAAAATCGCCGTATACGTGAGCTTCATGAATGACCGCTACCGGGCCCAGCTCCGGACGGCGGCGGCGGAACAGGGCTTTGACCTGGACTTCTACGACTGCAGTCGGGACAGCGCGGCCCTTCTGGACCGGATCGGGGACTACGAGGTCATCTACGGCCACCCGGACCCCGCGTGGCTGAAACAGGCGGACCGCCTGCGCTGGCTGTGCAGCGACTTCGCCGGGGTGGAGAAGTACCTGGACGAGGCTATCTGGCCCAGCCAGGGCTGCCTGCTCTCCAACAGCTCTGGGGCCTACGGCCCCGCCATTGCCGAGCACATCGTCATGGTGCTGCTGATGCTGCTGCGGCGGATGCCGGAGTATCAGTCCGCTCTGGCGGAGAGGAGCTGGCCCTGCCTCACTCCCATCCGCTCCCTCACCGGCAGCCGGGTAGTGGCGCTGGGGACCGGGGACGTGGGGCGCAGCGCCGCCCGGCGGCTGAAGGCCCTGGGGGCCTCCGTCACCGGCGTGTGCCGCAGCGGCCGGGCGGAGGAGCCCGCCTTTGACCGGGTCCTCCCCATCGGGCGGCTGGATGAGCTCCTGCCCCAGGCGGACGCCCTGGTGATGGCCCTGCCCGCCACGGCGGAGACGGCGGGTATTCTCTCCAGGGAGCGCATCGCCCTGCTGGGGCCCCAGGCCCTGGTGGTGAACGTGGGCCGGGGGGCCGCCATTGACCAGCCGGCCCTGGTGGAGGCCCTGACGGCCCGGCGGCTGGCCGGGGCGGCCCTGGACGTGATGGAGCCGGAGCCCCTGCCGCCGGACCACCCCCTCTGGCAATGCCCCAACACCATCCTCACCCCCCACGTGTCCGGGAACATGGCCCTGGGCCTCACCTGCGGTCTGGACGTGGACATGTTCTGCCGGGACCTGGGCCGTTACGCCGCCGGAGAGCCCCTGGAGAATCTGGTGGACCGGAGGCGGGGGTACTGATGGAGCCGCTGCGGGAGAGGGACCTCTACGGCCCTGTGCGGGACTACCTGGAGAACCTGGGCTACCAGGTGAAGGGGGAGGTCAAGGACTGCGATATCGCCGCCCTGCGGGACGGGGAGCTGATCGTGGTGGAGCTCAAGCGGGGGTTCACCCTGGAGCTCATCTATCAGGCCCTGGACCGGCAGCGGGTGGCGGACGGGGTCTACGTGGCCGTGCCCCTGCCCAAGCGGGGCTACCGTGCCCCCCATATCCGGGACATGGAGCGCCTGTGCCGCCGGCTGGAGCTGGGGCTCATCTTTGTGGGCTTTACCTCCAAGGGCCTCGCCCAGGTGGACGTGGCGGTCCACCCCAGGGAGGCGGCCCCGCCCCGCCGGGACAGCAGACGCCGCCGGGCGGTGATCCGGGAGCACCAGGGCCGCACCGGCAGCGCCAACACCGGCGGCGTGACCCGGCAGAAGATTCTCACCGCCTACAAGGAGCAGTCCCTGCGGGCCGCAGACATCCTGCGCCAGAGGGGCCCCCTGCGGGCCGAGGAGGTGCGGGAGCTGGGGGGCGGGGAGGGGATCGCCGCCATCCTGGGCAGGAACGTGCTGGGCTGGTTTGGCCGGGAGCCGGAGCCCGGCGGCCGGCGGTACCTCTACCATGTGACGGAGGCGGGGCTGGCGGCGCTGGAGGAGTACCGGGCCCTGCTGTAGGATCGATTTTCGTCGCCCTGCACAATCCCCCTTCGACGCTATTGTCAATTGCTGGACATTGTGCTACAATGGAGTATATCAAATAAGGAGGGCCCCACAATGAAACTCAGCTTTTTTGGCGCGGACCAGTGCGTCACCGGCAGCTGCCACTGCCTGGAGATCAACGGCAAGCGGATCCTCATCGACTGCGGCCTCCAGCAGGGCCGGGACGAGATCGACAACCGGGAGCTGCCCTTCGCCCCCAACACCATTGACTACGTCCTGGTGACCCACGCCCACATCGACCACACGGGCCGCATTCCCCTGCTGGTGCGCCAGGGCTTCTCCGGCCAGATCTGGACCACCCGGATCACCGCCCGGCTCATGGAGATCATGCTCATCGACAGCGCCCACATCCAGCAGTCCGACGCGGAGTACACCAACCGCAAGAACCTGCGGGCGGGCCGGCCCCTGGTGGAGCCCCTCTACACCATCCGGGACGCGGAGCTGGTCCAGGGCTTTGTCCACACCCGGCGCTACAACGTCCCCTTCCCGCTCTGCGAGGGGGTGACGGTCACCTTCAGCGACGCCGGGCACCTGCTGGGCTCCTCCAGCATCACCATGGATCTGACGGAAAACGGCGTGCGCAAGACCATCGTGTTTTCCGGCGATATCGGCAACCTCAACCAGCCCATCCTCCGGGACCCGGTGCTGCTCACCCGGGCGGACTACGTGGTCATGGAGTCCACCTACGGCGACAGGAACCACCAGGAGGTGTGGAGCTACACCTCCGAGCTTGCCAAGGTCATTGACCGCACCCTGGGCCGGGGCGGCAACGTCATCATCCCCGCCTTCGCCGTGGGCCGCACCCAGGAGATCCTCTACTTCCTGCGCCGCATCAAGCAGGAGCATCTGGTGAAATCCGTGCAGGACTTCCCAGTGTATATCGACTCCCCCCTGGCCAGCAAGGCCACCACCATCTTCTCCGGCGACCTGCGGGGCTACCTGGACGACGAGGCTTTGCAGCTGGTGCGGGAGGGTACGGACATGTTCTCCTTCCCAGGGCTCCACATGACCGAGTCCCTGGAGGAGTCCAAGATGCTCAACACGGATAAGACGCCCAAGGTGATTATCTCCGCCTCCGGCATGTGCGACGCGGGCCGGGTCCGCCACCACCTGAAGTACAACCTGTGGCGCAGAGAGAGCGCCATTGTCTTCGTGGGCTTCCAGTCCCCGGGCACCCTGGGCCGCACCCTGCTGGAGGGGGCGGAGACGGTGAAGCTCTTCGGCGAGGAGGTGGCGGTGCAGGCGGAAATTGTGAATTTCAAGGGCCTGAGCAGCCACGCGGACAGGGATCATCTGCTGGAGTGGGCCCAGTCCTTTGAGAACCCCGCCCATGTCTTTGTGGTCCACGGGGACCGGGAGGTGGCCCCCTACTTTGCCGAGAGCTTACAGCATCTGGGCATGAACGCCCACGCGCCCCAGTACACCGAGGTCTACGATCTGGCCGCCGGCGTTCAGCTGGAGCGGGGCTACCTGCCCGAGCGGCGGGCGGCTGCCCACGGCGGCAAAATCTCCAGCGCCTACCAGCGTCTGGCGGCTGTGGGCAAGCTGCTCCAGGAGGTCATTCTCCGCAGCAAGGGCCGCACCAACAAGGATCTGGCCCGGTTTGCCGATCAGCTCAAGCAGCTCATCGACAAGTGGGAGGCGTAGCCTCCGGATTTCCCGCCTGCGGGCGGAACACGCAGCGAGGTTTTTATGGCGCAGCTTCAAAAAAATCAGGTCCACACTGTCACCGTCACCGGCTACACCGCCGAGGGGCTGGGGGTGGCCCGGGCGGAGGGACAGGTGGTGTTCATCCACGGCGGCGTGCGGGGCGAGGCGTGCGCCGTGCGCATCCTGAAGGTACTGAAAAACGTGGCCTACGGCCGGGTGGAGGAGATCCTGACCCGCTCCCCCGCCCGGCGGGAGCCGGACTGCCCCCACTACCCCGCCTGCGGCGGCTGCGACTTTCGGCACGTCTCCTACGAGGAGGAGCTGGAGGCCAAGCGTCAGCGGGTGGAGGACGCCCTGCGCCGCATCGGCGGGGCGGAGATCCCGGTGGAGGAGATTCTGGGCAGCCAGGCGGTGGACGGCTACCGCAACAAGAGCCAGTTCCCCGTGAGCCCAGAGGGCCGCGCCGGGTTCTACCGGGCCCGGAGCCACGACGTGGTGCCGGCCGCGGACTGCCGACTCCAGGCGGAGCAGGCCAACGCCGTGGCCCGGGCGGTGGAGGAATATCTGCGGGTGGAGGGCGTCCCGGCCTACGATGAGAGGACCCGCCAGGGGCTTTTGCGGCATATCTACGTGCGCACCAGCCGGGAGGGCCGGGCCCTGGTCTGTCTGGTGGTGAACGGGGAGGCCCTGCCCCGGGAGGCGGCGCTGGTGGAACGCATCCGGGCGGCCTGCCCGGAGACGGTGGGCGTGGTGCTCAACACCAATGACCGGGACACCAACGTGGTGCTGGGGGAGCGGTACAGGACGCTGTGGGGGGAGGACACGCTGACGGACACCCTGTGCGGCCTGCGCTTCCGACTGAGCGTGCCGTCCTTCTATCAGGTCAACCGGGCCCAGGCGGAGCGGCTGTACGAGAAGGCGGTGGAGTTTGCCGGACTGACGGGCCGGGAGACGGCGCTGGATCTGTACTGCGGCGCGGGGACCATCACGCTGGTGATGGCCCGGCAGGCGGGGCAGGCCGTGGGCGCGGAGATCGTGGCGGCTGCCGTGGAGAACGCGGAGGAGAACGCCCGGCTCAACGGCGTGGAAAACGTCCGGTTCCTGCTGGGGGACGCGGGGGAGACCGCCGCCCGGCTGGCGGCGGAGGCGCTCCGGCCCCAGGTGGTGGTGGTAGACCCGCCCCGGAAGGGGCTGGGCGAGGAGGTCATTGCCGCCGTCGCCGCCATGGGTCCCGAGCGGGTGGTGTATGTCTCCTGCGATCCGGGTACGCTGGGGCGGGACATCCGGCGCTTCGCGGAGGCGGGCTACCGGGCGGCCCGGGCCGCGGCGGTGGACCTGTTCCCACGAACGAGGCATGTGGAGACGGTTGTGCTGCTGCAAAGAGGCGCCCTGTAAAGCGTCTGCGTCTCCGGCACCCTGCCTGTCATATTGTGTCTCATGCCGCAGGTTTTGAAAATCTGCGGCATTTTTATGGAAACGCAGGCGGATTGCGGACCTGTTCTATGGTCTGCATCCCATGTGGAGGCTCCTCCCCCACACGCCTGTCTCACAAAAATATGGTATAATGAGGTAGGGTGATGATATGGACGA